>SACH01000103.1 GCA_009928645.1 Gammaproteobacteria bacterium | reverse complement strand
GATGAGGTCCCTAACCTGCTGAGCCACATCATACTTGCCTTGCTTCTTGCGCTGCTCAAGCTCATGAAAAGCAATGGCACGTTGCTGTTCCAGTTCGGCTAGGTGAAGCTGTAGTTCCGCAAGGCTCATGGTTTCAACCGTCATCATGGACTCCTAGGTTAGTGATGTGAAGGACAATGGAGCCCGCTATGTTAGCAATGGAGCCTGGCAGGTGGGAAACTTAACAGTGCAGGAGGGACCACGGAGCCCGGTATTGCCCAAGTAGGTCAGATCTTCGTCAGACGTTCCGACTTAGCCGTGAGGGAACGGAAGAAGACGAAGCGGTCCGCTATGACAAAATTTAATCAGCATCCAGCATGAAAGAGAATTCCACCTGACATAATGGCAACGAAATCGCCCGTGAATTCCAGGCCATCTCTGCGCACTTCACCGGTCCTTCACGATGCACCGATGACCTTGCAAATCGGTGCAAGAGGGAAGTTAAACTTGAAGGTGTTCTTGATGTCCGGCCCGCGACTACTCACCCGTCATCCGTACTACTCCCGTGACGATACCCAGAATCTCGATCTCATCGTGGCGTAAGTAGAGCGGCTCCATCTCCGGGTTGGCGGGTTGCAGACGAATGCCCTCCTTTTCGACATAGAAGCGCTTCAGCGTCACCTTTTCGCCGTTGATCAACGCCACCACGGTCTCCCCGTTGGTCGCCGTTTGGCGCTGTTCAATAATAATAAGATCCCCGTCCTGGATTTGATCGTCGATCATGGAGTGGCCACGCACCCTTAGGGCATAGCTGGCCTTGCGGGTCATGTGACTGGGTACGCGGATGATCTCCTGCTCTTCCGGGGTCTCTACGGGCCGGCCGGCACTGACGTAACCCAGGAGCGGGATTTCGACACCGACCTCTGCCTCTAGGTCCAGGGGCTCAAGGCGGGGGTCCCAGGACAGGTGAGTGCGTTTGGGGATCATATAAAGGAGTTGAGGCATGGCAATCTCCCGAATGGCAAGGGGAGCCAGTCTATCGCAAAGTGTAGCGTCACCATGAGGGGGACCCCCACGGCCCCTGCCAGGGGTTGGTTCCTTAGCCCCCTTGAGCAGGCGCCAAGGTCACCACCACCCCACCCCTTCTCCTTATGGATCTGGGTCTGCGAAAACCTAGCAGGTACGTAGCACGGGGTGCTGCCCCAAGCTAGCAGCCAAAACCCCAGCAGAATCGACCCCCGTAGCGCCTTTAGCGGCTTGCGGCGTTTGGGGGGAGGTAGGGAGGAGATAACCCTACCAACTGGCTGGGCGGCGCTCATCACCTTTGGCGCGGTGTGGGTGGCCTACCTACCGCTGAATGACCCGCCCCAATCCACCACAGGAGACCCTGTATCGGTACAGCGCCCGGGTCCACCCTCAGGTTATCAGGTAGGAGCCCTGATCAGGTTTTCACCTTACCCACCTGGAACCCCCCATAAGCCGCTACAGATGCAATACCGCTACAGGCCATGCCGTTACTGGGCTTATGACCGTTACGGAGGGGGTTCTCAGGTGCTACGGGGCCGCTACCAACCCCTACCGCTGGGTGGCTAGACCACTGACAAGACGCCTCCCTATCGGGGCGTAACCCACCGCCCATGTCGAGGGGATTGTCGCCGGTCCGTGTTGGTTTTGGGAAAGCAATATCCACGCCAATAACTGATGTTTCCACGCTGGTGCTTTGGTCAGGTACTGTCCGATGCTGGGGCTATAATCCGATTAAGGTAACGATAATCGGACTCCCAGCATGGCCGTCGGTTTCTTCCCACCTCCCGCCCAAGCGCCCTTTGCCCTGGTCGATGCCAACAACTTCTACGTAAGTTGTGAGCGGGCGTTCGACTACCGGCTGCACGACTGGCCAGTGGTGGTGCTGTCCAACAACGACGGTTGCTGCGTGGCGCGTAGCGAGGAGCTCAAGGCCCTGGGCATCCGCATGGGGCAGCCCTTCTTCGCGGTCCGGGACCTGCTGGAGCAGAACCGGGGCGTGGTCCTGTCTTCCATGCGGACATGAGCTGGCAGTTAGTGGCGGTCATTGGCCAGTTCAGCCCGGAGCAGGAGATCTACTCCAGCGACGAATCCTTTGTGCGGTTTGCCGGCTTCGACCACTGGGACCAGACCGCCCACAGGCGCACCTTGCGGGCGCGCGTGTTGCGCTGGACGGGGTTACCGGTGGGGGTGGCCATCGGTCCGACCAAGACCCTGGCCAAACTGGCCAACCGGCTAGCGAAGCAGCACCCGGACTTTCAGGCTGAAGGGGCGTGCAACCTCCAAATATGGTCCCAGCGACGACAGCCCGGCCCTTGCCCCCGGCGAACGAGGGAACGCCTGCGTCGCGGCATCCATCGCCTGCGTCCGGGAAGCCGGCCACAAACCGCTGTGTCCGCTCCTCTTGGCCGGGTTGAGCAGGTACTAAACCCGTTGGCGCGGCGGGCGCCGTTCACCACGGTCTCGGGGCGGCCGTTTCGCTAGCGTATCCCCAACGGAGGCAGCTCATCGATGATGGCCCACCAGGCAGAACCCCCGCACTCCACCGTCACCGACCACACCCTGCTGCGGCTGTATGCCTCGGCGCTGGTCAGGCTGCAAGCGCAACTCGATGAACAGGGCTCTCTGTCGTGCCCCTATCCGCTGGCCTTGCGCCGGGCCTTTGATCTGGGAGCGGCCCGCAATTTGCTGGCAGGGTCGGCCCACTGGCCAACCGATCTCTTTCAGCTGTTGAAGGTGGCGCAGCTGCCGCTCGGCACGTGGGTGCCCGATATGTCCTGGGACCCCGGCGCCGAATTCTATGCGGCAGCCTTGTATGCCGATCATGCCATCACCAGCGATTGCGAGCGGCTGGCGGTCGAGTCCGGCAATCCCGAGCAGGAAATCGAAGAAAATACCGGTTATCAATGGCTGCTCAGCGTGTGCCGTGATCGCCTGGACGGCGAGCAGTTCTACCGCGCCTGGCGGCGCGCCCTCATCGCTCATCCGGTGATCGACACGCCCCTCAGTCTGCTGTTGGCGGCGGGGTTGGCGGATGACCCGCACGCCGCTCAGCTCGTGGAGGCGTTTTATACCCCCGTACCCGAGGCGCTGGCGATCAAGGGTGAACTGCCCCTGTGCACCGTGTCGGGGACGATCCTGCGGCGCCGGGGCGTGGGGACGGCGGAGTTCAGCACGGAATGCCGGAACCCGGAGGCTGTCCGCCGTGCCCGGACGGGACAATGCGCCCGCCGTCCTTATGCTCCCCGCATGAAGCAGCTGCGCCGGGCCTTTCGCCGTTATTGGTGCTTGCCCGGGCTGACGGAAATCGCCCTGGCCGAGGGCTTGGACCACCTGGGCTGGCAAACAACGCTCTGGCCGCAGCTGGACCGCATTGATCTGGTGGCCGTCTCGCCCTCCGGTCACCGCCTGGCGTCGGAGGTTAAAGACTATCTGGCCCCTGCCCACTTAGCCCGCCGTTTTCAGGGCTTCAAGGAGTACGCGGACGATTACGACTGCTATCTGGTCATCCCGGATTACCTGCCGCAGCTGGTTCCGCGGTACGAGGAGCAATTTAAGCTTATGCGGGCCGCGCGCGGGAAAAGTCGCGTGCGGGTAATGAGCGTGCCGCACCTGCTCAAGCACCTGCGCCGGCGCGGTGCGTGATCAACCTGGCGCGCGGGCGGGTGGTGATGGGTTTCAGCGGCCGCTGTGGCTGTCACGGTCCGGCGTGCTTATATCGGATGCAGGGGAGAGGGCGAAGCGATGCGGACGGATCAAGACTTTCGTGAAGGCTATCGGGCGCTGACCGCGGCGCTTACCCCGGGCGCCCTGCCGGAGGATCTCCCTCTGCTGGGGCTGATTGAGTTGTGCATGACAGCGCTGGTCGAACACCTGCCCAGCGCCTCAATCCATGTACTGCCGGTACTGATGACCGGTTACACGTCGCTGGCGACCGAGGTGACAGATGTGCCGGCCTTTCGCGCGACGGTGGCCAGCTTGCGGCACCTGTGCGGACGCTTTGGTTCGCCCGCGGCCTGGCTGGAGGCCTGTCAGGCGCACGCCGGCTTTCCGGAGGTGTTGCGCTGCTATGACCTCCAGGCGGAGCGGCCCGTGCAGCGGGCGGCCGCGCCCCCGGGCGTGTTGCAACATCTGCGGGACACCCTGCGCCGGCCTGTTCCCTGGGCGCGCCACGACCTGCGCGTCGCCGTGCCCGGCCCGGCCCGGATTGAGCGCGATCACAAACGGACGGTACGCGCCTACGAGATCCCCGCGCTGCCGCGGGCCCTGCCGGCTGTTACGCAACACACCTTGCGCAGACAAACGGAACGTGCCCCCCTCCAGGTGAGCCTGACGCAGCTGCGGGCGATCGCCCGGGAGGTTGACGCGCGGGAGGCCGCGCCAGATTGGCCGGACGACTTGCCGCCGTTACACCTGGCCGAGCGCCTGGACAAGTCGTCACACCTGGAAGGACTGTCTCCGGGTTTCTTCGCCGACGACACCCTGACCCTGACGGGGGTGACGCACGTGGTCGGCATGTTGTCCGCGGGGAAATCAACGCTGGTAATGGGGCTGATTTTCGCGTTGGCGTCGCAGAACCCCGGACCCCGGCTCGCGGTCATCGTCACGGACACCCTGCAAGGCGCCACTCTTTCGGCCCGTTTGCACCGGCATGGGATCCCGGCCACGGTACTCGCCAGCCTGTCCAACCGCGAGCGGCACCTGGACGCCATCCATTGGCGCCAGAGTCGGGGTAGCCGGTCCGGCGACCTCGCCGCGATCGGTGAACTGTGCGCGGATTTCGGGGTGGGCTGTCCCCTCGACGGCCTGCAAACGGCCGATCCGGAGCTGATCCAGGGGGACGCGGACAGCGGGCCGTTTCCCCTGTTCGCCGAAAAACCCTGTCATAAAATCAGGCAGTCGGTGGTGCGGAACACCCCGCGTTCCTCCGCGCGCCCTGGCGCGCGGGGCGCTGACGAGGGCGCGGAGCGCTCGTGTCCGTTCTGGCCAACCTGCCCCGCCCAGGGGCAACAGCGGGCCGCGGTTGCGGCGCGCGTCCTGATCATGACCCCGCAGGCCTTTCTGTATGTCATGCCGGACCCATGGACCCTGGAGGAGCAACTCTCGCTCCCGGAGTTGCTGCAATACACCGTGGATCTGGTGATCTGCGACGAGGTCGATGCCGTACAGCAAACGCTCGACGCCGCCTTCGTCCCGGTCGCGCCGATCATGGGGAGCGCGGGTAACAACTACACCCCGGCAGTCACCACGCAGGCCTGGGCGGCGCTCCAGAACAGGAGCGGCGCCCAGTTCAAAAAGAACCTGAATTGCCGCTGGACCGCCCAATTCGCCGACCTCAACCGGCAGGTGGGCCACCTGTATGCGATCATGCAAAATGAGGCCGCCTTTCTGCACGACGTCTACCTGAACACGCCCTTCACGGGCGTGGGGCTACTGGATTTCCTGCGGCGCCGGGCGCAGGCCGCGCGCACGGGGGCGCCGGTCACCTCGCTGGGCGACAGTGAATTTCGCGAGCTGACCCAGGTTGCGTCCGCCATTTGCGCTCACCGGCCGCGCGGGGTGCGTGCCGCGGCGGACGCGGCGGACCCCCTGCTCGCGCTTACCGACGCGGCAATGCGCCAGGCGGCCCTGGCCCTGCAGGAGATCGGCGTCAACGCCCTCGTGGCGGAACACTATCGCGACCTCCTGCCTGACGTCGAAGCCGCGCTGGGTGATCGCCTTCAGGTGTTCTGCATCTTATCCCCCGAGGAACGCCAGGGCCTGGCGCCGGACGCGGACGCGGCGGCGTCCGGGCCGGGCGTGGCGAAACGCCGCAAAAGCGCCTTAATCCTGCTGCTGGCGGTGGTCGCCGAGCTGGCGCTGGACCGGTACCACTGGCTGATCAAAGCGCAGCCGGCGGTGGCGGGGGATTTCGACTTCGGGGGCGAGGGGCCGCCGCTCTTGGCCGACCGCCTCATCAAGCTGTATCGCAACCTGCTGCCGGGGAACCCCGCCGGCTCCATCTTTGGCCTCCTTTACGACGAACCGAGCCCGGAGCGCGCCCGCGAGCAGGGGGGTACACTGTCCATGCTCAACCACCTTGGCGTCGGGCGCTTTTTGCTGACGCACCTGCACGCTCTGTTGCGGGGCGAGGGGCAAGCGGGCCCGCACGTCCTGATGCTCTCGGGGACGAGCTGGGCGGGCGGGAGCGGGCGGCGCGCCGTCCCGGGCGGCCAACGCCCGATTGACAGCGCATCCCCCACCTTCGATGTCCAGGTGCCCGTCGCCGGCGTTCTGATCCAGCCGCCGAGCGAATTGGCGGCGATCCGTAACTCACGTTTCGCCTTGGTGCCGATCCGCCAGCCCGACGGGACCCAGGTGGTGATCTCCGGGGCGGGGATATCCCAGCGGCGCGGGCGGCTGATCTCCATCGCCGAGCGCTTCGCAACCCCGCAGGATGGCCTGAATCTACTGGAACGGCAGTGGCAATGGTTGGCCAACGACTGGGGCGCGGCGTCCTTGCAGGAGCGGCGGCGGGCCCTGCTGGTCGTCAATTCGTACGCCGACGCGGCGGTGGTGGCCGATACCCTGCACCAGGCGTTACCGTCACCGGCGTGGCGGGTTTTCTGCCTGGAGCAGGATCAGCGGGACGTCACCTCGCGCACGACCGGAGGCCCGCACGGGGCCTCCCGCCTGCCGCGCTCCCTGATCGAGACGTTTGGGCGCACGCCCGAACACTCGGTGCTGGTCGCCCCCCTGCAGATCGTGGCGCGGGGGCACAACATCCTGAATGAACAGCGCCAGGCGGCCATTGCCGCGATCTATTTCCTGCATCGCCCCCACCCCCGCCCCGATGATTTCAGTGCGACGATCGGTCGGCTGAACCGGCTGGCGCTGGAGGTCTACGAGTACGGCCTCCCGCCCCGGGAGGTTCCGGAAGACCTGGGGTCGCGTGCGCAGCGCCTGCGGCGCCAGGCCAGCCAGCTGGCCCGCCGCAGCCTGGATTGCCGCGGCGGCTATTCCAGCCTGCCCGCCGAGTTCAAGGCCCAGTTTGCCTGGGACATGCTGACCCCGCTCTGGCAGACCATCGGCCGGGGCATCCGCGGCGGGTGTCCGGTTTTTTGCGGCTTCGTCGACGCCAAGTTTGCCCCCCGCTCGTTCGCCTGGCAGGAAGGTCAGCCGTTGGACGATGGTCATTCCAGCCCCCTGGTTCAGGCGCTGCAGCAATTGCGGCTGGCCATGGATCCCGCGACCAATCCCCAGGAACACCGGGTGGCCCGCCTGCTCTACGAACCGTTTTTTGACGCCCTTAGCAGAACGGATGGATTGAAACATGGCCACGATTGATCACCTCCAGCTTGCCACCTGGCAGGCGACCCCGGATGCGACCCCCTGGGGCTTGTCCCGCTACCAGATGCCGGCCGCGGTGCATGCGACCCTCACGCAGTGGCAACAGCCGCGCGGGGCCGGGGCGGCCCCGCTGGCGCTCAAGGGGTTGCCGGAAATCTTCGCCACGGTGGTTCCGGACGCCGCGTACATGGACCGCGCGGCCGATGCGCCGCAAGGCGGGAAGCCGTTGCAGGTATTTTTTCTCGGCGATCGGGTAGGGGATCGCCAACTCCAGGACCAGGTCCGCCACGCCTTGTCTTTTTGGCTGGCCCTCCACCATCCCGATAAGTCCAGCGCGGTCCGGGCGCAACTGGCCGCTTCGGCCACCGAGACCGCCAACTGGTCGGCCTTCGAGGTGCCCGGCGCGATCAAGCGCCACCCCGGCGTCTGCGCCGTGCCGGTGGATAACCGCTTCTTTGCTGCCCTGGCGGTGCGTGCCTTGCGCGCGCTGGAGGGGCAGATCCTGCACTTTCGCTCCGGCGTGCAGCGGACACTGGTGGCACACACCGCACAACATGCCCCGTTCTCCGGCTTGGAGCTGGTCGCCTGGCCACCGCAACGCGACCCCGCGAAACGCGACTACTTTTGGTCGGAGGTGATCACCCTCGCCACGGCCACCTTCCCGGAGCGGCCCGGGGTGCATCTCCTGGCGCGCCCCTCCATTCGCAATTGGGGTCCGGTGCGCCACTACGCCGCCCGCACGGATCGCGCCCGCAGCATGGATGTTTTTATCTCGGCCGCGCTGGCGCCGCCGACGGCGCCGACCTACCAGCACTCCTCCTTTCTGTTTCAGCCCCGCCCCACCCCGGGCGCCCCGCGGACGGAGCGGTCGCTGGTCGCCTGCTGGGAGCACAAGGAGGATGAGCGGGTCCTCGACCTGATTTGCCGGCTGGCCGGCTGCGCCCCGCTCGCGCCCAGCAACGAAATTACCGCGGTCAGCCATGACCAGGGCCTGATGATCATGCCCCGCCTCGGCGCCGGCCATGGCGATCGCTATCTCCCCGGTGGCAGCGGGGTCGGCTGGGTGGACCGCATGGATATCGCACGCTCCCTGGATCCGGTCCTGGCGACCGTGGGCTTGCAGCGGGTCAAACCGCTGACGCGGATCAAGCGCTCCCTGGTCCTGGCCAAGCCCTTTGGGGACAAAGGCCCCCACGCGGAGCGACGCCAGGCGTTGGCCCAGACCCTGACGCACCTCGGGCTGGCCACCCCCCACCTGGATGTGTTTGTCTTTCATCAACTGGAGGCGACCCCGGGCGTGATTCGCGACGCGTTCACCCAGTTCCTGGGCGAGCCGGCGGAGCAGGTGGGTTTCTGGTTTCGCTGGCCGGATGCGGAGTTGACGATCCGACTCATACCCGGGGTCGCCGGTCCCCTGAGTGAGCAATTGCCCCCGGTCGAACTGACCGCCGACGAGCAGCGCGGGCTGACGTCCGCCCAGATCGGCCAGCTCCGGCGCCTGAAAGAACAGGCGCGTAACCAGACGCAGCAGGCGGCCATGGCCGCGCATATC
>SACH01000102.1 GCA_009928645.1 Gammaproteobacteria bacterium | reverse complement strand
AGCCGACCTGCCCCACGGGGGTGCATGTGTCTGGTCCTGGCGGCTATTTCGTTTCGGCGGCCGGCCCAGAGTTGTTGGCCATATGCTGAATCACGTGATCCCTGGTATCGATCACCACTGAACAGGCGCAAGGCCCATGCCCCAGATCACCCTCCCCGACGGTTCTAGCCGCTCCTTTGCTCACCCCGTATCCGTGGGTCAGCTTGCTGCCGACATCGGTCAGGGCCTCGCCCGCGCCGCCCTTGCCGGCCGGGTCGATGGTCGGCTGGTGGACACGTCCCATGTCATCACCGCCGACGCCCAGGTAGCCATCATCACCGCCCGGGATGAGGAAGCCCTGGAACTACTGCGCCATGATGCCGCCCACATCATGGCCCAGGCGGTGCAGGAACTGTATCCCGGCACCCAGGTCACCATCGGTCCCGCCATCGACAACGGCTTCTATTACGACTTCGCCCGGGCGGAGCCCTTCACCCCCGAGGACCTGACGGCCATCGAGCAGCGCATGCACGAGATCGTCGCCCGGGATCTGCCCCTGGTCCGCGAGGTCTGGGAGCGGGAGGAGGCCAAGGCCCTGTTCGCCGGCCTGGGCGAGACCTACAAGGTCCAGATCATCGAGGACATCATTCCCGCGGGCGAAGAGGTCTCCATCTATCGCCAGGGCGAATGGTTCGATGTCTGCCGCGGCCCCCATCTCCCCAGCACCGGCAAACTGGGCAACGGCTTCAAGCTGATGAAGGTGGCCGGAGCCTACTGGCGCGGCGACTCGCGCAACGAGATGCTGCAACGCATCTACGGCACCGCCTGGCGGGACCGCAAGGAGCTCAAGGCCTATCTCGACCGTTTGGCCGAGGCGGAGAAGCGCGACCACCGCAAGCTCGGCAAGGCCCTGGACCTCTTCCATACCCAGGACGAGGCCCCGGGCATGGTCTTCTGGCACGACAAGGGCTGGACCATCTACCTCCTTCTGGAGGACTACATCCGCAACCGCCTGCGTCGGCACGGCTATCTGGAGGTCCACACCCCCCAGATCATCGACCGCAGCCTCTGGGAGCGCTCCGGCCACTGGGAGAAATTCCGCGACGACATGTTCGTCACCGAGGCCGAGGAGCGGGTCTTTGCCATCAAGCCCATGAACTGCCCGGCCCACATCCAGATCTACAACCACGGCCTCAAGAGCTACCGGGACCTGCCCCTGCGCCTGGCGGAGTTCGGCTCCTGCCACCGCAACGAGCCCTCCGGCACCCTCCACGGCCTGATGCGGGTGCGCAACTTCGTCCAGGATGACGCCCACATCTTCTGCACCGAGGACCAGATCCTGGCCGAGGTGTCGGCCTTCATCGACCTGCTGTACGGTATCTACCGCGACTTCGGCTTCGACGAGGTCCTGGTCAAGTTCTCCACCCGTCCCGCCAAGCGCGTCGGTTCCGACGCCACCTGGGATAAGGCGGAGCAGGCCTTGGAGGACGCCCTGCGCCAGAAGGGCCTAGCCTACGACCTCCAGCCCGGCGAGGGCGCCTTCTACGGCCCCAAGATCGAGTTCTCCCTGCGCGACTGCCTGGAACGGGTGTGGCAACTGGGCACCATCCAGCTCGACTTTTCCATGCCCGAGCGCCTGGGGGCCCATTACATCGCCGAGGACAACAGCCGTCAGGTCCCGGTCATGCTCCACCGCGCTGTGCTCGGCTCCCTGGAGCGCTTCATCGGTATTCTCATCGAACACTACGCTGGCGCCCTGCCCCTCTGGCTGGCCCCGGTACAGGCCGTGGTGCTCAATATCACCGACCGTCAGGCCCCTTGGGCGCGTGAGGTGGCTAGCGCCTTGACCGACAAAGGCTTCCGCGCCGATGTCGACTTGAGAAACGAAAAGATCGGTTTTAAAATCCGCGAGCACACCCTGCAAAGGGTACCCTACCTGCTGGTGATCGGTGACCGCGAGGTCGAGACACGGACCCTGGCGGTGCGTACCCGCCAGGGCCAGGACCTGGGTACCCTGGGGCTGGATGAAATCCTCGACCGCCTTGGTGCGGAAGTGGCCCAAAAAGTTAACTGAAGAACGGCGGCTGACCCGTCCCGGCCAATCCCGGGTACGGGTCGCTGCCGGCTGTTTTTTTCCTGACGGGAGGAACCTGCGATAGCTGCACCAAAGAGAAACCGCGTCAACCGTGAGATTACCGCCCTTGAGGTGAGACTCATTGATGCGGAAGGTCAACAGGTCGGTGTTCTGAGAACGCGCGACGCCCTGGAACGGGCCGAGGGAGAAGCCCTGGACCTGGTGGAGATCGTGCCCAACGTGGAACCACCGGTCTGCCGCCTCATGGACTTCGGTAAATTCCTCTTCGACCAGAAGAAGAAGCGCGCCGAGGCAAGGAAGAATCAGAAGCAGGTCGAGATCAAGGAAATTAAGTTTCGTCCCGGGACGGAGGAAGGAGACTATCAGGTCAAACTGCGCAACCTGACGCGTTTCCTCAACGAAGGGGACAAGGCCAAGGTCACCATGCGGTTCCGTGGGCGCGAACATGCCCATCGGGATCTGGGGCTGGAACTGCTCCAACGGGTGGAAAAGGACCTGGCCGAGATCAGTATCCTCGAACAACAGCCCCTGATGGAAGGACGCCAGATGGTGATGGTACTGGGTCCCAAGAAAAAGTAGCGGCGCGCGCCGGTCCTGCCCGTTCCCGGCGGAACGGGCCCGGTGTTGTGATCCCCCTCGGGATCACCGGAGCCCATGAGGGAGCCACCGGGCGGTTGGTCAACCAGGCCACCGCCGTCGGCTTAACCCTTTTGCCGTGCCGTCCAACCTAGCAGTCGAATAGCGGAGTAGTGAAAAATGCCCAAAATCAAGACGAACCGTGGGGCGGCTAAGCGTTTCACGCTGACCGGCTCCGGTAAGATCAAGCGGAATGCCTCTCATCGGCGGCACATCCTCACCAAAAAGCCCACCAAGCGGAAGCGCCATCTGCGCGACCCGGCCATGATCCATAAGTCCGACATGCGCATGGCCATGAGGATGATGCCTTACTGCTGAGTGTCCGCCGCCCTCCCCTGGGAGAGGCCCCACCCAGCAGCCCCCTTCGTTTAGCCTGATTTCCGGAGAAGCATTCCATGCCACGCGTTAAACGCGGCGTCATCGCCCATGCACGTCACAAGAAGGTCCTTGACCAAGCCAAGGGTTACTACGGTGCCCGCAGTAAAGTCTTCCGGGTCGCCAAGCAGGCCGTCATCAAGGCCGGCCAGTATGCCTATCGCGACCGCCGTCAGAAAAAGCGCATGTTTCGCGCCCTGTGGATCGCCCGCATCAACGCCGCCGCCCGGGAGTGCGGCCTGTCCTACAGCCGGCTGATCAACGGCCTGAAGCTGGCGGGGGTCGAACTCGACCGCAAGGTCCTGGCCGACATTGCTTACCACGACAGCGAAGGCTTCGCCGCCCTCGCCGCCCAGGCTAAGGCTGCCCTGCCTGCCAGCGCCTGATCCCGACGCCGCGGCCTGGAACGGTCCCTCTGGACCGTTGCGGGCCACCTCAGGCGCGTCGACCCGGTCCCCCCGTAGGGTGAACCGGTCAGGGAGGGGAAAGGCTGACGCCTTTCCCCTTTTTCATCGCCGGACGGGCCCTCCCCCGACAGCACACATCGAGCAGTGACCATGAGCGCAGAAACCGGACTTGGTATCGCTTCGCTGCAAGCCCAGGCCCTGAGCGAGATCGCCGCGGCCAGCGAGTTGACCGCCCTCGAACGGGTCAGGGTGCACTATCTGGGCAAGGCCGGGCTCCTCACCGCCCAACTAAAGCAACTCGGTCGCCTGCCGCCGGAAGAGCGCCCCGGCGCCGGCCAGGCCATCAACCAGGCCAAGGTGCAGGTTCAGGAGGCCCTCGAGGCCCGCCGGGCCAATCTAGAGCAGGAGGCCCTGTGCCACCGCCTGGCCGGTGAGCGGATCGACGTCACCCTACCGGGCCGTGGCCAGCGCCCCGGGGGCCTGCATCCCATCACCCGCGCCCTGCGTCGCATCGAACATCTCTTCGCCAATGCCGGCTTCGAGGTGGCGGAAGGCCCGGAGGTGGAGGATGACTACCACAACTTCGAGGCCCTCAACATCCCCGCCCACCACCCGGCGCGGGCCATGCACGACACCTTTTACTTCGACCAGCACCGGCTGCTGCGTACCCACACCTCGCCGGTGCAGATTCGGGTCATGGAAAATCAGGGACCGCCGCTCAAGATCATCGCCCCGGGGCGTGTTTACCGCTGCGACTCGGACCTGACCCACACCCCCATGTTCCACCAGGTCGAAGGTCTACTGGTGGACGAGGAGGTCAGCTTCGCCGACCTCAAGGGCGTACTCTACGACTTCCTCACCAACTTCTTCGAACGTGACCTGGAACTGCGCTTCCGCCCCTCCTACTTCCCCTTCACCGAGCCCTCGGCGGAGGTGGACATCCAGTGCGTCATGTGCAACGGCGCCGGTTGCCGGGTCTGCAAGCAGAGTGGCTGGCTGGAGGTCCTGGGCTGCGGCATGGTCTACCCCGAGGTCTTCCGCCACGTCGGCATCGACCCGGAGCGTTATCTCGGCTACGCCTTCGGCATGGGCGTCGAGCGCCTGGCCATGCTGCGCTACGGCATCAACGACATCCGGCTCTATTTCGAGAACGACCTGCGCTTTCTGCGGCAGTTTGCTTGATGGCCAGCGTTGTTACCCAAGTGCGGGGAAGCCTTTTAACTCGATGCGGGTGGGCGGTCGACGCCCTCCCGGGCAGGTAACGGCAGATGAGATTCAGTGAAGCCTGGTTGCGCGAGTGGGTGAATCCCCCGGTGGATACCGCCGCCCTCGCGGAGCAATTGAGCATGGCTGGCTTGGAGGTGGACGCCATCACCCCGGCGGCCCCCCCCTTCCAGGGTGTTCATATCGGTCTGGTCCAACAGGTCGAGCCCCACCCCGATGCCGCCAAGCTGCGCATCTGCCGGGTCGACCTGGGCCAGGGTGAGCCCTTGCAGATCATTTGCGGCGCCGCCAATGTCGCCGCCGGCCAGCGGGTGCCGGTGGCGACCCTGGGAGCTATCCTCCCTGGCGGGCTCAAGATCAAGCGCGCCAAGCTGCGTGGGGTGGAGTCCCAGGGCATGATCTGCTCCGCGACGGAACTGGGGTTGGCGGAGTCCTCGGACGGCATCCTGCCCCTGCCGGCGGATGCCCCCCTGGGCCAGGACTTCCGCACCTGGCTGGGCCTCGATGACGCCTGCATCGAACTGGACCTGACCCCGGACCGCAGCGACTGTCTGAGCCTCGCCGGGGTGGCGCGGGAGGTGGGGGTCATCAACCGGGTCCCGGTGTGCGTGCCCCCGATGGCCCCCGTCACCGCCACCCGGGATGATCGTTTCCCCGTCGAGTTGCTGGCCCCGGCGGCCTGCCCCCGCTATGCCTGTCGCGTCGTGCGCAATCTTGATCCAGCCGCCGAGACCCCCCTGTGGCTGCGCGAGCGCCTGCGCCGCGCCGGGCTACGCCCCATCCACCCGGTGGTGGATGTCACCAACTATGTCCTTCTCGAACTGGGCCAGCCCCTGCACGGCTTCGACCTCGCCAAACTGACGGGGGGCATCCAGGTCCGGCTGGCCAGCCCCGGCGAACCCCTCGCCCTGCTCAACGGCGAGACGGTGGAACTGACGGCGGATACCCTGGTCATCGCCGATGCCGACCAGGCGGTGGCCCTGGCCGGCATCATGGGCGGCGCAAGCACCGCGGTCAGCGCCACGACCCGCGACATCCTGTTCGAGAGCGCCTTCTTCGCCCCGACCCATATCAGCGGCAAGGCCCGCCGCTATGGCCTGCACACCGACGCCTCCCATCGCTTCGAGCGCGGCGTGGACCCCGAACTCCAGGTCCGGGCCCTGGAACGGGCCACTGCCCTGCTGCTGGCCATCAGCGGTGGCGAGCCAGGCCCCATCGTCGAGGCCATCATCCCGGACCAATTGCCGGCCCGCCAGCGCCATAGCCTGCGCCGCGAGCGCATCCGTCGCCTCCTGGGCCTGACCCTGGACGATGAGGCCATCGCCGACATTCTCACCCGCCTGGGCATGGAGCTGACGCCCACCGCCGTGGGCTGGGAGGTCCTGGCCCCCAGTAGTCGCTTCGATCTGGTGCATGAGGTCGACCTCATCGCCGAGATCGGCCGCATCCACGGCTACACCCGCATCCCCGCCAGCCATGCCTCCGCCTCCTCCGCCACCAAGGCCCCGCCGGAGACGGCCTTCGACCTCGACCGCGCCCGTCTGGCCCTGGTCGACCGGGGCTATCACGAGGTCATCACCTACAGCTTCGTCAGCCCCGAACTCCAGGCGCGTCTCGATCCGGAACAGACCCCCTTGCTGCTCGCCAATCCCCTGTCCGCCGAACTGTCCGCCATGCGCACCAGCCTCTGGCCCGGCCTGCTCCAGGCCGCCCGCGGCAACCTGGCCCGCCAGCAGGGGCGGCTGCGGCTCTTCGAGAGCGGACTGCGCTTCCGTCAGGACGCCACCGGCCTGCGCCAGGAGCCGCTGCTCGCCGGCCTGATCCTGGGCAGCGCCAGTCCGGAACAATGGGGCGAGACAGCCCGCGCCAGCGATTTCTTTGACCTCAAGGCCGACATCGAGGCCCTCCTGACCCTGACCGGTGCCCCCAGCGGCTTCCGCTTCCTGCCCGCGGCCCACCCGGCCCTGCACCCCGGTCAGACCGCCCGCATCGAGCGTCAGGTCTCCGCCCCGGCATCCAGTCCAGAGCAGGCGCCCGGTTCGGACCCGGACCCTGAGGCGTCCGGCCAGGTCGTCGGCCTCCTCGGCATGTTGCACCCGGCCCTGGCGGCGGAACTGGACATCGGCGGCAACGCCTACCTCTTCGAGCTGGACCTGACCCGGCTGCGGCACGGGGTACTGCCGGCGTTCAGCCCCATCTCCCGCTTCCCCGCCATTCGTCGTGACCTGGCCCTGCTGGTCGAGCGCGACTTGCCCTACCAGCGCCTGCGCGACTGCCTGACGGACGCCGCCGGCGACTTGCTGCGGGATCTGATCCTGTTCGACGTCTACGAAGGTGAGCACCTGCCTCCGGGGACAAAAAGTTTTGCCCTGGGATTGATTTTACAAGCCACTTCTCAGACACTTACCGATCATGACGTAGAAACCACCCTGAGCCGAATCCTGCAAAGGCTCTCGGCGGAACTTGGGGCAAAACTGAGAGACTGACGCGATGGCACTGACCAAGGCCGACATGGCCGACTACCTCTTCGAACAACTCGGCCTCAACAAACGCGAGGCCAAGGATATGGTGGAGCTGTTCTTCGAGGAGATCCGGGCTGCCCTGGAGAGTGGCGAGCAGGTGAAACTGTCCGGATTTGGTAATTTCGATCTTCGCGAGAAGAAACAGCGCCCCGGCCGCAACCCCAAGACGGGCGAGGAAATCCCCATCACGGCCCGCCGGGTCGTGACCTTCCGCCCCGGCCAGAAACTCAAGTCGCGGGTGGAAGCTTATGTTGGAACCGAGCAGTAGCAGTAGCAGCGGCGACTTCACGCCGGGCGACGAGTTACCGCCGATCCCCGGCAAACGCTATTTCACCATCGGTGAAGTCAGCGAGCTCTGTGGGGTCAAACCCCACGTCCTGCGCTACTGGGAACAGGAATTCCCCCAGCTCAGCCCGGTCAAGCGGCGGGGCAACCGCCGCTATTACCAGCGCCATGATGTCCTCATGGTCCGCCAGATTCGCAACCTGCTCTACGAGCAGGGTTTCACCATTGGCGGCGCCCGCCAGCAACTCTCCGGTGATATCGCTCGGCACGACGCCAGCCAGAGCCATCAGATCATCCAGCAACTGCGCCACGAGCTTGAACAGGTCCTAGATCTGTTGAGGTGAAGCCGGTTCAGGTTTCGGCCAGAGGCCAAGGGTCACACTTAGTCCGCGCCCAGCCTGCCTGTCATCAGCGCCCCAGTCCCCCTCACCGCCTGGCGCCTTTCGTCACCTGCCAGACGCCTTCCATCCACGCATCTCCATGTCGCCCATTCCGCACCCACGCCCCAACCACCGGGGCGAGATCGTCATCATCGCTCGCCCCCACGCCCCGGGTCCCGAAAGCCATTGGTATCGCCCCGACGCCATCGCCACCTTCCTTCCCGATGGCCCGGTCCCCTCCGCCCTCCACGGCATCACCTTTTCACCCTGGCTGGATGCACCGACCAACCGGGCCGGCTGGTCCCAGGTCCCTGGCCTGAACCCGCAGATACAAGAACCCCCTCTGGAGGCCCAAGGCAAAAAACCCGCCGCGGGTGTGATCATCGAGGAGGCGGACGGGCGGGTCTGGGTCGTCTGCCCCACCAACCAATTCGCCGGCTGCGAAGCCAGCTATCCCAAGGGACGGGCCGACGCCGGTCTGTCCCTGCAAGCCACAGCGATCAAGGAAACCTTCGAGGAAACTGGGCTGCACGTCGCTATCACCGGTTTCATCGGTGATTTTTCCGGCCTCATCACCATGGCCCGTTACTACCGGGGACGACGCCTGACTGGCACCCCCGCCGCCATGGGCTGGGAAAGCCAGGCCGTTCTCCTGGTGCCCAAAACCCAGCTCGCCGGGGTGGTAAACCTCCCCCGCGACCAGGAACTTGCCCGGCTGATCGCCGCTTGAGGGGCCCCCAGTCAACCAGGTAGAGGATTTCCATGGACTCCACCGTTACTGGAGGTGCATGGTGAGCAAGATCATTGAATCGCTGCGTGGCGACCTTGCCGCGCTTCACGACGCGGGAGCGATCGGCAAGGTGACGCATGGCTTCCCCTGTAGCTTTCCCTGCCCGGGATTCCGGCTTCCCGGCCGGAATGACGGCGGGGGTTCCGGTGGCCCCGTTTTCCGCTTAATGAAAAATCGTCTCCGCGGTCTCGGCGCTCAGGATGCG
>SACH01000101.1 GCA_009928645.1 Gammaproteobacteria bacterium | reverse complement strand
GAGATCCTTGTAGTCGATCTCGTTGATGCCCTCGGCGGTGAAGCGGCAGTAGCGCTTGCGGCGGAAAAACTTTGACATGGCAACCTCTTATTCCAGCTCGTCGTCTTCGTCGTCGGTCTCTTCGATCCGCTCCGCGCGCTCGGCGCGGTCACGGCGGCGGCGCTCGCCTCCGGACTCCTCCGTGCCCTCCTCCTCGGACTTGGCCAGGGGGGAGGGTTCGGTGACGGCGGCATCACGGACCAGGATAAGGTTGCGCAGTACCGCGTCATTGAAGCGGAAGGCGCTTTCGAGTTCTTCGCGGGTGGCCTGGTCGCACTCGACGTTCATCAGGATGTAGTGCGCCTTGTGGATCTTATTGATAGGGTAGGCGAGTTGCCGGCGCCCCCAATCCTCCAGGCGGTGGATCTTGCCGCCGGACTTTTCGATACTGGCGCGATAGCGCTCGACCATGGCCGGCACCTGCTCGCTCTGGCTGGGGTGCACCATGAACACGATTTCGTAGTGACGCATAAGGTCTCCTTACGGGTTGAACAGCCCCCCGCTGGGCGGTGAGGCAAGGAGTTACCTCCCGGAGCCGGGAGGATCGAGCATTATACGGATTAGCCTCGGGAGGTCAAAAGGCGTTCTAATCGATTTCCCGAGCACTGCTCCTCCACCCTGAAGGGTTCCGCCCGTGCCCAAAGCCCCCGCCAAGAGCCGTCTGGCCTATGTCTGTAACGCCTGCGGCGCCAGCCTGAACAAATGGGCCGGGCGCTGCCCGGACTGCGGTGCCTGGAATTCGATCGAGGAGATCGCCGAGCTGCCGGCGCCGGCCCGGGGGCGTCAGGGTTATGCCGGTGGGAAGGATAACGCGGGGATTCTCTCCCTGGAATTGGTCAGCCCGGAGCGGGAGCTGAGGACCAGCAGCGGCATCGCCGAACTGGACCGGGTCCTGGGTGGCGGCCTGGTGGCTGGGTCGGTGGTACTGATCGGTGGCGACCCGGGCATTGGCAAGTCCACCCTGTTGCTCCAGGCCTGTGCCGCCCTGCGGATGAGCTCGGGCCAGGGGGAACGCGCCGGCCACAGGGAGAAGGACCAAAGCGCGCTGGACCAGGGCACGGGGAGCCAAGCAGCATCGGACCCAGGTGAGGCAGCCCCAAGGCCATCAGGTGCCAAGGCGACAGCCTCCACTGCGTCAGCCACAAGCACTTCAGCCTCCAATGCCTCAGACTTTAGTACGTCAGACCACATGGCAGCCGCCCCCGTGACGACAAGCCCTGAGGCATCGACCCCAAGGGTTGCAGGCCCCAAGGCGGCAGGGGGGGCAGACCCCGACCGCGCCGTCCTCTATGTCACCGGCGAGGAATCGCCCCAGCAGGTCAGCCTGCGTGCCCGCCGCCTGGGACTGAGCGGCGCCGGCATCCGCCTGCTGGCGGAAACCGGGGTGGAGCGTATCCTCGCCGCCGCCGACAGCGAACAGCCCCGGGTGCTGGTGGTGGACTCCATCCAGACCCTCAGTACCGACCTGCTGCCCTCCGCCCCGGGTTCCGTGTCCCAGGTGCGGGAGACGGCGGCGCAACTGGTGCGCTGGGCCAAGCAGACCGGCACCTGCGTTTTTCTCATCGGCCATGTCACCAAGGAGGGTGCCCTGGCCGGCCCCCGGGTGCTGGAGCACATGGTCGACACGGTGCTCTATTTCGAGGGCGAGCCCGGCAGCCCCTATCGGCTGGTGCGGGCGGTGAAGAACCGCTTTGGCGCCGTCAACGAGCTGGGCGTCTTCGCCATGACCGACCGTGGCCTCAAGGAGGTGCGTAACCCCTCCGCCATCTTCTTGTCCCGCCACGACCAGCCGGTGTCTGGCAGCCTGATCGTGGTCACCCGCGAGGGCACCCGGCCCCTGATGATCGAGGTCCAGGCCCTGGTGGACGAAAGCCCCCTGGCCAATCCGCGCCGCGTCGCCCTGGGGCTGGAGCAGAACCGCCTGTCCATGCTGCTGGCGGTGCTGCACCGCCATGGCGGAGTGGCGATGTTCGACCGCGACGTCTTCGTCAACGTGGTGGGCGGGGTGCGCATCACCGAGACCGCCGCCGACCTGGCGGTGCTGCTGGCGGTCCTCTCCAGCTACCGCGACCGGCCCCTGGACTTGGAACTGGCGGTATTCGGCGAGGTGGGCCTGAGCGGCGAGATCCGCCCGGTGCCGAACGGCCCGGACCGGCTGCGCGAGGCGGCCAAGCATGGCATCAAGCGCATCATCGCCCCCAAGGGCAATGTCCCCAAGGGCGGCGTCCCGGGCCTGGAGATCCTGGAGGTGCGCCATCTGCGGGAGGCGATCGATGGCGTCTAGGCCAGCGCGTGTAGCGTGAGGAAGCGAGGAAGCGGGTAAGGTGACCGACAAGTGCCGTCTAGCCCAGCGCGTGTAGCGTGAGGATGTCCGCCTCCTCCTTGCTCCAGGTTGACGCGAACGATATCGAGCCGCATGTCGAATTTGCTAGGCTTGTAACATCCACAACCATAAGGGGGATCGACTCGTGTTTGCGCCCGACGTGCTCAACCCGATCCATCGCATCGACGTGAAGCGGTTTCACCGAATGATCGAGGCCGGTTGCTTCGGCGACGGCGACCGGGTGGAACTGATCGACGGGGAGATGCGTGACATGACGCCTATCGGACCGCCCCACGGGGGCACCGCCAACGCACTGAATCTGCTCTTAACGCTGAGGCTGGCGGGGAAAGCCATCGTCAGCGTCCAAGGCCCCTTGGCCCTGGACGACGGCACCGAGCTCTATCCGGATCTCGCCGTGCTCCAACACCGGGACGACTTCTACCGCCAGGCCAATCCCACTGGCGATAACGCTCTGCTGGTCATCGAGGTGGCGGACTCCAGTCTGAGCCTGGACCAGGGCCCCAAGCTCGCCAAGTACGCCCGAGCCGGCATCCGCCGCTACTGGGTGGTGGACCTGCGGCACCGCACCCTGCATGACTACCGGGACCCGGACTGCTTCCAGGGTCGCTACCGGCAATTGCACTCGCTGACCACCGGCGACCTCAGCCTGGACATCGCGGGGGTGCAACTCAGGGTGGCCGTCGCGGAGATCTTCCCCAGCTAGTGGAATCTTCATACCCCTCCTACCCCCTTAACGATCTCTCACCGCCCGATTTTCGGTTTTTCCGGTTCCTTCCTTGGCGGCTTAGGACCGAAGTGCGCAGGATAAGCGAGGCGCGACTGACTGAAGGTTGACGTTCAGCCCCCCTGTCCGCTGCCCCCTCCCATCAGTGGCAGTCCTTTGCCCTGCTTGCACCCCGGCCCGGCGAGGTGGCTGCGGCCACCCGTCTGGGGGATGACCCGGATCTGGGTGGCGATGCGCTCCTTGAGGGTGGCGACGTGGGAGATGAGACCGATCAGCTTGCCGTCCTGGCGCAGGCCCGCCAGGGTGGCGAGGGCCGTGTCCAGTGCCTCCTCGTCCAGGGTACCGAAGCCTTCGTCGAGGAACAGGGAATCCACCCGTACCTTGCGGCTGGCCATCTGGGACAGGCCCAGGGCCAGGGCCAGGCTGACGATGAAGCTCTCGCCGCCGGAGAGGTTCTTGGTGGAGCGGACCTCGCCGGCCTGGTAACCGTCGATGACGGCGAGTTCCAGCGGGCGGTCGTCGTGGATCAGCAGGTAGCGGTCAGACATCTTCTGGAGCTGGCGGTTGGCGTGGCCGATCATCAGGCGGAAGGTCAGGCCCTGGACGAAGTTGCGATATTTCTTGCCATCCGCCGAGCCGATCAGGTTGTGGAGCAGGTCCCAGCGCTGGCATTCGCGCTGTTGCGCCGCCAGGGCCTTGGCCCGTTCCCGCTGGCGTTCCTTGAGCTGGTCGTTGTCCTGGAGTCTCTGGCGCAGGCCACCGCTGGCCTGGATCAGATCCCGGTGCTGGTCCTGGAGGATTTTCCCGGTCGCTTCGAGCGCCGCCAGGGGTTCCGCCGTGAGCCGCTTCTCCCGTTCCCGCTCCAGGGCCTGGCCCTTGTCCCGGGCGGCGGCCTGCAGGGCGTTACCCTGATCTCCCAGTTCCTGGGCCTGGCGCGCCAGTTCCTTGCGCTCCCCTTCGGGCAGGCAGGCGCTCCGGTAGTCGGCTTCGTCATGGAAACCCGCCGACAGGAGCTGATCGCGGAAGCGCGTCTCGGCGGTCAGCAGCCCGGGTTCCCGCTGGGCGAGGGCTTGCTCCAGGGTATCCAGACGGGTTTTCAGTTCGGTAAGGGCCTGGTTGGCGCTGAACAGTCGCTCCCGGGTCGCTTCCAGGGTCTGGGCGGCTTCGTCAACGGCCCGGGCCAGGCACGCCTCTTCCGCCACGGGGTCCTGGTCCCCGCACAGATCCCGGCGCTCCCGGGTCAATTCATCCCGTTCCCGGTTCAGCGCCTGCTGAAGGGCCTGCTGCAACTGGAGTACCTCCTGGGCTGCCTGAAGCCGTTCCGCCTGCTGGCTGGTCAAGGCGTCGAAGGCGCTGATGGCCCGGTCCAGCTCGATCCTCTGCTCGTGGCGGGTCTTGCGCTGCTCACGACGGGCGATCAATTGCGCCTGGAGCTGGTCCAGATCCCTGACCTCCAGGAGGTCCGGGCCCGCCGCCCGCCAGGTTTTCGCTGGGGATGCAGCGACTGCGGCGGTGTTGGCCAGGGGGGTGTCGGGCAGGATGGTTTCCGGCCTGACCGGCCCAGCGCCGGCCCGGGCCCAGGGGAGGTCGAGGCCATAGGGTGTCAGTGCCAGGTCCAGCGTCACGAGTGCCTGGCGGACCTCCTCCCGCAGTTCCTCCACCTCCGCTTGGCGTCGTCCCCGGGCCTCGGTCGCGGTCTCCCGCCGGAGGCTGGCAGTCTGGGCTGCGTTTTCCGCCACCTGGGCGGCTTCCCGGGCCTTCTCCCACTGGTCACGCAGCCCGGTCAGGGTCTTTTCCGTCTGATCCGCGGTTGAGACCTTGCTGACGGCCTGCTCCAGCGTCTGGCGGTTATCCTCCTGGTAACGCTGTATTTGGGCGATGAGATCGGTCAGGGTGGCCGACAGGGCCTCTATCGTCACCAGTGTTGGCGCCCGCCAGGCGGGCGGGAGGGCCGGTCCGGCCTCGGTGAGCGCACGATGGGCCGCGTCGCGGCTGGTGGTCTGTCGCTGGCGGTCAACCTGGAGCTGTTCGAGGTCCTTGTCCACCTGTGATTGGCGGATGCGCAGGGCGGTGAGGTTGGCCGCCGCGATCTTGACCTCTGCCCTGATCCGTTTGAGCGGCTGACGGGTCTCGTCCGGTGCCGGTATCTGACCCGCGGCGAAGGGATGTTCGTGGGCGCCGCAGAGGGGGCAGGGCTCGCCGTCCCGTAACTGGTGGCGGGCCGCTTCCAGGCTCTGGATTCGTTCCAGCAACTGGAGCTGGGTCTCCAGGAGTTCCTGCTGACTTTCCCGCGCGGCCTGACGCTCGGTCTGGTCTGCCAGGTCCTGGGTCAGGGTCCTCTGGGCGGCGCGGAGGTCCGACTCCCGCTGGTCCAGTTCCCCCAGGGCCTGACGGGCTTGCGCCAGGTCCTGGGCCGCTGCCGCGGCCTGGGCGAGCAGGTCGCGCTGCGCGGTCAGGTCCGACTGTCGCTGGCGCCAGTCCGCCAGTTCCAGGCCGTCCAGAAGTGTTCGCAATTGCTCCTGCTGTCCGGTCAGTTCAGTCTGGAGGCGGTCGCGTTGGGAACGGGCGGCGAGCGCCTGGGTCGCAGCCGCCGCCTCGATGCGGGCGGCCGCGTCCAGATCCGCTTGGGCGCGCTGGATGTCGCTGTCCTTGGCCAGCCGCCGGTCCTGGAGTGTCCGCAAACCCTCCAGGCGCTGGAGGAGACCCGCGAGCTCGTCCAGCAGGGTGGCGTCCACCGCGGTAGCCTCCAGCAGGGCCAGCAGCTCGCTCAGGGCCCGCCGCCGATCCGCCAGGGCGGTCTCATCCCGCTGCTGCTGAGCGCGCAGGGTGGCCAATGACCGGTTGTGGTCCGCTACCGCCTGGGTCGCCGTGGTGAGGGGCTCCCCCTTCGCGGCGATACGCAGATCCAGTTCCCGTGCCTGGCGGAGGATGGGCAATCTGGCCTGCTGGCTGGCCTTGTCGCGCTCGAGCCGCTCGCTGGCCTGGGTCAGGGCCTGGGTGGCGGTCGCGACCGCCTCCTCCCGGACGGGAAGGACGGCCAGATCCAGGTCCCGCTGGTGCCGATCCTCTTCCTGGGCGCGGCGCAGGGCGGCGAGGCTGGCGTAGGGGCCCGTCAATTCCAGGGCCTGGCTGGCTCGCCGGAGCCGCTCCCGCTCGGGGGCGAAGGCTTGGTCCTTGGCCAGCCAGTCCTCCCGCCGCGTCGCGATATCCCGCAATTCGGCCTCCAGCCGGGCCAGTCCCTGATGCCAGGCCAGGGCCTGGTGATGCTGGTTGATCCGGCCATGGAGGTCCGCCTCTTGCCGGTTCAGGTGCCCCAGTTCTTCCCGAAGCGCTGTTTCGGCCTCTGGGGTGAGGAGCTGCAGGCCATCCAGCTCGGCCTGGAGGACGCTCAGGTGGTTGCGCTCCACGGCGCGGCGTTCGTGGACACGGACGGAGATTTGGCTGTAGATCTCCGTGCCGGTGATCTGCTCCAGGATGGGGGCGCGCTCATCGGCGGGCGCCTGGAGAAAGGCAGCGAAGCCGCCCTGGGCCAGCAGCATGGAGCGGGTGAAGCGTGCGAAGTCCATGCCAGTGACGGCCTCGATCTGGTCGGCGACACCGCGCAGGCTGGTTTCGAGCAGGGCTCCGGAATCGGCGTCGGCGATCTCGTGCCTGGCTTGTTGGAGCTCGCCATCCGCCTTGCGCCGGGCACGATGCTGGCTCCAGTGGCAGCGGAAACGGCCGGCCTGGGTCGCGAAGGTGACCTCGGCGAAGCACTCGCCCGTGTGGCGGGACATGATCTCGTTTTCGCTTTTGGTTACCCGGTCCAGGCGCGGCGTGCGGCCGTAAAGGGCCAGGCAGATGGCGTCGAGGAGGGTCGTCTTGCCGGCGCCGGTGGGGCCGGTGATGGCGAAGAGGCCATCGGCGTAGGCGGGGTGGGTCAGGTCGAGCGCCCACTCACCGACCAGGGAGTTCAGATTCTTGAAATGGACGTTCAGAATGCGCATGGTCAGACTGACTCCCTGACGATCGTGGCAGGCGTGCAGCCACCCCGTCCGCCGCAGGTGCACGCGGCTTGTGGCGCGAGGGGCCTGGCGGGACCCCAGCTACGCCATCCGGATAGGGACCCGGGTGCGTTCATGTCTATTCCGCCAGGGGATCGTCGTGATGAATGGTCACCAGGATCTCCTGGTAGGCCCGTAGCAGTTCCTGTCGTTGTTCAACCGGGACCTGGTGGGTTTCCAGGCAGCGGGTGAACACCTCCTGCTCGTCCAGGTCGCCCAGACTCTCCTCGTCGTGCATCCCCCCTAGCACCCCCTGGATGAGGCGGTTATTCCGGACCCGCAGGATTTCCGGGCCACTGGCGTTCTCCCCCGGCGGGGGGATGATCGCTTCCAGGCGCTCGCGCAGGTCGTCGATCACTGCCTCGCCCTCGTAGATCACCTCGATCCAGGCCGGAGACTTGGCCGCCACCAGGGCTTGTAGCCGCTCGGCCAGCCGCTCCCAGTCGCCCTGGATGTGCTCAAGGGGCTGGAAGACCGGGATGGGGATGAGGCGGACGTAGGTGGCCGGTTTATCGCGCTGGCTCTTGGCCGTGTTCCCATGTAGGCCCGGGTCTGGATTGGGGCCTTGAGCGGATCCTCTCCCGTAACCTACGGGTTTGCCGGGACCTGGGTCGGCGTCTGAGTTGGAGCTGAGGGTGGTTCCGACACCATCACCATGCCAGGTGGCAACATTTTTATCTGCATTGGCGCTGGCCCCGGGGGTGTCAATAGCGCTGGCGTCAATGCCAGTAGCGGTTGACGCCGTATCCCCCTTATCCCTGTCCCATGCCACCAGGCAGAGGCTCTTTTCCTGTTTGGCCTCGCCGAAGCCCATGGGGAGGGGGGAACCGCTGTAACGCCGGGTCTCGGCGCCGCCGACCCGCTGGGGGACATGGAGATGGCCCAGGGCCAGGTAATCCAGGCTGTCGGGAAAGATGCCGGCGCTGACCTGGACCAGGGAGCCGACATACAGCTCCCGCACCCCATCCCCTTCGAGGGTCTGCCCCCCCGCGGTGAAGAGGTGGCCCATGGCCACCAGGGGGATGTTCGCCCCCAGTTCCGCTCGCCGCGCCTCGGCCAGGGCGGTGACGGTGGCATAGTGGTCGCGGATGCCGTCGAGCAGCTTACGTGCCTTGTCCGCGCTGTCCTCCCCGGTCTCGACCCGGCGGATGTCCCGATCCCGCAGGTAGGGGACGGCGCAGACGATCAGCTCCGGTGTCCCGGCCGGGTCACGCAGCACCAGGACCTCGTCCGCCGGGTCCTCCGCCGCGCTACCGATGACGTGCACATCCATAGCTCGCAGCAATTCCTTGGGGGCCTCCAGAAAGGTGGGGGAATCGTGATTGCCCGCCACCACCACCACATGGCGGCAGAGGGAGGTCGCCACCCGGCAGAGAAAGCGGTAGTAGATCTCTTGGGCACGATGGCTGGGGGCGCTGGTGTCGAAGACATCCCCCGCCACCAGCAGGGCATCGACGGCCTCTTGTTCAATGGTCGCCGTCAGCCAGTCCAGGAAGGCCGTGAATTCCTCATAGCGTTTGCGGCCGTAGAGGGTTCGCCCCAGGTGCCAGTCGGAGGTGTGGAGGATTCTCAACCTGGTGCTCCCACTAGCGACGCTGCCGCGTCGCCAAGCCGCTATATCGACGCGCCCAGCCAATCAGTGCAGGTCTATTTAGTACTACTTTGTCACCTTTGTGTAGAGTATTGATTTTAATGTATTATTCTGGGTTGTTGTTGGCGCCCTTATGATGTGATACTAACAGGCAAGAGC
>SACH01000536.1 GCA_009928645.1 Gammaproteobacteria bacterium | reverse complement strand
TCGGTCCTGATCCAATCCGCTGGGACGGTGAACACCCCGCTATAAGGCTGGGGATAGACAAAGGTCATGCTCTGCACGCTGATGATCGGCCGATGCCGAGTCACCAGATAGCCCCAGCGCTCGCCGGAAAAAAAGTCGCCCTCCAGGTCATACCCCGGCTCCTCCACCCAGGGCGTCCCCGCCTCGTCCAGGGCGTCTCTTTCCGCCTGGCTGGCGGTCTCGGGCAGGACTAGGGTGGGCTCCAAAAACACGCGCAGGGCCAGGCCCGCGTCTACCGTCGCCGCCTGTAACTGGGCTTTCAGGTAATCGTCGTGCAGCGTCAGTCCGGCCAGCGGCGTGCCGGCCAGACGGTCGCGGCGGAAGGCGGTAACAGCGGCGGTAAGGTCGGGGAACAGGCTCATGCGGTCAGTGTGCCGTCACGACCGCCGACGCGGACGGCACGGGCTCAGGCGTCCGCGCGGAATTTTTCCTGCCGCCGCTTGACGATCAGGGCATTGACCGACCGCGCCACCTGATCGATCTCGCAGCGCCCGGGGAAGGTCGGCAGCTCGTGCGGGTCCTCCGCCACCAGCTCATGCTGAATGGCTTGCAGTTGCCGGGACAGGGTATCGCCCATCAGCCAAGCCACAATCAGGGTCACCCCCAGCAAGATGGTGGCCACTAGGTACAGATTCCGCTCCACGGTAGCGATGTCGCGCTCAATGTGAGCCGCCGAAAAGGCCACCCCCACGGAGCCGTAGACGTCATCGCCGACCATGATCGGCGTCTCTAAAATACGCTCCCCGGGGTACGGTCGCTCCGACAACGCATGACAGCGACAGGTCGACAACCGCGCCCCCTGCTGATCAAAGGCGCAGACGCGAATCATCTTATCGTTGGCGGCAATCGCCTCGGTGATGATCGCATCCAGCCGCGCCAGGTCCTTGGCAATCATGGCGTCTTTCAGGCTGGCTGCCATCATGCGCCCCATGATGGCCGTGCGTTCTTCAAAATGCCCTTCGTTGGTGGCGTGCAGGAAATGGCTCGCCAGGCCGACGATGACGAACAGCATGATCGTCGACGTCAAGCCCATCGCCAGCATAATCCGCGTGCGCAGGGTCATTCACCCCACCCCAACACCCCGCGCAGCAGGTTGATCAGGCTTTGTTGTAGCGGCTCGCCGGTCACCACGGCATGCAGACCGGCCATGGTCACTGCCAGGGCGCCCAGAATAAACACGCCCCGCATAGCCGTCATCAGCAGTTTACTGTGCCGTTCCGCTGCCTCAAGTTTGTCCCGCGCCAGGCGGGTAAAGAGGGTTTCGATTTCGGTGCGGGTGTTGCGCACTTCGCGGATAATCGTTTCATAGCCATCGGTGATGACGGCCAATTGGTTGCGGGTCTCGGCGTGATCGGTTTGCACGAGTCTTAACCCCAGTTCGCCTTGTCCCAGGCGCTGCTCCAGACCGAGCAGATTGACGTGCGCGGCATCCATGTCGCGCTCCAACTTGACAATGCGCGGTAGGACGGAATCCCGCACGAAGTTACAGGCGGGGACCACGGTCGATAGTGGCAACTCGTCGGGCACAAGCCGCCCCTCACTGGCCCAGCGCGACACGAATCTTGGTGACCGCCACCTCGATGCCGAGGTTGATCAAAGAGGAACTGAGCGCGCCAAACTCCCCCTTGATGATGGCCAGGACAGCGGC
>SACH01000535.1 GCA_009928645.1 Gammaproteobacteria bacterium | reverse complement strand
CTGGTAGCCCGCCGCATCGGGCTCCCGCCGCACCACCACGCCGAGCAGCTCGGTGATGGCGTTGCCCACCGAGTTCTGACTGATGGTCACCAGCAGACGGCCGTCGTCGCCGCGGAAGATGAGCTGCTTGAAGGCCGGTTCCCAGCGGATGGAGTTGGCATAGGCGGGCTCGGCGATGCAGCGCTCGCGGACCTTGCGGGCGGTGGCCAGAAAGTCGTTGTCGAACAGCAGCACCTCGGCCACCGCGCGCGGGAAGTGCAGATCGGGCAAGGGGTCGGCGTTGCGGGTGGAGACCTGGGAGAAGAAGGTCCGGTAGAAATCCAGGAAGCCCTGGAGGATGGCGTCGTACTCGGACCAGAAGCGCGGATCCTTCAGACGCTCCACGCCGCCGTCGATCTCCCAGCAGGGCAGCCCCTCGGGATAGCCGGTGAGGGCCAGGCGCGACTCCTCGGTGTGCACGTTTCGCAGCACCTGCAGATCCAAGGCCTCGGCGAAGAAGCGCCGGTAGACGTCACGCATATGGGCCTGAAAGAGACTGTGCTGACCGCCGTCAGTGAGGTTGGGATTGTCGGCCGCGGCCGGACGCGCGGCCCTCAGGTCGGCCATGGGGAAGCAGATGAAGTGGTTGTGCAGCATGCGGATGCTCGGCACCCCGGGGGAGGTCAGTGGCCAGGTGGCATCCAGGCTGGCCTCGCCGGCGAGGATCAGGTACTCGGCGGGGTCTGGATACTGTTCCACCAGATAGCCGAGGATGACCTGGTTCATCCGATTCCACACCCGCCGCACCGGATCGGGCACCTGGGTACGGCGCACCGGCCGGCCCAGGGGATTGAGGATCCGCTGACTGGTGTTGTAGATGATGGAGCAGTCGAATTCCAGGGAGTGGCCCAGGGCCTTGCGGTAGAGGAGCAGGTCCTCCTGGTTCACCAACAGACCGTTGTTGGTGACCAGATCATTGAGGTTCTCGGTACTGTTGAAGAACTCGTTGGGCTTCATCCCTTCGGGCACCTCCAGGGGGATGGGCCGGAAGGGCGTGACCAGCTCGCGTGGGCCGATGACCATGGGATAGCGCCTCGTGTGGGGGCGGTGGAGACGGCGTGCCGCGGTGGCCGGGAATCAGTCGGCAGCGCCCGCCCGGCCCGCGGATCCCGCCAGCGCGGGGACGGGCAGGCCGCCAGCCTCGACCACCGCCGGCAGGACGCCAGCGTAGGCCGCGGGGGTCGCGGGAACGTCGGCAGCATATACCGAGAGTTTCGACGCTGTGAAGAGGATCGCCAGGGGCGCCCGAGGGTGCGCGCCGCGCAGGCGGTGAGGGTGCGCGGGCCGCACCCAGAGCCATCAGGGTCAGGTCTCACCTGTACCACACGGCCCGGTCCGCTCACGGAGCGCAGCCATCAGTGTGCAATGGGGAACCTGACCCTACTGCTCTAGGGCGGAGAAGTCGCCCGCGTGGATGTAGCTCTGGCCAGTGTGCTGGACCCCGCTGAAGCTGTAGATCGCGTCCGGCTGGGGCTGTGGGATGTCGGCCGAGACGAGGGTCAACTCGTCGCCGAAGACGCCGGTGATGGTGACGTGTGCTCCGTGCATGAGTCTTTGGAGTCCGCCCCTAATGCTGAGTCGCGTGTCATCCATGCCCCGCTCCTGCGCATTCCGGATTGGTTCGCGCTTCATTGGATGCCAGCATTCCGGG
>SACH01000534.1 GCA_009928645.1 Gammaproteobacteria bacterium | reverse complement strand
GTTCAGCCCGGAGCAGGAGATCTACTCCATCGACGAGTCCTTTCTGCGCTTCGCGGGCTTTGACCACTGGGACCTGACCCAGCAGGGTCGGGAACTGCGTGCGCGGGTGCTCCAGTCGATCGGCCTGCCGGTGGGGGTAGGCATCGGGGCGACCAAGACCCTGGCGAAGTTGGCCAACCGGCTGGCGAAGAAGCATCCGGATTTCCGCGCGGAGGGGGTGTGCAATCTGCTTGAGGTCTCGGCGGATCGGCAGGCGGGCTACCTGGCCGAGTTGGGGGTGGAGGATGTCTGGGGCATCGGCCGCCGCTGGGCCGCTAAACTCCAAAAGCTGGACATCGCCACCGTGGCGGACCTCCAGCGGGCGGATGTTCCGACCCTCCAACGCCAGTTCAACGTCGTCCTGGCCAAGACGGTCATGGAATTGAACGGCATCTCCTGTCTGCCCCTGGAGGAGGCCCCGCCGCCCCGGCAGCAGATCATCGCCTCCCGCAGTTTCGGTATCCCGGTGACAACCTTCGACATGCTCAGTGAGGCGGTGGCCAGCCACACCGCCCGGGCGGCGGCGAAGCTGCGGCGGGAGGGGCTTCAGGCGGCCCTGATCCAGGTGTTCATCACCACCAACCCATTCAAACCCGAAACGCCCCAGTATCACCCCGGGGCCACGGTACCCCTGCCCATCCCCACGGCGGACACCATGCGGCTGTTACGGGCCGCCCGGGTGGGTCTGCGGCACATCTACCGAGAGGGTTACGAATACAAGAAGGCGGGGGTGGTCCTGCTGGACCTGGCGCCGGTGGGGGCGGTGACGGGGGACCTGTTTGCGGCGACCAGCCTGGGGAGCGACGCGATCAGGGAGGACATCAACGGCCGCCGGGAGCGACTGATGGCGGTCATGGATGGCATCAATACCCGCTGGGGGCGGGGGACGGTGCGCTACCTGGCCGAGGGGCTGGCGCAGCCCTGGCAGATGCGCCGGGGGCGGATGACGCCCCGTTACACGACCTGTTGGGAGGAGTTGCCGGTGGCGGTGGGCTAGGCGGGATGCTTACCCGCCTGTCCAGGGGGCTCAGTCCGCGACTTGGTCCGGGGCGACCCGGTTCTGGGAATGCCAGCCCTGCGCGACCCGGTCCTGGCCGAGCCAGTCCTGGTCATGCCAGCCCCGCGCGCCTCGGCCCTTGCCGCCTCTCCCTCTGGCGGCTAGCATCAGCGCGCATGAACGCCGTCTTCCGCCCGGCGATACAGGCGCCGCCATGAGCAACTCACCCCCGCCGCCGACCAACGACCGGCCACCGCCCCGCTCCCAGCCCAACAATCCCCTCCATGGGCTCACGCTGGAGGCAATCTTGACGGCCCTGGTCGCCCATTATGGCTGGGAGGAACTGGCGGCGCGCCTCCGGCTGCGGTGCTTCGCCCACGAACCGAGCCTGCCATCGAGCCTGAAATTCCTGCGCAAGACCCCTTGGGCGCGGGCCAAGGTGGAAGGGCTCTACCTGTTCATGCGGCGCGAGCAGCGTCGGGGCCGGAATGGCCCCTAAGCCGGAATGGCACATAGATAAGGAAGGAACTCCCGCGACATGAACCACCAGTCCCTTTCGTCCTTCATCTGGTCCGTGGCGGACCTCCTGCGCGGCGACTACAAGCAATCCGAATACGGCCGGGTGATCCTGCCCTTCACCGTGCTGCGGCGCCTG
>SACH01000100.1 GCA_009928645.1 Gammaproteobacteria bacterium | reverse complement strand
TGCTGACGCAGGGCCTCGATGTCGCGCAGGAAGCCAAAGGTGCGGGCCCGGCTAACCTCCTTGACGAAGGAAGTGGCGGAGAGGTCCACGGTGGCCCGGCGGGTGCGGGAGGCGAAGGCGGGGTGATCGAAGTCGATGACAAAGTCCACCTTGAAACCATCATAAGGCTCGAAGAGGGCATACTTATCTCCGTCCTCGACCCGCACCGGACGCTTGATGCGCACGAAGCGCTTGGGCCGATTCTGCTCCTCGATCCCCGCCGACTGAATGAGAAAGACGAAGGGTGCGGCGCTGCCGTCCATGATGGGCACTTCGGCGGCGCTGACATCGACATAGGCGTTATCGATGCCCAGTCCGGCGAAGGCGGACAGGAGATGCTCAACCGTGGAGATGCGAACCCCATCCTTGACCAGGGTTGTGGATAACTGGGTATCGCCCACGTTCAGTGGGGTGGCGGGGATATCGACCGGCTGATCCAAATCGGTACGACGGAAGACGATGCCCGTATCCGGCGTGGCGGGGCGCAGGGTCAGATAGACCTTCTCGCCGGTGTGCAGACCCACGCCCGTGGCGCGAATGACATTTTTCAGGGTACGCTGCCGGATCATGGTCCTTCTCCTTCTGGTGTTAGCCGCAAGGGGTCGAATCTAGCCGCGATCAGGGCCGATCCGGGTGGGTCGGGGAGGATGCGAGATTTACCGTCTGGCGGAAAACCGCAGGTTATCCCCTAAGGGTTTTCCCTTATTATTAGGCATGACCCTGTCTGTTTGCAAGTAAATCGCTTGATATCGCGTCACCGACGAGGACCTTTGGCCCACCGTGGATAATCCCGGCAACCCTCATCTGCGTATGCTGGCGGAGTCACCCCCCGGTTGACCCGGACTGGTGCCTGGGCTGGATACCGCCTCGCGGATCAAAAGGCGGGACTGGTCAATCTGCCGCCAGCCCGCCTGGTGCCGTTCAATCCGCCTGTCGGCGCAGAAATGCCGGAATGTCGAGATAGTCCAGGTCGGGCTCGGCATCGGAGGCGGCCGGCTTCGAACGACGGCTGAAGGTATCGGCAAAACTGGAGGGCTTGGGAGCGGTACGGTCATTCGCCACCACCTGCAGCCGGGGGGTGTCGGTGCGGACCTGGGCACTGCCACGACCGCGGCTGCCCCCGAGTCCCGTGGCGACCACGGTGACCCGCATCTCGTTCTCCAGGTCGGGGTCAATGACCGTACCCACCACCACGGTGGCATCCTCGTCGGCAAAGTCGCGAACCGTATTACCCACCTCGTCAAATTCACCGATGGTCAGGTCCATGCCGGCGGTGATGTTGACCAGAATACCCCTAGCACCCGAAAGATCGATGTCGCCCAACAACGGGCTGTTGATGGCCGCCTCAGCCGCCTCCCGCGCCCGATTGTCCCCCGTGGCCGCGCCCATGCCCATCATGGCCTCGCCCATTTCCGACATGACGGTCTTGACGTCGGCGAAGTCGACGTTGATCAGCCCATGCCGGGTGATCAGTTCGGCGATGCCGCGGGTAGCATTGAGCAGGACATCGTTAGCCGCCTTGAAGGCGTTGAGCAGACTCATCTCCTTGCCGAGGACGGCCAGGAGTTTCTCGTTGGGAATGGTGATCAGGGAATCGACCCGCGTGGACAGGGCCTCGATGCCCTCCTCGGCAATCTTCATGCGCTTGCCGCCCTCAAAGGGGAACGGCTTGGTTACCACTGCCACCGTCAGAATCCCCAGGTCCTTGGCGATCTCCGCGACCACGGGGGCAGCGCCGGAACCGGTACCGCCGCCCATCCCGGCGGTGATGAAGACCATATCGGCCCCTTCCAGGACATCGCGGATGCGATCGCGATCATCCTCCGCCGCCTGGCGACCCACATCCGGATTGGCGCCAGCCCCCAACCCCTTGGTGATAGCCGCCCCCAACTGCAGGATGGTCTTGACCGTGGAATGCTTCAGGGCCTGGGCATCGGTATTGGCGCAGATGAAATCTACGCCTTCGATGGAAGACTCCATCATATGGTTAACGGCATTACCGCCACCGCCGCCGACCCCGATGACCTTGATGACGGCACTTTGGGTGTGGGTATCCATCAGTTCGAACATGAAATGATTCCTCTCACGCTTGAGTATTGTCGCAATGCTTGACCCTTGGCCGTCCAGCCCTCATGACCCGGCGACCGCTCGTTCGCAAACCGGCGTCCCCGACCACCCGAACGCCACCCTGGGCCCGCCATGCTGCCTGGGCCCCACAAAGCCTCAGAAATTGCCCTGGAACCAGCGCTTCATCCGCTCCCAGATGGCCCCGGTACCCCGAAGGTCCCGGGGCTCGGCGCGGTAGGCGGGGCGATTCTGGCGGGCATAGAGCAGGAGTCCGACGCCGGTGCTATGGATCGGGTTGTTCAACACTTCCTCCAGGCCCACCGCATTTTGGGAGTGTCCCAACCGCACCGGCATATGGAAGACCTCCTCCGCCAGGTCAATCAGACCCGCCATCTTGGCGCTGCCACCGGTCAGGACAACGCCGCTGGCGACCTTCGGCTCCAGGCCCGTGCGTCGCAACTCCATCTGCGCCAGGGTCAGAAGTTCCTCGTAACGGGGCTCCACCACCTCCGCCAGGGTCTGACGCGCCAGCCGCCGCGGCGGACGCTCGCCGATGCTCGGCACCTCGATGGTCTCGTCACCACCGGCCAACTGGGCCAGGGCGCAGGCATGGCGGATCTTGATGCGCTCGGCATACTGGGTCGGGGTACGCAGGGCCACGGCAATATCGTTGGTCACCTGATCCCCGGCGATCGGAATGACGGCCGTATGCTGGATGGCCCCGTCGGTGAAGACCGCCAGGTCCGTGGTGCCGCCACCGATGTCGATCAGACAGACGCCAAGTTCCTTCTCGTCCTCGCCGAGGACCGCGTAGCTGGAGCCGAGTTGCTCCAGGACCAGGTCGTCCACCTCCAAGCCGCAGCGCCGGATGCACTTGACGATGTTCTGGGCGGCGCTCACGGCACCAGTGACCAGATGCACCTTGGCCTCCAGACGAACGCCGCACATGCCTACCGGCTCACGGATGCCCTCTTGGCCATCGATGACGAATTCCTGGGGGAGGATATGGAGGATCTTCTGATCCGCCGGGATCGCCACCGCCCGGGCGGCATCGATGACCCGGTCGAGGTCCGCCTGGGTCACCTCGCGGTCCTTGATGGCGGTGACCCCGTGGGAACTCAGGCTGCGGATATGGCTGCCGGCGATACCGGCATGAACGGCATGGATCTCGCAGCCGGCCATCAACTCCGCCTCTTCCACGGCCCGTTGGATGGACTGGACAGTAGATTCAATATCGACTACGACCCCGCGTTTGAGGCCCCGGGAGGGATGCATCCCCACCCCCACGACCTCCACCAGGCCGTCCTCCCGCTCCTCGCCGACGAGGCAGGCAACCTTGGAGGTCCCGACATCGAGTCCCACCAGTAGATTCTTGTCTCCGCGTCGCGCCATGAGGCTAGCTCCGGTAAGGCCACTGGTCCCCGTCCGGGGAACCTGGATGATTGAAGAGGCGGGTTGCCGTTGCGGGGCCGGTTGAAATAGGTTCTAACCTCAGGGGGTACCCCAGACCCCCAGCCGGCCGGGTAGCGAGTCGGGCCCCGGACCAGCTTATTGCTAACCCATTACTATATCGCATGTCCACGCGCGCTGGCCTACCGGCGGCGAGGATCTCGGGATAGGCACGCAGGAAGCGCTCCAGGCGCGTCTCCACCTCGGTCCTGCCCAGCAAGAGGGTAAACCCCGCATCGGTAGACAAGGTCCAGGCCCCGCGCGCATCGTCCTCCAGAGTCAGGATCGACAGACTCCGGGCCTTGAGCAGATCTCCCCAGGCCAGGTACCGCTCCACGACCTGCCGGGCCTGGTCGTCGGGTCCCCGCAGCCGTGGCAGGCCAGCCGGGATCTCATGCCGCTCCGGCCGGAAGATCACCCCCTCGGCCGTTACCAGACCTTCTTCGCCCCAACGCGCCAGAGGCTTGTGCTCCGTGACCGCGATCACCAGCCGGTCCGGCCAGGCCCGGCGCACCCCAGCATTGTCCACCCAAGGCAATTCCTTGATGGCCGCCTGGATGGTGGCCAGATCCTGGGTGAGGATACCGGCCTCCAGCGTCCTGCCAACCCGCTCCTGGATCTGCTGCAAGGTCATGCGCCGCACCTCGCCCTCGATGCTGACGACCCTCACCGGCAGATACTGGGACTCGAGTTGCAACAGCCAGTGACCGCCGGCCACCATGGCCAGGATCAGCCCCAGGCCCGACAGGCCCTTGAGAAAGCGCCAGGCCAGCCTGGGCTCCAGCCGCGGCAGGCTGAAGGCCGGGGCGGGCCTGGTCTGGGGCGGATCAAACCATCTCAAGGCTCGTCTCCAGGATGCGCCAGACCAGTTCATCGAAATCAAGGCCCCGGGCGCGGGCGGCCATGGGCACCAGGCTGTGATCAGTCATCCCTGGCACCGTATTGATCTCCAGCAGATAGGGATTTCCCGCCCCATCCAACATCAGGTCCACCCGTCCCCAGCCGCGGGCACCGACGGTGTCGAAGGCTGCCAGGGACAAGGCCCGAAGCCGCGCCTCGTCCTCGGCACTCAGGCCACAGGGACAGAGATAACGGGTATCCTCGGCAAAGTACTTGGCGTGATAGTCATAGAAGCTGCGGGGTGTCTCCAGACGGATCAGGGGCAGGGCCTCGCCGCCCAGGATGGCGCAGGTGAACTCGGGACCACTGATCCAGCGTTCCGCCAAGACCAGACGATCGAAGCGCGCCGCCTCTCGCCAGGCGGCAGCGAGTTGTGCCGCATCGTCCACCCGGGCCATGCCAATGCTGGAGCCCTCATGGGCGGGCTTGATCATGAGGGGGAAGCCCAGGGCGGCGGCCCGGGCCAGGTCACCCTCCCCTCGCAGCAGGGCAAATTCCGCCGTGGGCAGACCTGCGCCCTGCCAGGCCAGCTTACAGCGATATTTGTCCATCCCTAGGGCGGAGCCTAGGACCCCGGAGCCGGTGTAGGGCAACCCCAGGGTCTCCAGGGCGCCCTGGATCTGGCCATCCTCACCCCCCCGGCCATGGAGCATGATAAAGACCCGGTCAAAGCCCCCTTGCGCCAGTTGGGCCAGCACCTGGGGGGCGGGATCGATGGGCGTCACCGCGACGCCCCTGCGCTGCAAGGCGGCCAGGACGGCCTGACCGCTCTTGAGGGAGATCTCACGTTCGGCCGACTGGCCACCCAACAGCAGGGCCACCTGACCAAACCGGGCCGCGTCGGCGCTCATGGCATTGTTCCTCCGATGCAATGGACCTCAGGTTGCAGGCGCACGCCGCTCTGCCCTTCCACCCGCTTCTGGATGCGTGCCATCAGCGCCAGGATGTCCCGGGCGCTGGCGCCACCCGTATTGACGATGAAATTGGCGTGCCGGGTGGAAACCTGGGCCCCGCCCTCACGCTCACCCTTGAGGCCCGCCGCCTCGATCAGGCGCGCCGCATAATCCCCAGGGGGGTTGCGAAAGACGGAACCGCAACTGGGTTCGCCGATGGGTTGGGTGCGATTGCGCCGCTCCAGCAGATCGCGTATCCGTGCCTGACAGGCCGCCGGCTCGCCGGCCTCCAGTACCAGCTCCGCCGCCAGGAACCACTCGCCCGCCGGCCCCTCGACCTGGCGATAGCCGACCCGGAAATCATCGGGACCCCGCTCCCGGATCAGCCCCCCGCGGGCGATGGTCGTGACCCGGCGCACCCGAGGCCAGATCTCGCTGCCATGGGCCCCGGCGTTGAGGGCCAGGGCCCCGCCCAAGGTACCGGGGATGCCGGCCAAAAACTCGAGGCCGGCCAGCCCGGCCCGGGCGGCGAAGCGCGCCAGCTTCGCACAGGGGACGCCGCACTCGGCCCGCAGGCCCAGGTCGCTGATCCGCTCCAGGCGGCCCAACCGCCCCTGGGTATGAATGACCGTGCCGGGAAAACCGGCGTCGTCGACCAGGAGGTTACTCCCCAGCCCGAGCCACAGCAGGGGCTCGGCGGGCTCCAGGGTAAGCAGGAAGGCCGCCAGGTCGGCGGCATCCGCCGGGCGGTAGAAGCGCCGCGCCACCCCACCGACCCGCCAACTAGTATGGCGGGACAGGGGCTCCTCCAAGCGGAGTTCGCCGCGTAGATCGGCCCCGGGCGCGGTCTGAGGGGCGGTGGCGAGACGAAATCCGTCGGTCATAGGGCGACCCCGACCCGCAGCAGCCCCGGCAGGCGCGCCGCCAGGCCCCCGATGTCGCCGGCCCCGGAGAGCAGGACCAGATCGCCGTCCTCCAGCAGCTTGTCCAGCACCCGCGGGACCTCCTCCAGATCCGGACAAAAGACCGGATCGACCTGAGCACGGGCGCGGATCGCCCGGCTCAGGGCACGGCCATCAGCGCCGGCGATGGGCGCCTCCCCCGCCGCATAGACCTCGCACAGCACCAGGCGGTCCACAGTGGAGAGGACTTGGGCGAAGTCGTCGAATTGCTCCTGAGTGCGGGTGTAGCGATGGGGCTGGAAGACCAGCACCAGACGCCGGCCCGGCCAGCCCTGGCGGGCGGCCTCCAGGGTCGCCGCCACCTCCCGGGGATGATGACCGTAGTCATCGATCAGCACCAGTTCGCGGCCCGCGGCGTCCCGGATCGCGCTGACCACGAAGCGTCGGCCGATGCCCTGGAAACCGGCCAGGGCCCGGCGGATGGCCGCCTCCGGCACCCCCAACTCCAGGCCGACGCTGATCGCCGCCAAGGCATTGAGCACATTGTGGCGACCGGCGAGATTGAGCTCCACGGGGAAACTCCCCCCCCGATGCTGGGTCGTGAAGAACATCCTCAGCCCCTCCTGGCGGACCTCGATCGCCCGCACATCGGCCTCCGGCCGGGTGCCATAGGTCCGCACCGGGCGCGGTACCTCGGGCACCAGGGCGCGCACCTCCTCGTCGTCGATACAGAGCACCGCCAGACCATAAAAGGGCAAATGGTGCAGGAATTCCATGAAGGTATTGCGTAGCCGCCCAAAATCATGGCCATAGGTGACCATATGGTCGGCGTCGATATTGGTGACCACCGCCAGCATCGGCTGGAGATAGAGAAAAGAGGCGTCGCTCTCATCGGCCTCGGCCACCAGGAAATGGGACCCCCCGAGACGGGCATTGGCCCCGGCGCTATTGAGCAGCCCGCCGATGACAAAGGTCGGGTCCAGACCGCCCTCGGCCAGGACGCTGGCCACCAGGCTGGTGGTCGTGGTCTTGCCGTGGGTGCCGGCCACCGCTACGCCGTAGTAGAAGCGCATCAGCTCGGCCAACATTTCCGCCCGCCTTACCAGGGGGATACGCCCGGCGCGGGCCGCAACCACTTCCGGGTTAGCCTCGTCGATGGCCGTCGACACCACCACGGCATCCGTCCCGTGAATGTGTTCCGCCGCGTGACCAATGAAGACCCGGGCACCCAGCTCCGCCAGGCGACGCGTCGCCGCGTTCGGCCGCTTATCGGAACCGGAAACCGCGTAGCCCAGGTCGAGCATGATCTCGGCAATGCCGCTCATACCCGCACCGCCAATACCGATGAAGTGCAGGTGACGGATGCGGCCCATGCGCCCCGCATGATGGCCCTGGGTGGTACCCAGAGCGCCGCCAGCTTCGGCGTCAGCCTTTCGGGAGGGCAAGGGGGGTTGCGGCTGGCTCATGGGCAGATCTCGGCAAGGCAGGCGGCGGCGATGGTAGCGGCGGCATCCGGCGCGGCCAGGGCGCGGGCGGCCTCCGCCATGGCCAGCAGGCGGGGCCGGTCCCCCAGCAGGCGGCTCAGGACGGCACTCAGATGGGCGGGGTCAAGTTGGGTCTGGGGCAGAATCTCGGCGGCCCCCAGCTCGGCCAGCACGCGGGCGTTGGCCGTCTGGTGGTCGTCCACCGCGTGGGGGTAGGGGACCAGCACGGCACCCAGGCCAGCGGCGGCCAGTTCCGACACCGTCAGAGCGCCGGCGCGGCATAGTACCAGATCCGCCCAGCCATAGGCCTCCGCCATGTCGGCGATGAAGGGGGTCACCTCGGCGGCAACCCCGGCCCTGGCATAGGCCTGCCGGGCAACCTCCAGGGTCTGCTCACCGGCCTGATGGCGGACCAGCGGCCGGAGTTGCGCAGGCAACAGGGCCAGGGCCGGGGCGACCCGTTCGTTGAGGGCCAGGGCGCCGAGGGAGCCCCCCACCACCAGCAGCCGCGGGGGTCCCTGGCGCTTGGCCAGGCGTATCCCCGGGGGCGGCAGGGCGGCAATGGCCGGGCGTACCGGGTTGCCACAGGTCTCGGCCCGCCGCGCCGGCGGGAAGCTGTCCGGAAAGGCCTGGAAGACCCGTCGCGCCAGGCGCGCCAGCCAGCGGTTGGTCAATCCCGGGACCCGGTTCTGCTCCTGGATGACCAGGGGGATGCCCAGCAGCCAGGCCATGAGCCCGCCAGGTCCGGAGGCGAAGCCACCCATACCCAACACCAGATCCGGCTGGCGGCGGCGGAGGATGCCCGCTGCCTGCCACAGGGCCAGGGCCAGCTTGCCGGGCGCGGCCAGCAGGGCCAGGACCCCCTTACCGCGCAGGCCCTCGATCCCCAGCCACTCGATAGGGAAACCCTGAGCGGGCACCAGACGGGCCTCCATGCGGGTACGGGTGCCAATCCAGAAGACCTCGTGGCCTTGGGCGCGCAGGCACTCCGCCACGGCCAGGGCGGGAAAGACATGGCCGCCGGTACCGCCGGCCATGATGGCTAGGCGCGCGCCCATTTCACCTTGCCACCGCCCTCGGCAGTTGCCGCGGCCTGTGGATCGCGTCGTGTTTCCAGGTCGATGCGCAGCAGCACGGCGATGATCATGCAGGCCACGATCAAGCTGTTGCTGCCATAACTGAGAAAGGGCAGGGTCAGGCCCTTGGTCGG
>SACH01000533.1 GCA_009928645.1 Gammaproteobacteria bacterium | reverse complement strand
ATCCACCCCCAGGCCGGCTGCCACCTCACCTTCCACCGCACCCTGCGCGTCCCCGACGACGGCCACGTCTACCCCTTGCCCCCGGGCCTGGGCAAATTCGCCCTGCGCCTGGTTGATGACTATGCCGAACGGTTGCCCGAGACCTGGCGCCGCCATGGCGGGGTGTTCATGCCCCTCTACCAGTCCGAAGCCCTGTGGCTGGGCTTCGATGGGGGCGTGATTCCCCAGACCCTGAGCCTGCGTTTCCCCTGCGCCATCAAGGTCGCCGCCGGCAAGATCAACGCCATCTCCGGTCAGCCCTGGCACAACGGCCTGTCCGCCGATCCCCAGGACTACGTCGTCACCCCCGACCAGGAATGGCTCGACGGCTTCAACGTCGGCCAGGGCCGCATCCGCCAGTTTGTCGCCATGCCCTTGGGCGCCGGCTACACCGTGGAAGAGCAACTGACCGGCCTGGCCGCGCACGGCGGCCTGCAACTCGCCGTCTACCCCCTCAAGGCCGACCGCTTCCAGCACCTGCTGGAGGAAAGCCGCCGCGAACGGGAGCGGGTCATGAGCAGCCGCCGCCAGGAATCCCGCATCCAGTACGGCATCGACTTTGGCCTGAGCAACGGCGGCCTGCTGCGGCAGGTGATCGAACAGGACCCCTACGGCCTCGACGCCTGGGATCAGGACCAGGTGGTCCGCTGCTTCGTCCACCTGCTGAACTCCGAGCAATACCTGGCGGTGACCGGCGAACCCTACCCCCGCCGCCCCTTCAGCGCCCGTGACTATGCCCAGCACGGGTTGCCCTGGTTCCACGCTTACAGCGATGGCGAGGCCCTCGACGTGGCCACCCCCCTGGCTGAACTCCCCGGTCTGGCGGCGCTGACCCAGGCCAAGACTGGCCTCCCCCTGGCCGACAACGGCCCCTTGGGACCGCTGAACGTGCGCACCCTGGGCGAGACCCCGGTGCGGCAGGAGCCCTTCTAGGTTGGCCATGGGAACCGCTGGAACCCCTGTTCTCTTAAACGCATGCCCGCGCCTCGGGGCCGATCTGGGGCTGAGGAAGACGACCATGAAGCGACTGCCTGTTTACCTCCTTGCCGTACTCACTACCCCCGTCATGGCGTGGAGCTATGGCGACGATGATGATGCCGGTAATAGCTTTGGTTCCACCAATATCAGCGAGCAACGCCTGGGCTCATTCACGTACGGTTCAGGCCAAGTCGGCGGACAGAACTACAACTCGTTCTCCCAGCGATTGGGTGATTTTGAATACAAAAGCGGCCAGATCGGCAGCAAGAACTTCAACTGCACTACGCAATACCTTGGCCAGCAGGCGTATACCAACTGCTATTGAACCAGAACCTCGCCAGAGCTGACGGTCTGCCTTGTGGCCCGGTAGGAGGTTCCGGCTGATGCTGAAACCGGTCAGCGTCAGCCTCCTTTTCACCCTAACTTGATGACCAGGAGATACGGCAAACCCTCTTACTCATCACCCGAGCTATCGGGTCATGCCTTTCAACCTGGCTGAACAACAAGAACAACCATGCCCACCTACGACTACGGCCACCTGCTGGTCGTCAACGCCCAGAGCTTCACCGACTGCCCGGAAATCCAAAAGCTGACCGGCAGCGCGGACGTGAAACCCATCAACCTCATCGTCACCCCGGACCAGGACGGTCAGCTCCTCTATGAGGTGCTCGGTCTGGCGC
>SACH01000532.1 GCA_009928645.1 Gammaproteobacteria bacterium | reverse complement strand
ATTACGTGATGCCAAGCTCGGTACCGCCGCTCCTGCGGCTTAGGATGCGCAAACTGGAACGCCTGCTGAAACAGGAACGGGACCCCGTGCCCCTGATGCAGCAGTTGGAGAGCCGGCTATTCGAGACGAGGCTGGTGTGGGAACTGCGGACGGACAGCCCGGAGGCGTTTGTGGAGGATCTGGAACATGAGCTGACGACACGCGGGATGCCCTACATCCTGTCGTACCCACCGCTGGCGGAACTCCAGACGCCGGAGGGCCTGGTGGAGGCGCTAATAACGGCGGTGTGGGACGCCATAATGGCAGAGCGGAACGCGAAAACGACCACAGAAAAAGCCCCGACAGATGGCTCCCACCTGGTGGAAGGTACCTGGGAGCTGATCCTTGCTATCGGGGACATCATTCGCAGTTCAGGCCCGTCGCAATCGGGTACCGCTGCTACCGAAAAGAACCACTAGAACGACGCGTAAACCCATTTGGAACTGTAACCTGGAGGAACCAGCATGGCACTCAAACCCTGGCGCGAGATCGCCGTACCCCACGAGGACGTCCTCAAAGGCACCTTCCAGCAGGCCGAGTTCGCGGCCGACCTGTCCCGGGTCCATGCCGGCAAGGCCACGCCGGAATACCAGGACCCGGTGCTGTTCTTCCAACGCACCTACATCACCGAGGGCATGCGCCTGCTGTTCGACTCGGTGCTCCACCGCCTCACCGGCCGCGGCGGCGATCCGGTCATCCAACTCCAGACCGCCTTCGGCGGCGGCAAGACCCACACCGAGATGGCGGTCTATCACCTCGCCAGCGCCACCGTCCCCGCCAGCGACCTCCCCGGGGTCCCCGCCCTGCTGGACGCCGCCGGGGTCACCAGCCTGCCCCGGGCGCGGGTGGTGGTCCTCGACGGCAACCAGTCCTCCCCCAACCAGCCCCTGGTGCGCGACGGCCAGGCCCTCAACACCCTCTGGGGCGACCTGGCCTGGCAGTTGGGCGGCGCCGCCGGCTACGCCCTGGTGGCGGACGCCGACGCCTCCGGCACCTCGCCGGGTAAGGCGACCCTGGAGACCCTGCTCGGCACCTATGCCCCCTGCGTCATCCTGGTGGACGAGCTGGTGGCCTACGTGCGCCAGTTCGAGGAGGGCAAGGCCCTGCGCGGCGGCACCTTCGATTCCAACCTGTCCTTCATCCAGGCCCTCACCGAGGCCCTCAAGGCGGTGCCCACCGCCGTCATGCTCGCCTCCCTGCCGGAGTCGGAGCGCGAGGCCGGCAGTCAGCGCGGGGTCAAGGCCCTGGCCAGCCTGTCCCACTACTTCGGCCGCGTCCAGGCCCTGTGGAAGCCGGTGGCCACCGAGGAGGCCTTCGAGATCGTGCGCCGGCGCCTGTTCCGCGCCGTCACCCAGCCCGAGGCGGCGGAAGCGGTGTGCCGCGCCTTCGCCGACTACTACACCGCCAACCGCGCCGACTTCCCCGCCGAAACCCAGGACAGCCACTACCGCCAGCGCCTGCTGCGCGCCTATCCCATCCACCCCGAGGTCTTCGACCGCCTCTACGAGGACTGGTCCAGCCTGGACAACTTCCAGCGCACCCGCGGCGTGCTCAAGCTGATGGCCAAGGTCATCCACCGCCTGTGGCAGGACGGCAACAACGACCTGCTGATCCTGCCCGGCAGCCTGCCGCTCTACGACGGCGACATCCGCAACGTCGC
>SACH01000099.1 GCA_009928645.1 Gammaproteobacteria bacterium | reverse complement strand
CCGTCCGTGGATACGCCCCAGATCGCGGGGCAACTCGCCGCCCTGCACGCGGCCCTGCGCCGTCGCGACCTCGGTGCCCTGGACCTGTTCGAGGACCTGGAGCGCGACCCGCCCGCCGCCTGGGACGCCGAGACCCGTCGCACCCTGGGGGAGGCCATCACCCACCTGCGCTTCGAGACCGCCCTGGAGCTTCTGGAACAGGTGAAGGTTCGTCAAGAACACGCCTCACCTACTCGACTTGGTTCACGCATTGCCGCTCGCTTCAGCGGCCAGGGACTCGACATGGATCTGCCCGAACTATGAGATGAACGACGTCGAAGGCGAGACCTTGCCGTGGATGCCGGTCAACGCCGGGCGGACGGCGCCGGGAGGCAGGCCACCGTCTCGCGATAAACGAGCGTTTTAGAGTTCCCTTATAATCGGCGCATCCCGAACGGGGCGCGGCACTCGGCCCATCGCGTGGGGCGAGGTAGGGACCGGATAAGAAGGGCAAGGCTAGGGATGCCCAGGTGAGGCGGGGTAAGGACGGATCAGGCCCGATACGGCCAAGGCACGACAAGACAACCGGCTGCCCAAGCACTGACACCCGGGGGCGGCGGCACTGATCACGAGGCATCGCAGTCATGAACGGAGCAAGCGGATCGATCCCGCGGCACGGGGCGCAGGTCTGGCGCTGGCTGCTGCCACTGGTCGCCATCACCTTGCTGATCGGTGCCCTGAGCCTCTGGGCCTATGGCGTCTTCAGCGCCGAGATCCGGGAGGAGGCCGCCCAGACCCTGGCCGGCATCGCCGAGGAGAAACGCGCGATGGTCGAGCACTGGCTGGCGGATATCGAAAGCGATACCCGGACCTTCTTCACCGGGACCTCGGTCACGATGCTGCTGCTGGAGAAATGGATCGCCGACGGCCGACGGGACCAGGCCCTGCTGGACCGGCTGCGCGCGCGGCTGGAGGAGGTCGCCCGGGACCGCGGCTGGGGCGGCCTGACCCTGTACGACGATCGGGGCGAGCCCCTGGCGATCATTGGCGCTGGCGGGACGCCGCTGCCGGCAGAGCGGGGCCAGGACCTTCTGCGCCGTCCGCGGCTTGAGCGTCTCGGCGCGAACCCGGGCGCCGACGGGGTCTGGCGCTACGGCCTGCTGGCGCCGGTGGGCGATGACAGCGGCCCGCCCCTGGGGGTGGCCGCGCTCACCTGGAACCTGGAGGAGTCGCTGCATTTCGCGTTTCTGGCCCCGCCGGCCATGGCCCACAGCGCCACTTATGCCCTGGCGCGGCGTGAGGGCGACACCGTGCGCTTTCTCGTCAGCCAGACGGGCGCTCTGGCCGGGCAGCAACGATCCTTCCGCGAGTGGCCCCGCCTGTTCGCCGTTCTGGCGGCCCAAGGCCAGCACGGCCTCATCGCGGACGCCCTGGACTACCGCGGGGTACCGGTCATGGGCTACGCCACCGCCATCGCCGGCACGCCCTGGATCCTGCTCGCCAAGATCGACCAGGCGGAGGCCGAGGCCGAGCGACGCGAATTGGCCCTGGCCCTGGCCCTCGCCACCCTGCTGGTGCTGATCCTGCTCTATGCCATCGGCTTTGGCCTCTGGCGCTGGGACCAGCAACGCCGTGCGGCCATCGCCCGCGAGCGCGAGGAGGGATTACGCCGCCAGGCGCAGCAGACCCGCCAGTGGCTGGACGCCATCCTCACCAGCTCCACCGACGCCATCTTCGCCAAGGATCCGCAGGGCCGCTATCTCCTGGCAAACCCCCCTTGTGCCAAGCACTTGGGCCTCCCGGTCGAGCAACTCCTGGGCCACCGCGATGAGGAGCTGCTCCCGCCCGCGGTCGCCGCGACGCTCCAGGGGCAGGACCGCCGCGTGCTGGCCGGCGAGACCCTCCTCAACCTGGAGCAAACGTTTGCCCCGCTCAGTGGCGAGGGCACCTATCTCACCACCAAGGCCCCCTTGCGCGATGCCGAGGGGACCATCATCGGCCTCTATGGTATCGCCCGCGACGTCACCGAGCGCCAACGCCAGGAGGTGGCCCTGCGGGCGGCCGAGGCGACCGCCATCCGCCTCCAGGGTGAGACGCGCTGGAAGGATGCCCTGGAGGCGGCCGGTCACGGCGTCTGGGACTGGCACGTCGACAGTGGCCGCGTGGACTTCTCCCTGGCCTGGAAACGGATGCTTGGCTACGACGAGGCGGACATCGGCGGCGACGTGTCGGAATGGAGCCGTCTCGTCCATCCGGACGACCTGGCCGAAACGCTGGCCACCGTGCAGGCCCATCTCGCGGGCGGGACGCCCGGGTACACGTCCATCCACCGCCTGCGCTGCAAGGACGGCGGCTGGAAATGGATTCTCGACTGCGGCGCGGTGTTCGAGCGCGATGCCGCCGGCAAGCCATTGCGCATGCTCGGCACCCACACCGACATCACCGCCCAGATGGAAGCGGAAGCGCGCCTGCGCGAGAGCGAGCAGCGCCTGCGGCACAGCGAGGAACGGGCGCGCCGGCAGTGGATCGAGCTGGAGGCCATCTACACCACCGCCCCGGTGGGCCTCTTCGTCCTGGACCGCGAGCTGCGCTTTCTGCGCCTCAACGAGCGCCTGGCGGAGATGAACGGCCTGCCGGTCGCCGCCCACCTGGGACGCCGGGTGCGGGAGATCGTGCCCGACCTGGCCGACGTGGCCGAGCCCCTGTTTCAGGGGGTCATCGACCGCGGCGAGCCCCTGCTCGACATCCAGTTGAGCGGCGAGACCGCCGCCCAACCCGGGGTCCAGCGCCATTGGCGGGAGCACTTCTACCCGATGCGCGACGCCAGCGGCCAGGTGGTCGGCATCAACGGCGTCGTCGAAGAGATCACCGCGATCAAGCGCGTCGAGGCGGAGATCCGCGCCCTCAACACCGACCTGGAGGCCAAGGTCGCGGCCCGCACCGCCGAGGCGGAGGCCGCCAGCGCCGCCAAGAGCGAATTCCTGGCCCACATGAGCCACGAGATCCGCACCCCGCTCAACGCGGTGCTGGGGCTGGTCCAGGTCATGGAGCAATCGTCCCTGACCCCCGCGCAGCGCGGCCTGATCGAGCGCATCCGGACCGCCGGCCACTCCCTGCTACTACTGCTCAACGAAATTCTCGACTTCTCCAAGATCGAGGCCGGGCAACTCCAGCTCGAGGCCCGGCCCTTCGTCCTGGCCCCGTTGCTTGACCAGCTCGACACCCTCCTCGGCGCCAGCGCCCGGGCCAAGGGCCTGCGCTTCACCTTCGACGCCGCGCCGCTGCCCGACGGCGCCCTGGTCGGTGACCCCCTGCGCTTGGAGCAGGTGCTCACCAACCTGATCGGCAATGCCATCAAGTTCACCGACCAGGGCGAGGTTCGGTTGAGTATCCGCCCCCTGGAGCAGGCTGACGACCACGCGCGGTTGCGCTTTGAAATCACCGATACCGGCATCGGCATCGCTCCCGCGGTCCTGCCGCACCTCTTCGATGCCTTCAAGCAGGCCGATACTGGCATCAGCCGGCGCTTCGGCGGAAGCGGCCTGGGCCTGGCGATCAGCAAGCGCCTGGTGGACCTGATGGGCGGCACGCTCGGGGTGGAGAGCCAGGAGGGCCTGGGCAGTACCTTCTGGTGCGAGTTGTCCTTTCCGCGCGCTGCCGCCGACCCGGAGCCGACCGCGGCGACACCCATGGCGAGGACGGCCACCGCGGGACCACGCCTGGCCGGCCGCCACTATCTGACCGTCGATGACAACGTGCTGAACCTTGACGTGCTGGAGCGGATGCTGGAACTGGAGGGCGCCCGCGCGACCCGCGCTAATGATGGCCGGGAGGCCCTGGCGCGGCTGCGGACCCAGGCCGAGGACTTTGACGCGGTGCTCATGGACGTGCAGATGCCGGTGCTCGATGGACTCAGCGCCACCCGCGCCATTCGCGGCGAGCTGGGCCTGAGCCGCCTGCCGGTGATCGCGGTGACCGCCGGGGTGCTCAAGGCGGAGCAGGACCGGGCACGCGAGGCCGGGGTGGACGAGGTACTGTCGAAGCCGGTGGACCTGGACCGTCTGGTGGCGGTCCTGAGCCGTTGGGCGCCCCGCGCGGGGGTCGGGCCGGTGGGGGAGGCGGTGGCGTCCGCCGCCCCCGATGCCCCCATCGCGCTGCACCCCGCGCCCGCAGTGACCACGCTGCCCACCATCGCCGGCATCGATCCGGCCCATGTCGCCCGGCTCACCCGCGGCGATGTCGCCTTCTACCGACGGCTGCTGAGCGGTCTGGTCGCCGAGGCGCGCGACGTGCCCGCGCAAGTCCGGGCCGATCTGGCCCAGGGGGCCCTGACCGAGGCCGCCGCACGTCTGCACCGGCTGCGTGGGGCCGCCGCCAATGTGGGGGCCCTGGAACTGGCGACGGCGCTCCGGGGACTGGAGGCGGCCCTGCGGGAGGTCCCCGGGCAGGCCCAAGCGGCGGGCCAAATGGCGGTTGCCTGGGACCAGGAGGGGTCCGCGGTCCTGGATCGTCTGGCCGCGGTCGAGGCGCAGGTCGCGACGCTGCTGGCGTCCGCGGAGGACTGGCTGGCGCGGGCCACGCCGGCTGAGCCGACCACGGCGGTCGTCCCCCCGGCGGGTGGGGCCACGGTGGCGCTGGACCCGGCCAAGCTGGCCGCGCTGCGCGCCGCCCTGGCGACCAATCGCCCGCGCCCCGCCCGGCACCTGTTCGCCGCATTGCGCCCGGCGCTGGTCGGTCTGTACGGGGAGGCCACGGTGGCGGCCTTGGCGGCGCGGCTCGATGAGCTTAAGTTTGCCGCCGCGCTGCACGGGCTGGCTGACTTGATGCCGACCCCGGACGCCGCCGCGCGCCCATCCCCGGCCGCCCCATCCCAGGATACTTGAGGCTTGTCCCCTGATGGAGATACCGATGAACCCAGACCAGCCCCCCCATCTGCTGATCGTCGATGACGCCCCCACCAATATCGAGGTGCTGCTCAATATCCTGGGAGAGGACCATGAGGTGACCTTTGCCACCTCCGGGGCCCAGGCCCTGGATCTGCTGGCCCCGGGCGATCTGCCGGAGTTGATCCTCCTGGATGTCATGATGCCGGGGATGGACGGCTATCAGCTGTGCGCACGACTCAAGGCGGACCCCCTCACCCGCGACATCCCAGTCATCTTCGTCACCGCCCGGACCGACGCCGCGAGCGAGACCCGCGCCCTGGCGGTCGGTGGGGTCGATTTCATCCACAAGCCCGTGAATGAGGCGGTGGTGCGGGCACGGGTGCGGCTGCAACTGGCGCTGCGGCGCCAGACCCGGGACCTGGAATGTCGTCTGACCGAAATCGCCCAGGGCCATGAGCAACTGCGGCAGGCGCATGACCAACTCCGGCAGGCGCATGACCAACTGCAAGTGCTGTGGCAGGCCGTCGAGCAGAGTCCGACTTCCATTCTCATCACCGATCGCGCCGCCTGCATCGAGTATGTGAATCCGGCGTTCACGCGGGAGAGCGGCTATGGGGCCGCGGAAGTCCTGGGCCACAATCCCCGGCTTCTCCAGTCCGGCCTGACCGATCCGGCCGTTTTCAGCGCGATGTGGGACCGCATCACCCGCGGCGAGCCCTGGGTGGGCGAGCTGATCAACCGGCGCAAGAATGGCGAGACCTATTGGGAAGAGGCCCATGTCGCCCCGGTCAAGGATGCGGCGGGCGTGATCTCGCGCTACGTGGCGGTGAAGCTCAACATCACCGAGCGCAAGGAGGCCCATGAACGGCTAGCCTACATGGCCAATCACGACGTGCTGACCGACCTGCCCAACCGGGTCCTGTTCTTCGAGCGGCTCGACCAGGCCCTGACCCTGGCGCGCCGCCATGGTACCCGGCTGGCGCTGCTGTTCATCGACCTGGACAAGTTCAAGCCGGTCAACGACACCTGGGGCCATGCCGTGGGTGATCAGTTGCTGCGGGCGGTCGCCCAACGCCTAACCGGGCGCCTGCGCGACGCGGACACGGTGGGGCGCATCGGGGGGGACGAATTCGTCATCCTCCTCAACGAGATCACGGGCGCGGACGACGCGGCCCGGGTCGCCGATGAGCTGCGCCTCAGCCTGGCCCAGCCCTTTGAGCTGGCTGGCCTGACCCTGAACATCTCGGCCAGTATCGGCGTCGCCCTCTTTCCCGACCATGGCCAGGACGCCATCGAGCTGTCCCGGCATGCCGATGACGGCATGTACCAGGCCAAGCAGGCCGGGGGAGATGGGCTGCGGCTCTTTGGGGGCTGACAGGCCCTGACGGGGGGTGGCTACGCGGCGGGCGGGAACCCTGGCCGCGGCGCGGGAGGCGGATGCCCGCCTGGAGGGCGAATGCGTCTGGAAGCGGGCCCTGGATGGCGCCGGTCATGGTTTCTGGGACTGGTACCTCGACACTGACCGGCTGGACCTCTCCCCCACCTGGAAAAGCATGCTTGGCTATGAGGCGGCGGACATCGGCAACCATCTGGGTGAATGGCAGCGACTCGTCCACCCCGAGGATTTGCCCCAGGCCATGGCCGCGGTGGAGGCCCATCTGGCCGGGGAGACCCCCCGCTACGAATGCCTGACGCGGATGCGCTGCAAGGACCGCACCTGGAAGTGGGTCCTGGATCTCAGGCCAATTAGGTGTCCTGACCCGCAAAGAGTTGCCGGCGGGATCGGGGTCATTCATGGTCAGCTCCGCTTGAGCAACACGAAGTGGGATTTGGGCAAGGAGCCAAACAGGCCACTAACCCGCCCGTTCAGCTCGCGTTTCGGTAGTGTCTGACACCACAGTTTACCCCCCGCGCTTGGCTGCTAGTTGTACTTCCAGGCACTCCTGGCGCTTGCGCTCAGTGGCCAGCAAGGCAAATCCAGCGGCTGGTGGGCGTTAACCAAACCCGCCCAAGGCTATATCATGCCGTGGCGGGATAAAACGACGCCGGCCGGGCGATCGCCCGCATAAACCCTAACCCGGTGGGTCCGGTGCGCGTGCCGCAGCCGTATCCGTGGGACCCATCAATCTCCGGAAAATCGACCCCGTAGGCCGACCCTGGCCACACTGGACACCTTGAGAACGCCATCGGTTCACGCCTGATGCCTACCTTCACCACCACTATCCATGGGTGCCAGATCACCCTCTGGCTGGCCGCCGCCAACGCTCGCCGCCACCGGCTTGCGCCAAAGGCAACGGGCACCCCGCCCCAGCCCGCGGCTGCCACCGCGTCCGACCCCTCTCCAGGCGCGGGAGGCTAGGCATGATCCTGCTCCCTCGCCACTTCCGCCACCGGCTGGCGCTCCTCTTCGGCACCCTGGCCTTGCTGGTCGGCCTGCCCAGCACCCTGTACATCAATCAGGTTTACCACGAGCGGTTGATCGCCGATCGGGGCCAGTCCCTCCACGACCTGGCCAACGCGGTGGCCGCCGTCGTCGGGGAGAATCTCCAGGAGCGGCAGCGGGAGATCAGTCTCCTCGCCCAGACCCCGCTCTTTCGGGAGCAGCCCCTCGACGCCCCGGCGATCCGGGATAGCCTGGGTCGGCTCCAGGCCTCCTATGCCTCCTATTCCTGGATTGGTCTGGCGGACACCGCGGGACGGGTGCGCAACGCCACCGGCGACCTGCTGGTGGGCGCCGAGGTCAACCAGCGCCCCTGGTTCCAACGGGGCCTCACGTCCGCCCATATCGGCGATGTCCACGAGGCCCTGCTGCTCAGCAAGTTCCTGCCGCCGCCCCCGGACGGCAGAGCGATTCGCTTCATCGACTTCACCGCCCCGGTCCACGACGCCCAGGGCCAGGTAAGGGCCGTCCTGGGCGCCCATGCCCACTGGGACTGGGCCGAGGACGTCATTCAGGTCCTGCGGCCCGCCCAGGCCGCCCAACAGGGGCTGGACATCTTCATCGTCAACCGGCGGGGTCAGATCATCTATCCCGAGGGTGATGGCCTGCCGGCCGCGGTCCCCGGCGAACTGGCCGTCGATCCGCCCTTCGTCACGGTCCCCTGGGATGGCGCCGGCCCTTACCTCAGCACCCTGGCCCAGGTGCCGGAGGTGATCCCCGAGGATCCCCTTGGCTGGTCCATCGCGGTGCGCCAGCCCCGCGCCCTGGCCCTGGCGGAGGTCCAGGACCTCCAGATGGGGATGCTCCTCTTCGTCGCGCTGACCATGCTGGTTTTCGCCGCCCTGGCCTGGTGGAGCGCCGCCCGTTTCAGCCGTCCCCTTGACCACCTGGTTGGCGTCGCCCAGCGCCTGGAGAGGGGCGACCTGGCGCCCCCGCCAGCGGTCGCGACCTGGGCCAGCGAGTTCCAGGCCCTGGCCCATGCCTTCCTGGCCATGGGCACCACCCTGATTCGCCGCCGTGACGAACTGGCTCGGTTCAATGCCGGCCTGGAGGCGGAGGTGGCGCGGCGCACCGCCGAGGCCGAGGCCGCCAGCGCCGCCAAGAGCGAATTCCTGGCGCACATGAGCCACGAAATCCGCACGCCGATGAACGCCGTGCTGGGCCTGACCCAACTGCTCAACCGCCAGGTCCTCAGCGCGGAGCAGCGCGACATGGTCCAGCGCATCCAGGGCGCGGGGCAATCCTTGCTGGGCATCCTCAACGACATCCTCGACTTCTCCAAGATCGAGGCCGGTCAGTTGCGCCTGGAGGACCGGCCCTTCCACCTGGACGCGCTCCTGGCCAAGCTCGACAGCCTGCTGGGGCATGTCGCGCGGGGCAAGGGCCTGACCCTGCGCATCGCGGGCCCCGACGCCGCCCTCGGCCCCCTGCGCGGCGATGCCTTGCGGCTGGAGCAGATCCTCATCAACCTGGTCGGCAACGCCATCAAGTTCACCGAGCGCGGCGAGGTGGTGGTCACTTTCACCACCCTGGCCAATGACCCCGCGGGGGTGCGCCTGCGTTGTGCGGTGCGGGATACCGGCATTGGCATCGGCCCGGAGGCCCTGGCCCGGCTGTTCTCCCCCTTCACCCAGGCCGACGCCTCCACCACCCGCCGCTTTGGCGGCACCGGCCTGGGCCT
>SACH01000531.1 GCA_009928645.1 Gammaproteobacteria bacterium | reverse complement strand
CACCAGGGGCAGGCCGCCCTGGGTGGCCGTCACCAGGGCCAGGTCCAGGGGGTTATCCTGTTCTAAAGCGGACGCCTCCGGCTGGTCCCTTACCCGGCCCTCGCCCCCCTGATCCCCCGCCAGGGCGAAGGGTCCTGGCAGCTTGTCGGAGGACAGAGCGCTAGGGCCGGGGTGATTCTGCCCAGCCTGAGCCGTCCGCTCCCAGCGCCTGATCCCCAGGCCGCCATCCGCGTCGAGATGCAGCCAGAAGCCCAGGTGGTATTCCGCCAGCTTGGGGAAATCCAGCACCTCCAGCCCCGTCAGGTCCTGGATCAGTTCCAGGGCCTCCCGCAGGCCCTGGTCACTGGGGGTGGCGAGGACGAACCACATGTTGAGGGCATGGTCGCGGCGGTAGTTGTGGGCGACCTCCGGAAGGGCGGCAAGCAGGGCGGCCACCCGGGCGAAATCGGCCTCCGGCACGGCCATGGCCGCCAGGGTGAAGCGCCCGCCGAGGCGCTCGGCGTCGAACAGGGGGCCAAAGCGGCTGAGGACCCCGCTGGCCAGCAGGCCAGCGAGGGTCGCGATGAGGGTCGTCTCGTCGGTGTCCAGTTCGCCGGCTACCGCCGCGAAGGGGCGCTCCACCAGGGGGAAACCACCCTGATAGCGGTTGATAAAGCGCCTTTCCAGGTCACTCAGCGCGACGCGCGCAGCCGGTGCGGTGGCGCTGGCCGCGCATTGGGCCATTTCGGTAGAGTTGGCTGCGTGCTGGATCGTGACGGTAGATCTGGCTTCGCATTGGGCCATTTCGGTAGATCTGGCTTCGCATTGGGCCATTTCGGTAGAACTGGGTATGCGCCGGGCCGCGGCGGTGGCACTGGCTTTGTCCTGCCCCTGACGCCCGGCGCCATCCATCCGGACCCTGGCACTCATGCGGGTACCTCGCGGCCGAGGGTCAAAGACCAGGCGGGTAAGGGCAGCGTGGGTGCCGGCGCAGTAGTCGCTGGCCTGGCACCTGTCTGGGGCTCCAGTGCGACCAGGGGGTTGGGCCGGAAGATTTTCCTGACCTTGGACCTGGACAGGGATTTGGACTTGAGCCTGGGGGGATGCGTTCGGTCCTTGCCATGACCTTCGCCACCCGCCTGCCCCTCCCCCTCTCCCTCTCCCGCGAGATCAGGCTGCCACCCCGGTGTGAGATCGACCCTGCCACTCGGATAGGCGACTGCAACGGCGACGGCACTGGTGGATGCAGATACGGATACAGACGCGGCTGAAACCGCTGAGCGATAAAAGGCGCCCCGTTGCTTGAAGCGCTGGCCGCTGAAGAGCACCTCGTTGGCCAGGGGACCCAGCTCGGTCTCCAGCTCGGCCCTGAGTTGCGCCACCTGGCTTAAGACCGCCGCGCGATCACGCCCGTGTATCATGGTGAAGAGGTTGTAGGGCCACGCCGGCGGGCGCCGCGGCCGGCGATAGCAGAGGGTGACGAAGGGCAGCGTGCCAAGGCGCTGACCCAGGGCGTCCACTGCGGCGTCGGGCAAATCCCACACCACCATGGCGTTGGCGCCATAGCCCAGTTCCTGATGGCGCACCACCACCCCCAGGCGCTTGATGGCACCCTGGGCCTGGAGGGCGCGAATACCTTCGATCACCGCCTCCTCGGTCCAGCCCAGCCCGGCGGCGATGGCGGCGAAGGGCCGCTCCACCAGGGGCAGCCCCCCCTGGATGGC
>SACH01000530.1 GCA_009928645.1 Gammaproteobacteria bacterium | reverse complement strand
CGCCTGCGCGCCTACGGCATCCCCCTCGGCCACCTGACCCAGGCCATCCGCGCCGCCAATCAGGAGGTCGGCGGCTCGGTGCTGGAGCTGGCGGAGGCGGAGTACATGGTGCGCAGCCGGGGCTACATCACCTCGGTCGCGGACATCGAGACCATCCCCATCGATGTGGGCCCGGATGGCACTCCCATCCTGCTGCGCGACCTGGCCCGGGTGGAGATCGGCCCGGAGATGCGCCGGGCGGTGGCGGAGCTGGACGGGGAGGGCGAGGTGTCCGGCGGCATCGTCGTCATGCGTCAGGGGGAAAACGCCCTGGCGACCATCGCCGCGGTCAAGGCCAAGCTGGAGGAACTCAAGCCCGGCCTGCCCGCGGGGGTGGAGATCCTCACCACCTACGATCGCGCCCCCTTGATCCTGGACGCCGTCTCCAATCTGCGGGACAAGCTGATCGAGGAGCTGATCGTCGTCGCCCTGGTGTGCCTGGTCTTCCTCTTCCACCTGCGCTCCGCCCTGGTGGCCGTGGTCAGCCTGCCCCTGGGCATCCTGGTGGCCTTCATCCTCATGCGCCATCAGGGCATCAACGCCAACATCCTCTCCCTGGGCGGCATCGCCATCGCCATCGGCGCCATGGTGGACGCCGCCGTGGTCATGATCGAGAACGCCCACAAGCATCTGGAGCGTTACCGCCAGGCCCACGGCGGCGCGGTCCCGCGGGGCCAGGCCCACTGGGACCTGATCGCCCGGGCGGCGGGGGAGGTGGGGCCGGCCCTGTTCTTCTCCCTGCTGATCATCACCCTGAGCTTCATCCCGGTCTTCACCCTGGAGGCCCAGGAGGGGCGGCTCTTCGCGCCCCTGGCCTACACCAAGACCTACGCCATGGCCGCCGCCGCGGGCCTGGCGGTAACCCTGGTGCCGGTGCTCATGGGCTACTTCATCCGTGGCCGCATCCCCGCCGAGGAGGCCAACCCCCTCAACCGGCTGCTGATGCGCCTCTACCGGCCCCTGCTGCGGGTTGTCCTGGCGGCCCCCCGGACCACCCTGGTCCTGGCGGTCCTGCTGCTCGCCAGCACCCTCTGGCCCCTGCAACGCCTGGGCACCGAGTTCATGCCCGAGCTGGACGAGGGCGACCTGCTCTACATGCCCACCAGCCTGCCGGGGCTGTCCGCGGGCAAGGCCCAGCAGCTCTTGCAGCAGACCGACCGCCTCATCGCCAGCGTCCCGGAGGTGGCGCGGGTCTTCGGCAAGGTGGGCCCGGCGGAGACGGCCACGGACCCGGCGCCCATGACCATGATCGAGACCAGCATCACCCTCAAGCCCCGGGACCAGTGGCGGGAGGGCCTGACCCTGGACCAGCTCATCGCCGAGCTCGACCAGCGGGTGCGCGTCCCCGGCCTGACCAACGCCTGGGTCATGCCCATCAAGACCCGCATCGACATGCTCGCCACCGGCATCCGCACCCCGGTGGGGGTCAAGATCGCCGGGCCGGACCTGGCGGAGATCCAGCGCCTGGGCGAGGAGATCGAGCGCGTCCTGCGCGCCATCCCCGGCACCCGCTCGGTGATCGCCGAGCGGGTCAGCGGCGGGCGCTATCTGGAGGTCCGCCCCAAGCGCCTGGAGGCGGCGCGCCTGGGCCTGAGCGTGGCCGACATCAACGAACTGATCGCCGTGGCGGTGGGGGGCATGAACCTGACCCAGACGGTGGAGGG
>SACH01000529.1 GCA_009928645.1 Gammaproteobacteria bacterium | reverse complement strand
CGTCCAGCCGGCGTCAGGTTCCGACAGGACCGGGGTGTAATTGAAGTTGGCGTGGTCTCGCGCCCAGGTCAGCGGCAGGTCCGGCAGGTAGAGGTCCTCTTGGCGGCGCACGCCCCAGTAGAGGTGCAGGGGCCGGGTGACGCCGATGTGGAAGGCATGTTCGATGATGCCCTTGATCGGGGCCAGGCCGGTGCCGCCAGCCATGAGGATGATGGGACGGTCCGAGGCCTCGCGCAGGGTGAAGGTGCCGAGGGGGGCCTGGATGCGCAGGATGGCCTTCTCCTTCAGGGCGTCGAAGATGAAGCTGGTAAATTGGCCCCCGGGGACGTGGCGCACGTGCAGTTCGATGAATTCATCGTCATGGGGGGCGTTGGCGATGGAGAAGGCGCGGCGCTTGCCATCCTCCAGCAGGAAATCCAGGTACTGGCCGGCGAGGAAGGGCAGGCGCTGGTTGTCCGGCAGCTTGAGGTGCAGGCGCATGACGTCGTGATTCAGGGCCTGCTTGTCCACCACCCGACAGGGCAGGGTGCGGACCTCGATCTGGCTGGCGGTCTTGATCTCCATGACCTCGAGGATGAGGTCGGTCTCGGCGACGGCCTGGCAGGTCAGGCAGGCCCCGGGTTCGCGGCCCTCCAGGGCCTGGGTGTTGCCGGAGGGATAACTGACCCGCCCGGCGACCAGGGTGGCGACACAGGAACCGCACATCCCGCCGCGACAGCCATAGGGCAGGACTACACCCTGACGCAGGGCCGCCGCCAGCAGGGTTTCGCCGGGCTCGGCCTGAAAGTGGATGCCACCGGGTTGCGTCTGGATGTCGAAGGTCATGGCGCGCTTGGCCTCGTCAGCGGAAGGGATATCGCGAGCGGGCTCTCGCTGTCCCAAGGGATTGGGAATTATGCCCCCTTGCGGTGGTTAATGGCGAAAAGATGCGCCCCGGGGTGGGGAATTGCAATAAACTCCCGAGCGGACTTTAGTCACCCAGCGAATGTTCGTTTGTGAGGTCGGGGCCATGTGGATACTGGGCTGTGGGTATGTCGGGCAACGTCTGGCGCGCCACTATCTGGCCGCGGGCCAGCCCCTCGTCGCCCTGACGCGCACCGCCGCCAGTGGCCAGACCCTCAGCGCGGCAGGGATTCCGGCCTTGGCGCGGGATCTGGCCGACGCGCCCCTGGAGGATCTCCACTGGGCGGGCGAGGCGGTCTTCCACCTGGCGCCGCCGCCCGCCGAGGGGGTCGAGGACCGGCTGACCCGCCACCTGGTGTCCGCCTTCCGCCAGCACGGCCATCCGCGCCGTCTGGTCTACATGAGCACCACCGGGGTCTATGGCGATTGTGGCGGCGACTGGGTGGACGAGACCCGGCCGCCGGCCCAGGCCGTCCCCCGCGCCTGGCGGCGCTGGGACGCGGAGGAGACCCTGCGCGCCTGGAGCCGGGAGTCCGGCGCGGAGCTGGTCATCCTGCGGGTGGCGGGCATCTACGGCCCGGAGCGCTTGCCGCTGGAGCGGCTGCGCCAGGGGCTGCCCCTGGCCCGGGAGGAGGATTCCCCCTGGTCGAATCGCATCCATATCGACGACCTGGTGGCGGCCTGCGTCGCGGCCATGGCGCGGGGTGTCCCGGGGGCCGTCTATAACGCCTGCGATGGCCATCCCTCCACCATGACCGACTATTTCCTGCGGGTCGCGGACCTCGCCGGCATCCCCCACCCG
>SACH01000528.1 GCA_009928645.1 Gammaproteobacteria bacterium | reverse complement strand
GTTGAGGATATCGCCCACCTGGTCGGTTACAGTGGCGGTCATGAGTTGCGGCGGGCCTTCAAGCAGCGTTTCGGACGCCTCCCGAGCGATGTGTTCCGCCTCCCGCGGGACAACGATCCGGCAGACCCGATGCGCCTGAACCGCTTGTCCGAGCCTGATGCCAACCCGAGGGGAGACTCCGCGGCAGGAGATGAATAAGTCCGCCGGCCGTTTGGCCGGAGCGGTAACAGAGGTTGATTGAGCATGCATAGCGACCTGAAGGTTGCCAAGGCACCTTGGCACGACGCGGAACGCCTGCAACGGGCCCTGGACGATGCTCACCTGGGCCTCTGGGACGGGGATATCGCCTCGGGCGCGCAGGACTGGAATGAGCAGAGCTATCGCCACTTCGGCTTGCCGGTAGGGGAGGACATGACCAACGCGCGCTTCCTGTCCCTGCTCGCCCCCGAGGACCGGCAGCGGGTGGGACAGGCCTGGCGCCAGGCCGCCGAGGGTCGGGAAGACTACCGGGTGGACTACCCCATCACCTGGCCCGATGGTTCCCGCCACTGGATCCTTACCGTGGGTCGGGTCCAGTGCGGTCCGGACGGCCAACCCATCCGGATGAGCGGCATCCACCTGGATATCACCGCGCAGAAGATGGCCGAGCGGGAGACTCAGGCCCTCGACGCCGGGCTGGAGGCACGTATCCAGGCCCGCATCGCCGAATTGGAGGCGGAGATCGCCGCTTATCAGCTTGTGGAAGCCGAACTGCGCCTCTTCAAGGCAGTCGTGGAGGTCTCGGAAGAGGCCATCGCCATCAGCCGGCCCGATGGTCAGCTGCACTACATCAATCCCGCTCACGAAAAGCTCTTCGGCTACACCCTCGCCGAGGCCCGTGAGCGCAACTACCGGGACTACTACCCGCCCGCGTCCGTCGTCATCCTGGAGGAAGAGGTCGTGCCGCGGCTGGCGCGGGGCGAAAGCTGGAAGGGCGAACTGGAGGTCCAGGATCGCGGGGGCCGGCGCTTCCCCCTTTGGGAGCGCGCGGGCGCGCTGCGCCAGATCGATGGCACCCTGGGCTACGCCTTTGGCTTCATGCATGAGATCAGCAAACGCAGGGCGACGGAAATGGCCTTGGTGCGCAAGGAGGAGGAGCAGCGGAAACTGATCGATGGCTTACCGATCGGTGTCGTCATCGCCGGATTTCCCGATTATCAGAACATCCACTACATCAACGAGCAGTTCACCCGCGTTTATGGCTATACCCTGGAAGATATACCGACGGCGGAGGATTGGTTTGTCATGGCCTATCCCGATCCCCGCTATCGTGGCCAGGTTCGAGAACTGTGGGATCAAGCCCTGCGCTCGGGCGAGCGCCAAGGTAGCGTGGAGAGCCACGAATACCGCATCCGCTGCAAGGATGGACAAACCCGCCCCACCCTGATCAGTGCCGTCATGCTGGAGGGCCGCCTCGTCAGCACGCTGGTGGATCTCAGCACCTATCCTCAACTGGAGGAGCCGGCGCGCCGCAGCGAGGAGCGCTTTCGGCTGATCGCCGAGCATTCCCGGGACCTCATCTGGACCATGAATCTGGCGGGCGAATTCACCTACCTCAGCCCGTCCCTGGAGCCCAATGCCATTAACTTAAGCAAGATATTGATTATAATAACCTAATCTTAAGACCCCCCTAACCTGGAGCCAACCCACCATGCGCATTCAAAGCAAGAC
>SACH01000002.1 GCA_009928645.1 Gammaproteobacteria bacterium | reverse complement strand
AGACGGCGGTATCGCCATGGGGGTGATACTTACCGATGACGTCGCCGACCACGCGCGCCGACTTCTTGTAGGGCTTGTTCCAGTCGTTGCCCAGTTCGTGCATGGCGAACAGCACCCGGCGATGGACCGGCTTGAGGCCGTCGCGGACGTCCGGCAAGGCCCGTCCCACGATCACGCTCATGGCGTAATCCAGGTAGGACTGACGCATCTCGTCTTCCAGGTTGACAGAGATGACTTCTTTGGCGAAATCCGGCATGGCGATGGGTGACCTGGGCGCGACGGAGGGCGAACGGGCAAGCCAGGCCGAGGGGGCGAAACCGCTCTAGCCCCGGGCCTGGAAAACGCGTAATTCTAGCATGGCGGGGGTTTGGCGCGGCTGATGGTTCAGAGCAGGGGCCGCAGGACCGTCCGCTCCAGACGGCGGGCCAGGAGGACGATGAGAGACACCAGCAGCAGGTAGACCAAACCGGCCAGGAGATAGGCCTTGAAATACTGGAAGTTGCTGGCGGCCAGTTCCTGGACCTGGGCGAAGAATTCCGTGTATTGGATGAGAAAGACGACGGAACTGTCCTTGAGGTTGAGGATGGCCTGATTGGTCAGGGCCGGCACCGCCGCCAGGCGCAGAGCCTGGGGCAGGGTGACGAGGCGGAAGACCTCCAGGTGGGTGAAACCCTGGGCGCGGGCGGCCTCCAGTTCCCCCTGGTCGATCCCGTTGTAGGCGATGCGCAGATAGCGGGCGTTGTAGGCGGCGACATTGAGGGTGAAGCCGATGATCGCCACCGTCAGGGGCGACAGGCGCAGCCCCAGGGGCGGCAGCCCGTAGTACATCAGGAACAGCAGCACGATCAGCGGCGTGCCGATGAAGAAAGAGACGTAGGCATCCGTCAGCCGGCGAGTGATGGCATGCTGGCTGATGGTCAGATAGAAGACGCCGATGCCGGCAAGCAGGCCGGTGAGGGTGATGGTCACTGCCAGCAACAGGGTGTTGCCGAGGCCGGCCAGGAGCGCCGGGCCATAGTCCAGGACCTCCTGAAAGAAGGCCAGCCAGTCGTTCATACCCCGCGGGCCCCGCGGCCGAAGAAGGCGCTGATGTGGGGGTCCTGGTGCTGGTCCAGCAGATGGTCCGCGTCCCCCTCGGCCCGCACCCGGCCCTGGTCCAGAAAGAGGACACTGTCGGAGATATAGCGCGCCACCGTGACGTCGTGGGTAACGCAGAGCATGGTCACGTTGTCGAGAAACAGCCGGTTGATCAGGGTGATGACCTCCCGCGACATGCGGGGGTCCAGGGCCGAGGTCGGCTCGTCGAAGAACAGCACCTTCGGGTCCATGGCCAGGGCGCGGGCGATGGCCACGCGCTGTTTCTGGCCCCCGGAGAGTTGGGCCGGGTACTTATCGCCATGGGTCTCCAGTTCCATCCGCCGCAGCTCCGCCCGGGCGCGCTCCGTCGCCTGGGCCTCGGAGAAGTGACGCAATTTCCGCAGCCCGAGCTTGATGTTCTCCAGGGCCGTCAGATGGCGGTAGAGGGCAAAGTTCTGGAAGACGAAGCCGATGCGCTGGCGCAGGGCGCGCACGTCGGTCCCGGGGCGCAGGATGTCCTCCCCCTCGAAGCGGATCTGGCCTGCGGTCGGCTCGATCAGGCGGTTGAGGCAGCGCAGCAGGGTGGACTTGCCGCAACCTGAGGGCCCCATGACGACCTTGACCTGTCCCTCCTCCAGGTCCAGGTCGATGCCGTCCAGGACGCGCCGACCCTCGAAGTCCTTGACCAGATTCCTGACCGTCAACAACGCCATGGTCGACCTCAGAGCCGGCTGATGCCCGGGACGGCAAAACGCCGCTCGACGGCGCGCATCAGGGTCAGCAGGAGTTTATAAACCAGAAAATAGATGACCCCAACCGCGAGATAGATCTCCAGCCCGCGCAGGGAGGTGGCGGCCAGGGTCATGGCCTGCTTCATGACATCGGGTATCCCGACGGTGTAGGCGAAGGGCGAGTACTTGAGGATGGTGGTGAACTCGTTGAGCATGCCCGGCACCGCGAAGCGCAACATCTGGGGCAGTTCAATGGCGACCAGAATCTCCCGACGCCGCAGCCCCATGGCCTCGGCCGCCAGCAGTTCGTTGGGGTCGATGGCATTGAAGCCGGCGCGGAAGACCTCGGCCAGATAGGCCCCGGCGATCAGTCCCAGGCTGAGCATCATGGCCAGCAGGGGCGGCACCTCCAGCCCGATCCCCGGCAGGCCGAAGAAGACCATGAACAGCAACACTAGGACCGGTACGCCGCGAAAGACGTAACTGTAGACCGCCAGGAAGACCCCCAGGCCCGGGGGCCGCAAGCGGGTCAGGATCGCCAGGGCCAGCCCCGTCACCAGCCCGGTGGCGATGCAGGCCAGGGTCACCACCAGGGTGTAACCCACTCCCGTCGCCAGTTGGGCGAGGATCTGCCAGAAATTCATCGCCGCCGGTCCCAAGGCCTCAATTCAGCCATTCCCAACTGCATCAGGCCATCCACCCCAGGCGCCTCCATAGAAGCCTCGATTCCACCACCCCAAGCAGATCAATTCTTCCACACCAAGCAACTTAGACCTCTGCTGCCAAGAGCATCAGGTCAGTTCGCCTGAGCGCCTCAGCCCATCCACTTGTCGATGATGGCCTTGAGCTTCTCCGGGCCAAGTTCGTTCAGATAGCGGTCGAAGTCGTCGCGCAGGGGCGAGCCCTTGGGAAAGGCGAAGCCGAAGCGGTCGAAGCCACTGAAGACGTAGCTGTCCTGGATCGGCAGCTTCTTGCGATAGACCGCGGCTACGGTGCCATCGAGGAACGCCAGGTCGACCTGTCCGTTCTGCAGGTCGGCCATGACCTCGTTGTAGCTGGGGTAAAGCTTGACCTTGTCCAGACTGTAAAGGCCCTTGGGCTCCATGTCTTTCTTGATGAAGTCCGCGTAGGCCATGCCCCGGGGATAGCCGGTGGTGTACTTGTTCCATTCCGCAAGATCGTCAAATTTGATGTTGCGGTCCTTGATGCTCATCAGGTTCCAGGTGTTTTCCAGGTAAGGCTGGGAAAAGTCCATGACCTGCTTGCGCTTGTCGGTGATGGAGATGCCGGAGAAGGCGACATCCGCCCGGCCACTGACCACGGCGCCCAGCATGCCCTGCCAGTCATAGGCGGTGATCTGCAGGGTGCAACCCCGGGCCTGGCAGTAGCCCTCGAAGATCTCCATGTCCATCCCCTTGGTCTGGCCGTTCTCCTCGAACAGGTTAGGTGGGGAGGCGGGGGACACGGCCACCCGAACGACCTTGGGGATCTCCGCCGCGCCGCAACCCATGGCGTAGAGCAGCCCCACCAAAAACAATGTCAGCAGTTTCTTCATAGCACAGGTTCTCGGTAACTAGGGTTATATCCGCAGGATTTCGCACTCGCGGTCGCCATTAAGCTTACCGGGAGGATCGGGTGGCGTCTGGCGGGGGTGTCAACCGCAGGGATGCGGTTGCCAAGCCTCCAGGGAAGGATTCACGGCGTCCCCCGCCAGACGCCACCCGACCCGACCCAGCGCGGCGCGGATTGACACGGCGAAGGTTGCATTATGCCGAATGCATCCCCGCCTTGACGCGCCTTTTGGGGTCCGTGCGCCGGTCGAGATGATCCAGGACCAGGCCCAGCACCCAGATGACCAGGAAGTAGATGGTGGCCACCATGATCAGGGGAAAGAAGGCCTCGAAGGTCCGGCTGCGGATGATGTCACCGGCCTTGGTCAGGTCCTGGACGCCAATGTAGCCGACGATGGAGGTCATCTTCACCAGGGAGATGAACTCCCCGCGATAGACCGGCAGGATGCGCCGCGCCGCCTGGGGCAGGACGATGTGGACGAAAGTCTGGACCCGGGTGAAGCCCATGGCGATGCCGGCCTCGGTCTGGCCCCGGTCCACGCCCTCGATCCCGGTGCGGAACATCTCCGAGACATAGGCGCCGAAGTTCATGCCGAAGGCGATGACGGCGACGAGCAGCGGATCGATGTTCACCGCGGCGAAGGCGACGTAGAAGATCAGCATCAGCAGCAGGAGTACCGGCAGCCCCCGGATCAGGAAGATGTAGCTGGAGCCGAACCAGCGCAGCAGGGGCCGAGGGGACATGCGCAGCCAGCAGACCAGGGCGCCGAGCAGGGTGCCGAAGATCGTCGAGGCCACCGAGATCAGCACCGTGACCCACAGGCCGGTGAAGATCAGCTTCCATCGCTGTTCGAGGATGAAGTTGGCCTGGAAGCTGGCCTGGAGCTCGGCGAGGAAACCCTGAGGGGCGCCGCCCTGCCCCGCGCCCTGGCCGGCCCCCTCCCCCGCCGCGCCGGTGGTGGCGGGCAGGTTCTTCTTCAGGGCCAGCACCACCGAGGAGACCTCGGCGTAGGGGGTGGAGAAGGCCACCTGTTTCTGGCGCTCGGGGGTGATCGCCAGGGCCGAGGCGATGAGGTCCAGCTTGCCGGAGGTCAGGGCCGGGATCAGGGCGCTGAACTCCAGCGGCTCCATCACCAGACGCATGCCCTCCCGGACGGCGAAGCGGCGCGCCAGCTCGATATCGAAGCCGACGTACTCGCCATCCATCATGCCGACATAAGGCAGGCCGACGAAGACCGAGGTCCCCAGCCGCAGGACCGGGCCCTCCGCGGGCAGGGGGATTTCCGGCATCCGGGCCTGGCGGGGGTCACCCTCGAACCAGCGCTGGCGCATCTCGGCATGGGTGCCGTCCGCTAGGATGGCGGCCATGAATTGATCGAACCGCTCCCGCAGTTGCTGGTCCTCCTTGCGGAAGGCCGCGCCCTGGGATACCGGCAGGATCGGCTCGCCCAGCCGGCCAATCTCGGGGTTGGCCTGGAGGATCTCGGGGGCGCTGGTGGCAATGATGATGCCCGCGTCCACCTTGCCGGTTTTCAGGGAGGTGATGAGATCGGCATGGCCGGTGAGATGGATGATCCGGGCCTCGGGATAGGTGCGCGCCACGAACTGGTCCTGAATGGCGCCAGCGAAGACGGCGATGCGCCCCTGGGCCAGGTCGTCGAGGGAGCGCCAGCCACGGGGCGCCCGCGGGTCCCCGGTCATGACGCCCGCTGGGGTCTTGCCGCCCGCGGCGCCAACGGCGAGGGATCCGCCGGCGCCAGCCAATCGATCTTCAGCGCCTGGGTCCTTGTCCGCCCCCGCCGCGTCACCAGACTCATTCGTGGTGGCGGCCAATGCGGCCAGATTATCCTGAGGCACCAGGGCCGCCGAGTGCTCATAGTCGTAGGGGGCGGAAAAGTCCACCTTGGCCTTGCGCTCGTCGGTGATGGACAGGCGCGCCATGATCATGTCGATCTTGCCCACGGCCAGGGAGGCGATGAGGGCATCGAACTCCATGGGCAGGATCTCCAGGCGCAGCCCCTCTCGGGCGGCGAACCGGCGCAGCAGTTCCATGTCGTGACCGATGGGTTCACCCTCGGCCTGGGAGACATAGGGCAGGCCGATGAGGTAGGAGGTGCCCACCCGGAAGGTCTCGCCAGTCTCCGGCTGGGGGATCGTGGGCATGACCACCGTCGCGGGTTGGTCGGTGAGCCAGCGGCGCTGGATGTCCTCCAGGGTACCGTCCTCCCGCGCCGCGGCCACAAAGCGGTCGAAACGCTCTCGCAGGCCGCTCTCGTCCCCCTTGCGGAAGGCGGCGCCGATGGCCGTGTCGTAGAAGTCATCAGCCAGGATCGCCAGGTCCGGGTTGAGCCGGGCGATATCGCGAATGCTCACCGCGTCGGTGATGGCGGCGTCCACCTTGTCGGTCTTGACCGCCAGGACGAAATCGGCCTGGCTGTTGAAGCGCAGGACCTCGGCGTCCGGGAAGGCCTTGGTGACGAAGAGGTCCTGGGCGGTGCCATTGAACACGGCAATCCGCCCCTGGGCCAGCTTGCGCAGTGATCCGCTCCCCGCCGCGGCCGGTTTCCGGTCAACTTCCCTGGGGGGCTCGGCCCCGACTGCCCCGGCGGGCGCACCCCCGACAGCCTGATGCCCCTGGGTAGCGGATACCGGGCTGCTGGCCGGCCCAGGGGCCTGGTCCGGCTCCGCGATCCGGTTGCGCAACGCCAGAGCCACGCCATGGGTGGTGAGATAGGGCGTGGAAAAATCGATGGATTTGAGCCGCTCTTCGGTGATGAAAATACCGTAGCTGATCAGATCGACCTTGCCGGAGACCAGGGACGGGATCAGCGAGCCGAAATCCAGACCGCGAAATTCCAGCGCCAGGCCCTCCTGGCTGGCAAAGCGCTGCAACAATTCGATGTCCAGGCCTAGGTACTGGCCCTCCCGCAGGGTGACGTAGGGCAGGTCGCCGATGACGACGCCAGCGACCAGTGTGCCCCGCGGGACCGCGGGCGGAGGGATAACCGGGTGGTCGGAATGTTCCGGGTCGCCCTTCAGCCAGCGCTCGGTCATGGCCGCGAGCTGACCGTCCTGGCGCAGCGTCTCCAGGAAGGCGTCGAAACGCTGGCGCAATGCCTGGCTGTCCTTGCGAAAGCCGACTCCCAAACCGTACTGGCCGAGGCCGCCGGTCAGGATCCCCAGTTCCGGGTTGGTCCGCAGGGGATCCATGGCCTTGTACTGGTCGGTGATAGCCACGTCCACCTTGCCAGACTTGAGGGCCAGGTACATGTCCGGGGCGGTTTGAAAGCGGGTGATCCGTGCCCGCGGAAAATGCTGTTGGAGGTAAGGGTCGAACACGCTGCCGAGGACGACGGAGAAATGGCCTTCGGCAATGTCATCCAGACCCCGCCACAGGGATTTGTCCGCCACTCCCCCTTCCGGCGGGACGGAAGCGGGTTGGGATGCCGTCGGACTGGCCAGCCGGCGCTTGCGGACCACCGCCGCGGCCTGGCCCTCGCCATAGGGTGCGGAAAAGTCCACTGCCTTGGCCCGCTCCGGGGTGATGGCCAGGCCATCGGTGATCAGGTCCACCTTGCCCGCGGCCAGGGCCGGGATCAGGGCGCCGAAGTCCAGGGACTGGATCTGGAAGGCGATGCCCTCCTCGGCGGCGAAGCGTTGCAGGATCTCGAGATCGAAGCCGACATAGCGCCCATCCTTGAAGGCGACATAGGGCAGGTCGGCCACGGACACGCCGAGCACATAGCGTTCCTGGGGGGCCCGGACCGGATAGTCGGGCATCGTCACCCCTTCGGGATCGCCGCTGAACCAGCGACGATGGATCTCCTCATAGCCCCCCGAGGCGCGCAGGCGCGTCAGATAGCGATCGAAGCGTTCCCGCAGCCCATCCCGGTCCTGGCGGAAGCCAATCCCCAGGGGATAGGTCAGGAAGCCTTCCTCGAGGATGGCCAGGTCGGGGTGGGCGTGGATGATGGCCCGGGCGCTGATGCTGTCGAAGATCCCCGCGTCCACCTTGCCGGTCTTGACGGCGACGATCTGATCCGTGGTGCTGTTGAAGGTGGTGAGCCTGGCGTGGGGAAAGGTCTGCTCGGCATGGACGCTCATGACGGTGCCCAGGATGACGCCGATGCGCCCCCCGGTCGCTAGGTCAGCCAGGGAGCGCCAACCTCCGTCCACCGAGCCCCCGACTTGGGCAGACTCCGCGCTCCTGGCGGTCTCACCCTGGGCGGAAACCGACTGGGACGGATCATCCCGCTCACAGCCGGCAAGGAGCAGCACGGGGAGTGTCAGGGTCCACAGCGAGGCGAAGATGCGGGCAAGGTTCATGGGTGGCGGTTCGGCAGAAGGAAGTTGGTGAGGCCGGAAAGAAGGCGATCCGCCCGGAAGGACGATCTGCCGACGGTCAGGTACCCGCCGTGGCCGGTGAAACAGGCACCGATGGGTGACCATCGGTCAGATACCCGCCATGGCAGGCGAGAAAGGTAGCGATGCGTGACCATCCGTCAGATACCCGCCACGGCCATTCAGTCAGATACCCGCCACGGCCATTCAGTCAGGTAGCCACCGCGGCGGCGGGTAGCGCCTTCGACCGTCCGCCATGGCTGGGAATGACTAGCACCTGGGCGTTGGGAAAATGCTTGCGGATGGCGGCCTTGAGCCGGGCGGCGATCCCGTAGACCTTCCCCATGGTCAGGTCCGGGTGGAACTCCAGAAAGAGTTCGACGAAGACTTGGCTACCGGCGCGGCGGCTGCGGAAGCCATGGATCTGCTCGTAGTCGTCGAAGTGGTTGACCAGTTCGCGGACGATGACGATCTCGTCCCGCTCCTCCAGGCTGCGGTCGATGAGATCCCCCAGGGTGCCAGAGAGAATATCGCCGATGGACCGCACCACGATGAAGATGAGGATGATGGAGGCCGCCACGTCGATGAGGTAGGCCCACTCGAAGCCGCTGAGCAGCAGTGAGGAACCCACGGCGCCGATGATCAGGAAATCCTCCAGGGCGCCCATGCGCATCATGCGCCACATGGCCTCGAAGATCGGCGCATGTTCGGTGCGCGCGAGTTGCAGGTTGCGGAACCAGAGCCAGGTGGAAAGGACCAGGGACAGGCTGGTGAGCAGGATGCCGATCAGCCCCCCTTCGGGCGCGACCGGATGGTCAATTTTGTGCATCAGTTCGTAACTGATGAACAGCACCGCCATGATCATGGTCAGGGCGACCACGGTGGTGGAGATCATCTCCAGACGCCCGTAGCCATAGGTATTTCTGAGATTCACCCCCTGCGCGATGCGCCGCACCGTATAGAGGGACAGGGCCGAGGCCAGGGCCCCGGTCAGGGCAATGACGAAATTGGCGACAAAGACGATGGAGTTGGAGGTCAGCATGCCGATGGTCGAGGCCCCGAGGGTATAGATCTCCATACCCAAGGTGATGGCCAGCAGCCGTTGCTTGGTCTCTTGGTTGATGGCCGAGGAAAATCCGCTCATGTGACGATGCCAAAGGGTGAAGGGGAAGGGGCCTCAGGTGCCGGCAAGGCCGGCGGTTGGCGAAGCGGGCCGGGGGATGGCGTAACCGGCCCAGATTATCAGGCTAACCCTCCTCCGGCGGCAGGTGTTTGATCAGGGTCAGGCGGTTATGGCCCTGCGCCCGCTCATAGGCGACCTCATCCATCAGGGTGCGCATGAAGTGAATGCCTAGGCCGCCGATGGGGCGGTCCTCGATGGAGCCCTCGAGAACGGCAGCCGGGGCCTCCTCCAAGGGGTTGAAGGGTTTGCCATCGTCACTGAGGACGGCCATCAGGCGGCCGGGCTCGGCACGCAGCCGCAAGTGGATCTCATGCGGCTGGTCGTCGTCGTAGCCATAGGAGACGATATTGGTGATGAGCTCGTCCAGAACCAGGTTGAGCTGGTAGATGTGCTGGATCGAGAGGCTGCCCTCCTCACCGAAGGCCTCGATCCGCTCCGCCAACGGGGGGATTTCGCTCAACTCGTTGCGCAGGGTAAAGCTTTGTTCCAGGACCATGATGTGTTTGTCCCTTCTGGTTGAATGAGGGCAAGGCCGCGGGTGGGTTAAGGTGGAGGTGTATGCAATGTTCAGGTGGTTCGGGAGGATGGGCCTTCCGGGCGGCGGAGAATAAGCAGGGTGATGTCATCGGACTGCTCGGCCCCGGCCGCGTGCTGGCTGAGATCGGCCAGCAGCCAGGCCAGGGTGGCGCGACCATCGAGGGCGGTCCCGCCCGCCAGGACTTGGTCGCTCAGGCGCCGCGTGCCATAAAGGCAATCCGCCGGGTCCATGGCCTCCGTGACCCCGTCGGTATAGAGGAGCAGGGCATCGCCCGCCGCGAGTCGGCACTGACCCGTGACGTAGCGCAGGTCGGTCAAGGGACCGGCCACGGGTCCGGCGGGTTGGCTGATCCATTCGACCTCGCCGCTGGCGCGCCGCAACAGCGGCGGATTGTGCCCGGCGTTGGCATACTCCACCCGGCCGCTGACGGTGTGAAAGACAGCGCAGAACAGGGTGACGAACATGCAGGAGTCGTTGGCCTCCGCCAGTTCCTGATTCACCCGGGTGAGGACCCGGCCGGGATCGGCCTCGACCTTGAACTCGGCGCGCAGGAAGCTGCGGGTGACGGCCATGAACAAGGCGGCCGGCACCCCCTTGCCGGAGACATCGGCGATGGCGACCACCAGCCGCTCCTCGTCAAGAAAGAAGAAATCGTAGAAATCCCCCCCCACCTCCCGGGCCGGCTCCATGAAGGCAAAGATGTCCAGGTCCGCCCGCTCCGGAAAGGGCGGGAAGGTCTTGGGGACCAGGTCCATCTGGATGTTGTGCGCCACGGTCAGCTCCGCCTTCATGCGCTCCCGGGCGGCGGTGGTCTCCGCCAGATCGGCGATGTACCGCTTGAGGCTGTCACGCATGCTGTGAAAGGCCCGGGTGAGCTGGGCAACCTCGTCCCGACCCCGCGGGGGGGGCAAGGGGGCCTCCAGGTCACCTCCCGCCAGGGTCCGGGCCGCCTCCCCCAGGGCGGTCACCGGGCGGGTGATGGAACTGGCGACCAGCCAGACGGCGATCACCAGGATCAGCAGCCCAGCCCCGCCCAGCAGGGCCTCGTTGCGACTGAATCGCAGGATCTCCGCCTCCAGTTCCTCCTTGGAGATCACCGTGCCCATGGTCCAGTTGACGGTCTTCAGGGGTTGCCAGGCCAGCCAGGTCTCCAGGCCGCCGCGCCAGCTCACCCAGGGGATGAGTCCCTGCTCCCCGGACACCATCCGCTGCCCTATTTGACGCAGGCCGGGGTCATCGCGGGCCTCGGCGATGCTGAAAACGCTCTCGTTCAGGACCAGTTCCGCCAGGGGATGGGAGATGTAGGTGCCGTTGTGGGTCATGAGCAGGCCGTAGCCCTGCCGGCCCAGGGGCAGCCCGGCGAGGACGCCATCCAGCCAGCTCAGGTCGATATCGCAGGTGACGACCCCGGCGAACACCGGTCCATTCGGGGTCGGGAGATGGATGGGGGCCGAGAAGGTGACCATCTTGACCCCGGTGGTCCATAGGTAGGGCTCGCTCCAGACCTCCCGGGCCAGGTAGCGCGGCAGGGCGAACCAGTCCTCGCTGATGTGCGCCCCCCGTCCCTGGCCGAGGTCCTCGTAACCCAGGGTGGTGCCGTCACGCCAGACGTAAGGGGCCGCGTCCGGCCAGTCGGCGGGCTTCTTTTCCGGCAGCAGGGCCACGGTGGAACCGTAGATCTCCGGGTGATCGCGCAGGGCGGAATGCAGCAGTTCCCGCACGGCGCTGAAGGGCAGATTGAGGGCCTGGATCTCCAGGCTCAGCGCCAGGCCGCGTATCAAACCCTGGAGGGGACCCAGGCGGGCGTCGATCATGTCCGCCGAGCCATCTGCTAGGAAGGCGGCACGGTCGCGTGCCTCAACCTCCAGCCGGGTCAGGACGTGGAGATAGTTCCAGGCGATCACCGCGATCAGCAGCAGGCCGGTGACACCGACCGTCCAGAGGAGGAGGCGATTGCGTATCCCCATGCCCGGACCGGGGCTGGCGAGGGGTCCCGGCCCGCCGTCCCTAGTCACGGGTGTTATCCTCCAGAGGGGCGAAATGGGCGAAGTCTGGCGCCTCCCGCAGCATGCCCGCGGCCTGAAGGGTCGCGGCGGCCTCCTTAAACGCCGTCTGGTCCAGGCGGCCGGCAACCGCCGGGTCCTCCCCGGGGATGAAGATGGTCTCCAGCAGATGCCGCAGCATCCATTGCTCGTGGGGCAGATTGGTGGGCACCCGGGCCTGGCGTGCCTCCGCCATCGCCACGGCGATGGCCTCCTCGGGGTGCGCCTGGGCGTAACGCCAGCCTTTCAGGGTGGCCAGGCGCAGGGGGGCAAGAAGCTCGGGGTGCCGTCCGGCCCAGCCGGCCTCGGCATAGAGCCCGTCCTCGGGGAAGCCCAGACCGTAATCCCGGATCTTGAAGACACTGACCTGGTTCAGGTCGATACCGGCCTGAAAGAGCCGATGCAGGTCGTTGTATTCCTTGGCCGCGCAGGCGGCGACCCCCCGGTCTAGGAAGAGGTTGATGGAGTAATACTGGGGGATGGGGATGGGCCGGATGTCGTGGAGGGTGAAAAAGGCCTCGAAGATAGAGGACACCCCTTCCCAGAAGCTCACGGGCTTGCCATCCAGGTCCTCGACCCGCAGGATGCCCATGTCCTTCCAACCGATGATCAGGTTGCTGTCACGGCGCACCAGTTGCGCGATCTGGACCAGGCGGGGCGCCAGCAGCAGGGCGTCGGTGAGGGCGGCCGTCGCCAGTTGCGCCTCACCCGCGGTCAGGATCATCAGGGAGCCACGATCGGTGTTGGCGTGGACAAAGGTCACGTCCAGGCCGGCCTCCCGGTAGTAGCCCTGATCCCGGGCCAGGTAATAGCCGGCGAACTGGCTCTGGGGCTTCCATTGCAGGGCGAGGGTGACCGGGACCAGGTCCGTACCCTCCCGCGCCCCGACGGCCAAAGGCAGGGCCAGCAGGACGAGCGCGAGCCAGCGGCTCAGACCATGCCCCAGGCGGTGGCGAAGCGATGGGCAAGCCCCCTCCCCTTGCCCGGCGGCCCCATTCCCGGCGGTCAAGGCATAGCCTCCCGCCGGGGGCCTGATCCGGGTCCGCGACCGGAGCCTGAGGTGAGGGGCACGCTCCACCATGATCAAGGCGCTAGAACCATTGGCGACGAACTGAAGGGGATGGAGGATCGGAGCGGAAAACTGGCCGGGGAGTTTACCAAAACCCGCCTAAACCTGGGCGGCCCCGTCTCCGGTGGCCCCGGAAAAATCACCGCCTCCGGGCCGGACAATTGCCAGCCAGGATAGGCTGTGATAGGTTCGCCCCGTCAATCCGCTTCCCTCACAGCTAACTGTTCTGGTGCCCTGATGCTCACTTTCGCCGAAGAATTTCTGCTGCTGGCCCATGATGAAAAGTCGGGTGACTTTGCCGATGTCGCCTTCACCGTTATGAGCGCTGCCCTCGCCGGCGCGGTCCTCATGGATTTGGCCCTGCTCAACCGCATCGACACGGATCCCCAACGGCTGATCCTGATCGACGAGGCCTCGACGGGCGAACCGGTATTGGATTTCTGCCTGGCGGCCATCGCCGCCAATCAGGAGAGCATGAAGGCCGATGACTGGGTGGAGGAATTGTCCCGCCACGGCGAGGACCTGCGCGAGATGGTCCTGAACCGTCTGCTCCAGCGGGGCATCCTCAAGCGGCAGGACAAGCGCTTCCTCTGGGTCTTCAATACCCGCGTCTACCCGCTGATCGACGACCGGGAGACGGTCGAGGTCAAGCGCCGCATCTCCAACATCCTCTTCAGCGAAGAGATCCCCGACCCCCGCGATACCTTCCTCATCGCCCTGGCGGACGGCAGCGACCTGCTCAGCCACATCTTCAGCCCGGACGAGGTGGACCGTCGCCGTGAGCGCATCAAGGGTATCGTTCGCCTGGACATGCTCGGCCAGGCCGTCTGCGATTACGTCCGCGATACGCTCAACGCCCCCCTCATCCCCCCGCCGGGGCTCTGATCTCCCTCGCCATCTCGGCGTCGGGGGGGCTCTGACCCGCCCCGACGCCAGTCTTCTACCGGCGCGCTTGCCTCAAACTGCAACCGATAGCGTTTGGCTTTTGCCTGGAAGTCAGGGTCAAGACTTTGGTCCAGTGGGTGGCGCGCCTTCTCAATACGGTCAGCCATGCCGGTGCAGCATGGCCCGTTTGAGGTAGCGCATGGCGATAGACATCGGCAGGCAGAAGCAGATGAAGATCACCGAGGCATAGAGATAAATGGGGATCATGAGAGTGGTGTGACCACTGGCGTTGATCAGGGTATCGCAGCGGCTGACCAACTCATCGACCCCGACCACGGAGGCGTTGCTGGAGGCGATGAGGGTGATCAGGAAGCCGTTGAGCCAACCGGGCAAGAACAGCAGGGCGCGTAGCCGGTCGCCCTTGCGCCAGGCGCCCAGCGCGATGGCCAGGTTTTCCGCGGTGTAGCCGATCTGCATGGCGGAGAGGGCCAGGGCGGCCTTGAACCAGGACGGCACCGGCATGACCAGGCTGGTACCCGGCAGGGCGATCTCCCCGGGCAGCATCGCCGCCGTGTAAAAGATCAGCGCGAAGGTGGGCAGATTATGGATCACCCGCGACAGACCGAGACTGGAGTGGGCGACCGCCCGGACCTGGGACTGCCGCAGGGTGGCAAGCAGGGAACCGACCGTCAGCCCGATGAGGCCGGCGGTCAGGGCGATGAGCAGGTTCCAGCCGAAGCCCCCCAGGAGATAGGGCGACCAGATAAGGAGGGTCTCGACGATCATCAGAGGTTCGCCACCCGCCGGTCGAGCCAGGCCTGCACGCGGCCCAGGCCCGCGATGGCCAGGCTGATCAGCAACAGATAGGTCAGGAGCAGGACGTTCATCATGACGGTGACATTGCCCTTGTCGGCCATGATGGCCAGCGAGACCGACAGCAACTCCGGTACGGCGATGGCAGAGGCCATGACGGTCTGTTTCATGACGTTGATCAGGGACCCCAGGATGGGTCCCCGCGCCAAGAGGACCGCCATCCCCAGCGAGTGGAAAGAAAGGCGGAAGCTTGGCTGGATCTGGCGCTGGTGGTTGGCAACCTCGTAAAGGCTGTTCATGATGGCGCCGGCGGTGTAATAGCTCATGCACCACACCGCGATGGCCATGGGATAGAGGCTCACCCCCAGCCGGGCAAAAAGCACGCCCCCGACCCCAAAAAAGAGCAGATACATCTGCAGCAGGGGGGGGGTCATCCGCGCATGGATACCCAGGGCGTGCGCCCCAAGCCCCACCCAGCGCCAGCGGGAGTCCGCCACCAGTGCCCAGAGAAGACCCAGGAGGAGGCTAGCCAGGACGCAGGACAGCATCATCAGGACCGTCACCCCCAGGCCACGCAGAAAGCGTTCTCGGTCAAAGGGATCGTAGAGAAAACTCAAATCGACCCCGGTCCATTCCTTGAACTTCAGCCCGAGATTGTGCAAGCCCTCGGCCTCCCCGGCGGTGATCAGCGTCGCCTCCCGGCAACCGAGGGGCCAGTCGCCATCGGGCTCGCGCTGACAGAGGTGCTGGCCCTGGTCGTCCCGGGCCTGCCACAGGGCGCGGGTGTCGCGCAGATATTGCGCGGGACGGATGCCCCAAGCCTGTTCGCGCTCGATCAGGAATCCGGAGCGGTGCCAATCGGCGACGATATCCCCCAGGAGGCGTTCGAACTCCCCGCCCTTTTCGTTGCGGCCGATCATCATCGCCCAGGGGGCGATCAACGCCAGTGGCAGGGGGGCCTGATAACCCGCCCACTCCTCCTTGGCCAGAAAGCCGTCGATGGCACTGTTGGTGTAGAGGTAACCGATACAGCGCCCGTCCCGCAATCCGAGCAGGGCATCCCGGGTGTCGCGGTAGACCTCTAGGTCGAGCAGATAGCGTTCGCTCATGGGCCGGTTGAAATAGGCCCCCTGGGTGGCACAGACGCGCTTGCCCCTCAGGGCACTCCAGTCGGTGACCCTTTGTCCCGGCCCCACCATTAGGGTCACACCGCCGGCATAGTAGGCGGGTTCGATGGCCGTGGCGATTTTGCGGCGTTCGGCGGTATCGGCGGTGGTGGCGATCACCAGATCGACCGCCCCCTGCTCCAGCTTGTGCAGCCGGTTCTCGGTCGTGACCTTGACGAAGTGCGGGGTGACCCCGAGGCGCCGCGCCACGTCGCGGGCCAGGTCGATCTCAAAGCCCTCGGGTTCTCCCTGGGCGTTGATCATGCCAAAGGGAGGGAAGTCGGCCTTGACCCCGATACGCAGGATGCCGGTCTCGCGGATGGCGGCCAGGGTGGCGCCCGTCTCCGTCGCCGGGGCGGCGAGCGGCAGCAGGCTCAGAAGCAGCAACAGGCGCGGCGGCAAGCGGAAAAGGCTCCGCGAAAGCAGCGCAAGCAGGCACGGCGATAGACGGGATAAGCCGCGCGAAACAAGGGTAAGCAACAGCCCCTCCGGCTGGCGGGAGAGGCTTCGGGCCATCAAAGGCATTCCGCGGGCGTCTCCGGGCCCACCACCTCGCCGCAGAAATAGCGTCCAGCCTCCTGACGCTGCCAGAGGGCCTCGCGCTGGCGGGTAAATTCGGGGACGGGGATGCCCCACTTGTCCTCCAGGCGGGTCAGGAGCCCCCCGCGATACCAGCCGACGATGGCCGCGGAAACCGCCGCCTCCAGGTCGCTGCCCCGGTCGTCGGGGTGGATGACCACCGCCCAGGGGGTGAGCTCGATCGGCGGCAGGGGCATCTCGTAACGGTCGCGGTAGATGGGATCCCGCAACAGGGAGACGATCTGGGTGTCGCCATAGAGGAAGGCGGCGCACCGACCGTCACGTAGGGCGGCTAGGGCGTGGTTGGCGCTATAGAGGGCGACGATATCCGCGCCATAGGTCACCGCCACCGGGCGGTTGAAGAAGGCATCGCGGCGCGAGCAGACGCGACGGTGACGCAGGTCCGACCATTGGCGAAAACCCTCGCCGCGCCGCGCCAGGACGCTGGTACCCGAGGCGTGATAATGGGGCCGGACCATGGTCATCCGGTCGCGCCGGTCCGGGGTGTCGGCGACGGTCGCGATCAGGACATCGACCTCGCGCCTCCGGAGTTTATCCTCCCGTTCGGCGGTGAGCAGGCCCTTGAGTTCTAGACGTACCCCGAGCTGGTCGGCGAGGTCTTGGGCCAGGTCCGGTTCCAGGCCCTCGAGCTGCTCCGTTTGAGGATTCAGGTAGCCCCAGAGCGGGACATCCTTCTTGACGCCCACGACCAGCACCCCCCGGTCCTTGATCGCCTCCAGGCGGTTCACGGGGGGCTCCTGGGCCAGGCCAGCGACGGGCGGGAGCAGGGTCAGCCACAGCAAGGCCAGCGCCCACCAGCGCCTCCACCCATGTCGAAGGCGAACTGCCGCCACAGGTTGCGCCGAAAGGCCAGTTCGCGACACCGTGCCGGGTCGCGCCTTCGGGATGGATGGCTTCCAAGGGCCGGGTCGCGCCAGGGAACCGGCTCTCACTCGCGCGGGGGGACGAGGCCCATCAGCGGCCAGGATGGTCATGTCCTCATCTCCCGCTGGCTGGACGCCAGGTCGCCGGGGTGAAAGCCGAGTGCGACGCAGGTGATGTCATCGGACTGTTCATACCCGGCCACGAACGTCTGCACGGCGGTCAGGGTCCGTTCCACGGCTTCGGTGGGCGAGACCGGCGGCTGACCACGGAAGGCCGCGGCCAGCCTTTCCATGCCGAACTCCTGGTTGGCGGCGTTCATGGCCTCCGTCACCCCATCGCTGTAGATGATCAGGGTATCACCCGGCTGCAACGGGACTTCTCCCTGGGGATAGACCGCCCCCGACAGGATGCCCGGGGCGATGCCGCCCAGGACCGGCAGGTATTCCTCCTGGCCGTCCGCATGCACCAGGAGGGGTGGCGGATGGCCGGCGTTGACGAAACGCAACATCCCGGTGGCCGGATCGAACAGGCCGTAAAAGAGGGTGACGAAGATGCAACTGTCGTTGTCGGCGGAGAGTTCGTCGTTGACCTGCTCGATGACCTGGGCGAGGTCGAGGGACCCCTGGGTGGCCCTGGCGCGCAGCAGGGTCTTGGCCATCATGCCGAAGAGACCGGGACCGATCCCCTTGCCGCTGACATCCGCCACCACCATGCCGCGCTGACCGTCGGCCAGTTCGAAATGATCGTAAAAGTCCCCCCCCACCTCCTTGGCCGGGCGCATGGTGCCCCACAGGCCGTAAGTGGTGTGGACCGGCCAGGCATGGGGTAGCATCGCCAGTTGCATCCGGGCGGCGACATCGAGTTCCTGGCGCAAGGCCATGAGTTGGATGGATTCACGAAAGGCCTTGGTCACGGCATTGAACCAGGGGCGCCAGGCCGAGGGCACCAAGGGGATCTTGGTCGGTGGCTGGAAGCGCGCCTCCGCCGCCAGGTGCTGGACCAGTTTGGCGGCCGGCCCCACGAATTCCCGTGACGTCACCAGGTAGGTCACCGCCATCACCGCGGTAAGGCCCACGAGCATGGCCAGCATGGCCGGGCCATAGTCGGCCAGGACCTTGCCCCACAGTTCGGCCCGCGGCACCGTGTAGGTCAGGGTCCAGGGGGCCGAGATGAAGCGGTGGCGCATCACCAGGTGCCCGTCCAGATCCGTGGGCACGTCGAGGGGCAGGGCCGCCAGGGCGTCCAGCCGCGACCTCAGGCCTGACGGCAGGGCATCCGCCAGTGGCGGCGCCTCCTCCACGGTCAGGGGATTGGCATACAGCCCGGTGTGAGCCAGCACCCGATCCAGGGCATCAGCCAGATAGGCGGTCCCCAGCGGATACCCGAAATCGGCGTTGATGCGATTCAGATAGTCGAGGCTGGTATCGATGGCGATGACCCCGACGAAGCGGTCATCCCGATAGACAGGCACCGCAACCGGGATCAGCAGGCCCTGTTGCGGGCCGCTGAAATAGATCGGCGCCCAATATTTTTCCCGGTCCGGATTCCGGTTGGGTAGGCCCAGTTCCCACACCGGTTCCAGATAGACGGACCGGCTGAAGGGCTGGGTGGCGGAGGCGCGCCAGGGGGAGGAAAGCACGAAGTCCTGATGAGAGATGAAGCGGGCTCGGACCGCATTGGGCAGGGTGAAGGCCAGGGAACGGAAACCATCGTTCAGGACCAGGGCCAGGTTCAGATCCCGATAAAAATAGGCTGAACGCCCCTCGAGAGGGCCCAGCCCCACCAGGTTCCCGGTCATGTCCCAATCCTGGGCATCGTCAAGGCTGAAGCGCGTCCGTTCCCCCTCCATCTTGAGCGTGAACGCCGACAGGTCCGGCGGCGGGGCGCCCACGCCACCCCCTTGACCCTCGTCCTGCACCAGCATGCGCAAGGTTTCCAGGTGGTCGGTCGAAGAGCGGATCACGAATTCGATGAACTGACTGTAACGCTGAAAGCTGGCCTGGATCAGGCCAATCTGGTCGTCCAGCTTCAGGCGCAACTGATAGCCAAAAAAGACCAACAGGCCCAGGAGAATGCCGCCATAGGCCAGGGCGATGGCCCGGTTGTAATTGCGGAAAAAATGGATGGGGGAGGCGGCTTGTCCGGCTAGATCCGGCGCGACGTCGGGCGGCGGGACCGCTGGGGACTGGGGCATGATGAGGTCTTCGTGGTGCGGCAAGGAGGCCAGATGATGTGGGGTATGGGGTTAGCCCGTCAGGCGCTCTGGGCAGCGACCGGGCTCGGGCCCCGGTCTGGGCCCCAGGCTGTACCTGGGTTTGGCTGCCACGAAGGTGCGGAGCACGCCGCCAAGATAATCCGTTCCAGTTCCCTGGCCGCCAGTTCCGCCGCCACCGGCGCGGTGAGCTTGTGCATCTCCACCACGCTGGCGTCCGGCGGCAAGGGGAAGGGCGGCGAATAGGCGATCAGCTCCCCGGTATCGAAATCGGCATCGACGCGATGCAGCGCGATCACCCCATGGGTTCGGCCCTCGGCCATGAGGGCGGCGAAGGGATTGCCACCCCGATAGCGGGAAGGCCAGCCGTCATCGAGGCAGGGATGCAGGTTGTAAAACCCCAGCCGCGGATAGTCGAACAGGTGGGCGTCGATGCGCTGGCCGAAGGTGGCCATGATGCACAGATCCGGCCGCCAGCGCTGACTGAAGAGGGCGTGGAACTCCTCGGTCTTGACCCGGCCGTTGAAGACCTGGATGCCGGCGGTCGCGGCCAGTTCCGTGACCATCCGCTCTTCCCAGGGCTCGTGGGGATATTGCCAGACCCGTTTATGCGGGCTGACGTAGGACTGAGACGGATCATCCGTCGCCACCCCCACGACCTGGACAAGCCGGGCCAGGGGGCCGTGCAACGCCTCCCGCAGGACCTCCCGACCCCGATAAAAACTGCCAAAAACCGCCAGGCGGACCTTGTCTTCCGAGGGCATGGTGGGTGGGTCCTTCATCTAACCGCGATTGAGGGGGGCAAATGATAGTGCCCCGCCCCCAGAATCGGCAATGCCGATGAAGCTGGCGCGCCTGACCAGCAGTTTAGCCCTGCTTCCCCTCCGGTTCATCAGGGCCGTGCTAGTCCCGGCAGCGGGGATCAAAGGCATCCCGCACCACGTCCGCCATCAGATTGGCGAACAGCACCAGGACGAACATAAAGACCAGGGCCCCGGCCAGGGACCACCAGACGATGGGTTCCCGCGCCAGTTCCAACCGCGCCCCATTGATCATGTTGCCCCAGGAATTCATGGTCGGGTCGACACCGATGTTGATATAGGACAACACCGCCTCCGCCAGCACCAGGCCGCTGAAGTCCAGGGTCAGGGTGATGATCACCAGGTGCATGACATTGGGCAGGATGTGCCGGCCGAGGATGGCCAGGTGCCCGACCCCCAGGGCCTGGGCGGCCTGGACATAGTCCGCCTCGCGCAATCTCAGGGCCTCCCCCCGCAACAGGCGGCACAGGCCGGTCCAACTCGTCACCCCCAGGATCAGGCAGAGAAAGAACAGGCGCAGGTCCGCCCGCTGGGCCAGGCTGGTGTACTCCGCCTCGTGATTGGCCATGTGGACCTGGAGCATGAGCACGGCGGCGGCGATGAGCAGCACCCCGGGAATGGAATTGAGGGTGGTATAGAGGTACTGGATGACGTCATCCGCCAGGCCACGAAAATAGCCGGCCATGATGCCCAGCAGCAGGGCCGCCGGAAGCATGACCAGGGTGGTGAGTGTGCCGATGACCAGACCGGTGCGGATGCTCTTGAGGGCCTGATAGAGGACGTCCTCCCCGACCTTGTCGGTGCCCAGGACGTGGTACTTGACCGCCAGGTCAGCGAGGCCCCACCCCAGCACCAGCATCAGCCCCAGGGTCAGAAGCCCCACCCGCCAGGGGATGCGGGTCCGGCCGCGGGCCAGCTCCCGCAGGCCGAGCCACCAGGCCCTGAAGCCCCAGGTGCCGCGCCGCCAGGTCAGGGCCGCCGCCCCCAGCAGCATCACCAGCAGCCCCCAAAGAATGAGGCCCTTCCCCATCCCGAGGAGCAGGGTCGCCGCGATATCACCCCCCCGATCAACGTCGGGGTTGGCCAGATGGACGCCGCCATGACGCAGGCGCGGATAGACCCGCTGGCTGGTGCCATCCGCCAGGGTTTGGGTTTCCATGGCCTGAAGATGGGTCGCGAAGGGGGCGGAATAGGTCATTTCCTGACGCTCCCGCAGGGGCGCCAGCCACAGGTCCAGCAGGCTCAGCACCTCCGGCGCGTAATGGGCTGGTGCCGATTGCCCGGCGCCGGCAACCGGCGCGGTCGCGGACCCCGCCTCCGGGCGCGGCTCAGGTTCCAGGCGCGGATGAAAGTGGATGGTATCCAGTAAGCCGATCGCCGCATAGCAACCCAGCACCACCAGGGAGACCAGGCCCACCCGGCTCGCGACCACCCGGCGCCAGGGCGCGCGCAGGTGTTCATGGCGCGCGGCGTGGAGACCGTAGGCCAGCAGCAACCCCAGCAGGAGGAAGACAAAGGCGTCGGTCAGGAGCAGGACGGGCATGGTGACGGGTAGTTCGGTAAAAAGGGGGATGAGTGGGGTGACCCGAGGCTGGCCGGAAAGGGGCGCTGCCTGGTGACGGGATAGGATGACTGGAAAAGGGAATGAGCCAAATGACGGCTATGGGAAAGGGAACGGCGGTGGTCTTTGCCCTATCCGCGAATCAACTCAACCTCACCCGGGGGTCCACCAACGTGTAGGAAATATCCGTCAGGACCAGGCCAAGGATGTAGAGCACCGACCCGAGGAAGACCATGGCCCGGACGATGGCGAAGTCCTGGTTGTTGATGGCATCCAGGGTGTAGCTGCCCAGGCCCGGGATGCCAAAGAAGGACTCGGTGAGCAGGCTGCCCATGAAGAGCAAGGGCAGGACCACCACCACCCCGGTCAGGATGGGGATCAGGGCATTGCCCAGGATATGACGAAAGAGCACCAGCCGTTCCCCCAGCCCCTTGGCGCGGGCCGTGCGCACATAGTCCTTGCCCGCCTCCTCCAGGAAGAGGGTGCGATAGAACCGCGCCCCGGAGCCGATCCCACCCATGACGCCGACGATCACCGGCAGGATCAGGAATTTCCACGCCTCCAGCCCTTGGGCGTAACCGGAGATCGGCGCCAGGCGCAGCAGCTTGCCCAGCAAAAACTGGCCGCCGATGATGTAGAAGAGGCTGGAGATGGACAGCATGGCCACCAGCAGCACCACCCCCGCCAAGTCGATATAGGTCCCGCGGAAGAGGACGATGAACAGGGCCAGGCTGATGTTCACCAGCAACCCCACCAGCAGCACCGGCACCGCCACCGCCAGACTCGGCCACATGCGCTGGCCGATGTCATGACCGATGTCCCGCCCGGCATCCGAGGTGCCAAAATCCAAGAGGAAGAGCCGCAGGGACTTGTCGAAAAAGATGGTCCGGGTCAGACGCTCAAGCCCCTCGGCCTGGGCGTTGAACAGCAGCGGCAGGTCGTAGCCCCGCTCCGCCTTCCAGGTGGCGATGGCCTCGGGGGTCACCCGCTTGGCGCCCAGTTGCATCCGCGCCATGTCGTCCGGCGAGTTGACGACGAAAAATAGCACGAAGGTGATGAGGTTCACCCCGAGTAGGATCGGCAGGGCGTAAAGGACGCGGCGCAGGAGGTAGGCGGTCATGCCGGGAGGTGGCCGTCAGATCCAGCATTCATCATTCATCATTCATCGGTGATCACACGTTGCGCAATGTTGTTCATTCTGAGGGCAAAATTATCCGGCTCTGGTCACAAGACATAACCGCCCGTCATGGGATCAGGGAATAGAGTTTGGTTTCGTCGTTCACTCAATGGCCTCGATGCGATCCCGATAGATGGTTACCAGCCGGTTCATCGCGCTCAGCTCGACGACCTGCGGCCATAGCTGGGTGATAAGGCCATGAAAATCCCTCATGCGCATGTTGCCCAGGCGCACGTGAATAACCCGCGGCGGTGGCTTGCTAACCAGCGCACGGTCCGAGAAATCTGTGTCCTTGGAGACAATCACCAGATTCCGCTCCTGGGCATACCCCCAAATCTGGGTATCGGTCCAATCCTCGCCGACATCGCGCATGTGCTCAAAATCACCGCCTGACCAAAGCGAGAACCGATAGGGCAGATTGACGTCAATCAGGAAACTCGGCATCAGGCTACCTTTTGCAGGGTGTAGCGATGTGCCATCAACTCTGCCGCAAAGCGAAGGCAGGCATCAATGTCAGCGGGCTCCAACGATGGGTATTGATAAAGAATCTCATCGGCTGAATCCCCAGCGCTCAGGAACCCGAGCACGGTTTCCACTGTGATCCGCATGCTGCGGATAGTCGGGTGGCCGTTACAAATATCAGGGTGGACGGTAATCCGACCATCCAGATATTCGATGGGTCTTGCTGTTACGAGGGGGATGCTCATTCGTAGCTGCTCCAGATGGATTCTTACAGAACTGTTAGCGAAAAGGGATTTAGTTAAATAACGTTATATTATCAGTTAGTTGTAATCGACCATTGGTCGCCGTAATACCCGGCCAAATTTTCCCGTGCGGACCGGATACTAGCCTTCAGCACCATCAGGCGGGTCGTTGAGTAGCGAGTCCGACCGATAGGGCACCTTGCCGGCGGGGATGAACCGGGCGGCGCGATCGAGGTGCAGATCCTTGTCATCAAAAAAGATGTGCGCCTTGAACGCCTTGACGACCGCCGTCTTCTCGACGCCGCCCAGGAAGAAGATCTCGTTAACGTAGACCCCCCAGTGGCGCAACGTCTTGATGACCCGCATTTCAGCCGGCGAGCTCCGTGCCGTCACGATGGCGATGCGCACGGGCGAAAATTCCACCATCAACGGCAGGCGGCCTTGCAGGCGGGAGAGCTTGCGCAGCAGGATGGCGTAGGGCCCATCACTCAGGGGTTCATCCTGCCGGGAGTCTTCATTGGTATGGAATTGATCGATACCTTCAAACTTGAAAACCAGCTCACTGGCATCGTCGAAGAGCACGGCGTCGCCATCAAAGGCGATGCGGACCTGGTCTTCAGGCAAGGGTGGCCGATCCGCCGGGGGTTTCTTGACGATCGCCGCGGCGCAGACCTTGTCGTCAATGACCCGTTGCGCATCCTTGACATTGGTGGTCAGGAAGAGATCGACATCGAAGGCGTCGAGGTAATCGACGACGGATTCGCCCCCGGTGAAGGCGTGGCGACTGATCTGCAGGCCGCGGGCGCGGATATTGTTAAAGACGCGCACGCCCGTCTCCGGGCTATTGCGGGACATCACCACGACTTCCACCAGGGGGGAACGGTCATTCGCCGCCTGGAACCGGTTCAGTCCCAACAGCGAGCGTACCAGCGGCATGCCAGTCCCATCGGCCAGGGGCTCATTCTCCCGCTCCAGCATGTAGGCACGATACTCCGCCACGGCGGTCTCGCGGTCCTCGGCGAACTTGGCCTGGAAGGCGCCATCGCTTTCCGTCATGTCGAAGAGCGCGGTCGCCGAGATGCCAACCACGAAGGTGTCCGATAAATCAAGTGCCATGGTGATATCCCCTTCCTCGGCTAGGACACCGAGAGCCGTTGCATACCATACCCTTGTTCACGATGCAGGCTCATGCTCGCAATGATAGGGACCTCCCTCCTCTTCCTCCAATTAAAGGACACCATAGTAGAAGTCACCTTCGCGGATCTCGCGGAAGGTTTGGATGCCGATGGGCAGGGAGCGGCGGGACATGGCGTGAACAGCGGCGAGGCTTGGGAGTCAAGACATTAGCTTGGATTGTACTGCATACCGCTATACAATTCCCCGTATTTACTGTCAGCCAGGCGACTTCGTCCATGGTCCACGCCTCCGCTTCCCTCATGGTCCGTCTCGATCCGGACAGCAAGTCGATTGTTGCCCGAGCGGCGGAGATGCGCCATGTTAGCGTCAGTGATTATGTCCGGTCGGTTGTGGTCGCCCAAGCCCGCAGCGAGATACAGGCCGCGGAGCAGCAGGTGATTTTGCTGACACCCGCGGAGCAACAGGAATTCTGGCAGGCGCTACAAGAACCGACCGCCCTTACCGGGGCGCAGCAGTCGCTGGCCGCGCTGATGCGCGGCGAATGAGCACCGTCCGCTTCCCTCACGAATACCGCGTCGAGCCACTCCGACGGGACCACCCGCGGTCGGCATTGCGCAGCGGACAGGTTCAGGTTGACGACTGGCTGGCGAACCAGGCGCTGCAGCATCAGGAAAAGCACCTTTCCGCAACCAAGGTCCTGATCGATCCGCTAGGGACCATTGCTGGTTTCTACACGCTCGCGACCGCGCAAATTGATTTCGCTGACCTGCCGCCGGACCTCTACCGTCGCCTGCCGCGACGTAACCTCCCGGTCGCCGTCCTGGCCTGGTTGGGTATTCGCGACACTGATCAGGGGCAAGGCCATGGCCGACGCCTGCTCGCCCAGGCGCAAGTGGATTGCCACCACGCCGGGCAGACCTTCCCCTTCGTCGCCGTAATCCTCGACTGCATCGACGACCGGGCCCTGGCGTTTTATCGCCGTTGGGATTTCCGCCCGCTGCCTGGGCATCACCACCGACTTTTTCTGAGTTGGAGCCAACTCCAGACCATGGCGACGGGTTGATAACTGGACGATTCCGACTGGTTCTATCCCGACTTCATCGTCTGGATCCTGGACCCGGCTACCCGTACCCAGAACTTTGGCTTCGTCGATCCCAAGGGCTTCGCCATGGGCATCGCCGGCGGCTGGTCGGATTACAAGGTCCTCTCCACCCTCTACATGCCCCATGTGGTGGAGCGGCAACTGGCGGCACGCGGGGAGCGGGTCAGTTTCCAGGGCCAGCCCTGGACCTTCCGCGTGCGCGGGGTGCTGCTGTCCAGTCGGCGTAACCCTAGCCTGAAATGCGCTTTGCCATCTCGCTAACGGGGATGAATAACCGTTTGGCTTGGCTGGCAAGGCGATGAAATCCCAGGCGGCGGTAAAAAGCGATGGCCTGGTCGTCCTTGGCATCCACGATAAGGGCATAAATCGCCGGTTCCGCTCGTAAGGCGCGGGCAACCGCATCGACGACCAGGAGAGCACCCCAACCTTGACGCTGGTAACGGCTGTCAATCGCGAGGCGCCCAATGAGTCCCGCCGGGAGTGAAGGGTAGCGTGGTAGGCGTCGGGCAAGGCTGTCGGGCAGGTCGAGGAGGGGGATACTCGCCGCCGCAAAGGTGTAGTAGCCGGCAATCTTGTTCTCAGGGTCAAGCAACACAAAGCAATTACTGACGCGACGCCGGATGTCCTGCGTCACCTGCTCCCTAAAATACCGGTCCAGAACGTCAACGCCGCTACAAAAGGCCGAACGCTCCTGGCCTCCCAGCAGTTCGATATGAAATCCGGTTGCGATCACCGACCTTTACTCGCCCTGACCCAGATAGCGCGCGACGGCACGTTCCATGGAGGGTGTTAGCGGGTCCGGGTTCAGCAAGGCCTCCGCAAACCGTTGCTGATCCTCGACGGATAAGCGGATGATGCTGGCCTCCTCAATGGCTCGATGCGCCGCGTCCTGGGCGGCGGCAACGATAAAATCGCTGACACTGCGGCCCTGGAGTTCAGCGGCGCGGCGGAGTACGACCAAAACCTCGGGCGATACCCGAGCTTCCAGGCGGGAAGTTTTCGTGGATTCTCTTGGCATCATGGCGACCTCAATAGCTCCTGTTAGCGTACGTGATTAAGCCGTACATGATCAAGAGCTATGTTCTGAGAGCTATGTTCTGAGAGCCGAGATTGGTTGCCGTTCAGACCCCCTCTCCCCGACCCTCCCCCACCAGGGGGGAGGGAGTAAGAACATCAGCCTCTTGTGCCGCCAAAGGTCTCCCAGGGCGCGAGCGGTCCAAACATTACCTTCGGAACACCTCCGGAACAGCAGACACTCGGCGCATGGATGCGCGGTGAATCAACGTGTTCACCAACCTTATGACAAGCCCCGCCGCCGCTCCCGGCGGCGATAGCCGAGGATGGCGGGCAGGACCGCCAGGATCAGCATGCCCGCCCCCAGCCAGAGGGGCCAGAGCACCGGCTGATTCCATGCCTCCCGCTGCCGCTGGCGAAGTTCCGGGTCCAGGCGGCGGTATTTGAGGGTGTTGGTGGCCATGTCGTTGGGCTTGAGGTTGCTCAGCCAGCCGTGGTGCAGACTGAAGGCCTTGGGGTAGTAGCCCCAGACCCAGGGGCCATCGCGGCGGGCGATGGCGATCATCTCGTCGATGAGGGCCTGGCGCTCGGGGCCGTCGTCCAGGTCCTTCATGCGCTCGAAGCGGCGGTCGAACTCCGGGTTGGCGTAATTGGCGGCGTTTTCGCCCCCGCTGGCCACCTTGCCGTTGGGACCGTAGAGCAGGAAGAGGAAGTTCTCGGGGTCCGGGTAGTCGGCGTGCCAGCCCCAGGTGAAGAGCTGGCCGGTACCCAGGCGCATCTTCTCCTGGAAGCGGTTGTAGTCGGTGGCCCGCACCACCAGCTCGATGCCCAGCTTGGCGAACTGCTTGCGCAGCCAGGCGAGCCGCGCCTTGTCGTCCGGGCCGCTGGCTACTGCCTCGTAATAGAGATTGAGGGCCTGACCGGTGGCCGGGTCCCGCCCCCCGGGATAGCCGGCCTGGACCATGAGCGCCTGGGCCTCCTCCAGACTCAGGCGCACTGCCTGACCCTTTTGCCCAGAAGAGGTTAGCAGCATTTCCTCCTGTTCATCCTGTACCTCCTGTTTATCCTGTTCCTCCTGTTCACCTTCCGCGCCTGGGGTTAGGGTTTTTTCTTCCTGTTGTTTACCTTTATAAGGGGTTAGGGGCATTTCTTTCCCTTCCATTCGCCCACCCGAGGCCAGGTCCTTTTTATCACTTTCCTTTTTATTATAATGGGTTGGGTCGTTTTCTTCTTGTTCCCAATTATCTCCCTGTTCAATCTTTTTCCAGCGGTAAACGTAGGGATTGACTCCCGATGACCCCTCGCGATGGCCAAAAATCCCCGGTGGTAGTGGCCCTTGGGCTGGCAGGCCGCGGCCATTGGCGAAGATGGCGATGTATTCCTCCTGATCCACGGCGATGGCGATGGCCCGGCGCAGGAGGCGGGCACGTTCCGAATCACCCCCGATCACCGGGTCGAGCATGTTGAACCCCAGGTAAAAGATGGAGGTCTCCACGGCGGTGAGCATGTCGATGCCCTTCGCCGCCATGGCCTCCGTCAGCCCGGCGCCCCCCTGGGCATCGAGGCGGATGGCCTGATCAAAGGCATCCGAGCTGATCCCGGAGCTGTCGTACCAGCCTTGCAGAAACTTGTTCCAGTAGGGAATGTTCTCCTTTTCCAGGGCATACAGGGCGCGGTCGATGAAGGGCATGGGCTGGCCGGCGTCCGCCAACAGGCCGGCGGCCAGGTCCTCCGGCATGCCTTCGCTGGGATACAGCTCACCATGAAAGTGAGGATTGCGCGTCAAGACCATGCGCAGGTTCGGATTGTTTTCGCTGAGATAGTAGGGACCGGTGCCGATGGGATACCAGTCCAGAGTCAGATTGAGCGCCTGCATCCCGGGCTGGTCATAAAACTTCTCCGCCTCCCAAGGCATGGGGGCGAAGAAGGGCATGGCCAGCCAATAGAGGAACTGGGGGTATTTGCCATTGATCCGGATGCGATAGCGATAGGGGTCCAGGGCCTCGGCCCCGGCGAAAGGGATGGCGCGAAGATCCAGAAAGGGAGGCTCACCCGCGGCCTCGATCCTCGCCGTCAGTTCCTGAAAGTCATGGATATGCTCCCCCAACAACCCGGCGATGGGTGAATGCCGCCAGGGGGTCGCCAGGCGTTTAATCTGGTAAACATAGTCCGCCGCCGTCAACTCCCGGGTCCCGGTCTGGGGAAAGTCCGCCAAGTCCCTGATCGCCCGAAGATCGGCATGGGTAAGGGCATGGTAGCGATAGGCCCCGGCCTCGTCCCGGGCCAGGGCCGGATGCGGCTGGTAACGGATGCCGGGCCGGATCTGAATGACATAATCGGTCCAGGCGATGGTCTCCGCCGGGGCGTCGCCGGGCAGGGGCCGGCCATCGGCGGCGAAGTAAGCGGGCTGGGGTAGGTCGGTGGCGGTCAGGGGCACGAGCCGATAGGGCCGCAACAGAAAGTGATACTGCAAGGGGGGCTCGTAGATCTGCGCCAGGAAGGCGTATTCGTTGGCGCTATAGGACCGGGCCGGATCCAGGTGCTTGGGGCGTTCTTCGAAGGAAGCGTAGAGGATATTGGCCCCCGCCTCGTCCTGCGGCCAGGGATTGTTCCAGGGTCCATCCCCGCAACCGGCCAGTAACGTCAGGCAGAGCCCCAGCATCCAGCCGACAAGGTGAAAGGGGGTATGAAATATGGCTCTCATGGCGCTGTATTTATGAAAGATCTGCCAACGGCAAGGGTGACTGGGCGCTCATCGCTCTGGCCGACATCCGCCCCCTTCCGCTGCTCATCACCGACCGGCAACCGGCTGGGCGAGGCGGATCGCCGTGCCCCGCGCCGGGAACAATTGCTCGCCTACCCTTCCGCCGGTGGCGCGGATTCGGTAATGTTGCCCGCTTGCCGGGTGTCCCAGTCGCCAATGCGCCGCCGGGGCCATCACTGCCTTGGTCTTGGACCTGGCCTTGACCCCGGATATTTTGCCAACAATCGAGGTTCGCGCGTCATGGGCTTCCTGCAAGACAAAAAAATTCTCATCACCGGCGTCGCCAGCAACCGCTCCATCGCCTGGGGCATCGCCCAGGCGATGCATGCGCAGGGGGCGTCCCTGGCCTTCACCTTCCAGGGCGACAAGCTCCAGGGCCGGGTCGAGGAGGTGGCGGCCAAGTGCGGCTCGGACATCGTGCTGCCCCTGGACGTGGCCAGCGACGACCAGATCGCCGCCTGCTTCCGCGAGCTAGGCCAGCGCTGGGACGGCCTGGACGGCATCGTCCACTCCATCGGCTTTGCCCCCCGGGAGCAACTGGAGGGCGACTACGTGGACGCCGTGACCCGCGAGGGCTTCGCCATCGCCCACGACATTAGTTCCTACAGCTTCGCCGCCCTGGCCAAGGCCGGCCGAGAGATGATGGCGGGCCGCAACGGCGCCCTCCTCACCCTTAGCTATCTCGGCGCCGAGCGCGCCGTACCCCACTACAACGTCATGGGCCTGGCCAAGGCGAGCCTGGAGGCCAACGTCCGCTACCTGGCCGCCTCCCTGGGGCCCAAGGGCACCCGGGTCAATGGCCTCTCCGCCGGACCCATCCGTACCCTCGCCGCCTCGGGCATTTCCGACTTCCGCTCCATGCTCAAGCAGGTGGAGGAGAAGACCCCCTTGCGCCGTAATGTCACCATCGAGGAGGTCGGCAACGCCGCCGCCTTCCTCTGTTCCGACCTCGCCTCCGGGATCACCGGCGAGATCATCTACGTCGACACGGGCTACCATATCCTTGGTCTCGGCTAGCAAACGCGGCCCGGGCCAATGTCTCCCGGTGCCCGGCCTAATGTCCTCTGACCCCGGGGCCGGGCCTTGCGCCCCCTTCTGACCCTCATGACCGATCACGATCCCCTCATCCTCGATGGCGACCCTACGGACCTGACGAAGCTGAGTCCCGGCCTGGACCGGGAAAAGGCCCGGACCATCGTCAGCCAGCGGGCGCAATACAGCCAGGTACTGCAAAACGCCATCCTCGGGACCCTGGCGGACCTGGTGGAAACCCGCGAAATGGAGGCGAGTCAGCATATCCCGCGTACCCGCCGCTACGTCGAGGTCCTCGCCACCCGGCTGGCGGAACGGCCACGGTTCGCCGCGGAGCTGACCCCGGCCCGGATCAGCCTCATCGGCAAGGCCTCCCAACTGCATGACATCGGCAAGATCGGCATCCCCGAACGTATCCTGCTCAAGCCCGGGGGGCTGGACGCCACGGAATTCGAGGTCGTCAAGACCCATAGCCGGCTGGGGGGCGAGATCCTGACCCGGGTCATGGGTCAGGCTGAGGCCGCCCTGGCGGATTGCCCCGCGGAGGAGCGCCAGGCCGCCCTCGCCTACCTGGATCTCGCCCGGGCCATCGCCATCAGCCACCACGAACGCTGGGACGGCACCGGCTATCCCGAGGGCCTGGCGGGGGAGGCCATCCCCCTGCCCGCGCGGCTCATGGCCCTGGCCGATGTCTTCGATGCCTTCACCACCCGCCGGGTCTACAAACCGGCCTGGGGCCTGACGGTCACCCGGGACTACATCCAGTCCCAGAGCGGCAAGCAGTTCGACCCCCAGGTGGTGGAGGCCTTCCTCGCCGGCTTCGATGAGTTTGCCGGCATCGCCCAAGCGTACCCCGACCTCCGCAACGCCTGAATTTCATCCACCCAAAGGCCAGACGCGGTTAGGCATCCTCCGGGTAAACGGCCACACTTACTGAGGCCAGGGATGGCTGCGGCAGCACAAGCCGCTGATGCTCTCGCTCCCTCCCCCGGCGAGGGGGGGGTGGGGAGAGGGGGACGGTGATTCACCTCAAGGCCAGATCCGCGGGGACGCGGCCCAGCCAGGGCTTATTTCAACCCGCCATCCGCTCCCGCAGCCAGGCATACCAGGCCTCCAGCCCCTCACCGCTGCGGGCGGACACCTGGAGGACCCTGATGTCCGGATTGACCCTCTGGGCGTAGGCGATGCACTGGGCAACATCGAAATCCAGATAGGGGAGCAGGTCGATCTTGTTGAGGAGCAGCAGGTCCGCGGCATGGAACATGTCCGGGTACTTGAGCGGCTTGTCCTCCCCCTCGGTGACCGAGAGGATGGCAACCTTGTGGGCCTCGCCCAGGTCGAAGGCCGCCGGGCAGACCAGATTGCCGACGTTCTCGATGAACAGCAGGCTGCGCGGGGAAAGGGCAAGGCTCTCGATGGCATGACCGACCATGTGGGCGTCCAGGTGGCAGCCCTTGCCGGTGTTGATCTGCAGGGCCGGGACGCCGGTGGCGCGGATGCGGTTGGCGTCGTGACTGGTCTGCTGATCGCCCTCGATCACCGCCAGGGGGTACTGGTCCTTGAGGTCCTGGATACTGCGGGTCAGGAGGCTGGTCTTGCCGGAGCCGGGGCTGGAGACCAGGTTGAGTGCCAGGATGCCATGGGCCTGGAACCAGGAGCGATTGGCGGCGGCGTACTGATTGTTCTTGCCGAGGATATCCTGTTCGATCTGCACCATGCGGCCCTGGCTGAGCCCCGGGGCGTGAGCGTGGGCGGGACCCAGGCCGTAGTGATGGTGTCCGGCGTCGCCATGGGCATGATGATGCCCTTCAGTCAGGTCATGAGCGGGGTCTGGCCCGTGTGAATGAACGTGGGCGTGGAGATGAACATGGTCATGATGGTGGCCATGATCATGGTCATGATCTGGGTGATGATGGTGATCCATCTCCGGGGCCAGTTCCTGACCATCGATACGGGTTTCACCCTGGCCGCAGCCGCACACGGTACACATCTATTCAACCTCTAACTCTTTGATTCGCATTTCTTCGCCTCGGGTGAGGCGGACGCCGTAACCATCGCAAACCGGACAGGGATCGAACCGCTGCCGCACCGGGACGATGGCACCACATTGCAGACAAACCCCCTCACCCGGTGTCTCGATAATCTCCAGTCGCGCCGCCTCCGCTAGACTGCCGCGCATCACGGCCTCAAAGCAGAACCGCAGCGCCTCGACCTCCACCCCGGCCAGCGGGCCGATCTCCAGCCAGACCGTTCTGATGTGCTTGAAGCCCTGCTGGCTGGCGGTCGTCTCCAACACCTGGAGGATGCCCTCGCAGATCGACATCTCGTGCATGGTGATTACCGCTGGGGGAGGTGACCCGCGTGCTGGTAGGAGTGGGGGCGGCTCGGGCCAGATGTGGGCCTTGGGGGCAGGGGGCGGACTTCAAGGGGGGAATTATAGCCAGACTGCGCCTGGCAGGCTGTAGTCAGAGACCGCGAAACCACCGTGGCCGGCAATGTGTGGCAAAAGACACATGCCCATCGCCATCTGCCCCATTCGCTCTCGGCCTTGATCCAGGTCCATTTGGCCGCCTGTCTGGTACGGCTAGAATGAACCTAACCTTCAGACACCCTCTCCCCTGTCCTCCGATCAGATTCTCGTCTTCAGATCGTGAAACAAGCCGAAGCCTACTACCCCGCGCCATGGCGCAAGTCAGGGGCCTTCCTTTGGGTGGTGAGCCTGGCCCTCTTGTTGTGGGCGCTGACCTTCCTGCACGCCAGCCTGGCGCTACGAGAGGGGGCGGATGAGGTGCACCAGCGCCGGGAACTGGTGGGCCAGTTGGATCTGACGGATCTTGCCCTCTTCACCGAGGCCCGCTATACCCGCCACCCCAGCCAGGCGGATCTGCACAGCCCCTTCCAGGATCATCCCCTGGCCTTGGAGCACTTTCCCACCGGTTCTTTGGTGCCCGCTCCGGTCCGGACTGACTGGCCAGCGCTGACGGAACTGCCGGCGGCGGGCTTGCCTGAGGCCAGAGGGGTGGGTCAGCCTGTACCGCCAACGGCGGGCTTGCCTGAGCCGACGACCTCGTTATCAATCCTTGACCGGTCCGAACAGGGGGAGCGGCCATGAGGACCCTGCTCCGGCGTCAGCGCTATTTGCTGGATTACAGCCTTTCCTCCCTGGCCCGCCGACCCGGCAAGCACCTGGCGCTGCTGATGGTCTATACCCTGGTGGTCTTCCTGCTGGCCTCGACCCTGCTCTTCACCCAGTCCCTGCGGCGGGAGGCGGCCCTGATTCTGGCGGACTCCCCGGAACTGATCGTGCAACGCCTGATAGCTGGACGGCATGATCTCATGCCCGCCGATTACCTCCACCGCCTGGGCCAGATCCGCGGTGTCAGCGACGCCTACGGCCGGCTGTGGGGCTACTTCTATGATCCGGCGGTCAAGGCCAATTACACCCTGTTGGTGCCGCGCGAGGAGCCGCCAACTCCGGGCGAGGTCCGACTGGGCGCCGGGGTGGCGCGGGCCCGGGGGCTAGGCGTGGGGGACTACCTGAGCCTGAGATCCGCCCAGGGCGAACCCTTCTCCTTCCGGATTGCGGGCTTGCTGGAGGCTCAGACCGAACTGGTGTCCAGCGACCTGATGCTGCTCAACGCGGAGGACTTCCGCCGCTTCTTCGCCTTCCCCGCCGACCGCTTCACCGATCTCGTCCTGCGGGTGCGCAATCCCAGCGAGGTGCGCAAGGTGGCGGAAAAGATCGCCCTGACCCTGCCCGACACCCGCCCCATCCTCCGAGAAGAGATTCTGCGCACCTACGATGCCCTCTTCGGCTGGCGCCAGGGGCTGGTCATCCTCCTCCTGGGCGGGGCCCTGCTGGCCTTCGTCATCTTCGCCTTCGACCGGGCGGCGGGGCTGAGCGCCGAGGAGCGACGCGAGATCGGCATCCTCAAGGCCATCGGCTGGGAGACCGGGGACGTGCTGCGGATGAAGTTCTGGGAGGGGGCGGCCCTGTCGCTGACCGCCTTCCTGGCCGGCTATCTGCTGGCCTACGCCCATGTCTTTTTCTTCGCCGCCGCCCTTTTCGCCCCGGTGCTCAAGGGCTGGGCGGTGCTCTACCCCGACTTCCGCCCCCTGCCCTTCATCGACGGCCTCCAGGTCGCCACCCTGTTTTTCTTCACCGTCTTCCCCTACACGGTGGCGACCATCGTCCCCATCTGGCGCGCCGCCATCACCGACCCGGATCAGGTGATGCGATGATCCGTCTCGACCAGGTCAGCAAGGTCTTCAACCAGGGCCGCCACAACGAGGTGCGGGCGGTCCAGGACTTGAGCCTGGAGCTGGAGACCAACGGCGTCACCGTCCTCAAGGGGCCGAGCGGCTCCGGCAAGACCAGCCTGCTGGCCATGATCGGCTGCCTGTCCCGGCCCACCAGCGGGCGCATCCATCTGGAGGGGCGGCTGATCTCGAATCTGCCGGAACGTTTCATGACCGAGGTGCGGCGCGCCACCTTCGGCTTCATCTTCCAGCGCTTCAACCTGATCCGCGGCCTGACGGTGCTGGAAAACGTCATGCTCCCGGCCTACCCCCTGGCGCCGGAGCCACGGGAGCTGCGCGACCGCGCCCTGGCCCTGCTGCGCCAGTTCCGCCTGGCGGAACGGGCCCACAACCAGGCCGAGTGGCTGTCCGGCGGCGAGGCCCAGCGCACCGCCATCTGCCGCGCCCTGATCAACAGCCCGCGCATCCTCATCGCCGACGAACCCACCGCCAATCTCGACAGCCAGCTTTCCCGGGAACTGCTGGCCCTGATCGGGGAACTGGCGGATCAGGGCAAGGGGGTCCTCATCAGCTCCCATGACCCCCTGGTCTTCGACCATGCCCGGGTCTCAAGGGTCGTCGAACTGCGCGACGGGCGTCTGGCCTGACCTCATGATCCATTCCTCTGCCCGCTATTCACGGCACCCCTCCAACCGCCGTCACCCGACCCAAACCAGGGGGGCCGGTCCGACCATTAACGCTGGCTCGGCCATGATCGCTGGCTCGGACTTGAACTGAGACCCCCATGCCCCTCTCCCCCGCCCTCCTCGCCCTGACCCTGGCCTCCCTGACCCAGGCCGGCCTGTTGCTGGTGGCGGCGGGCTTCGCCCTGCGCATCCTGCGCCACTGGGACCTGAACAGCGGCAGCGAACGCCAGCTCGACCTGGAGCGACGCACCTACCTGGTCGCCACCCTGGTGGCCTGGGTCTTCGGCGCCAACCTGCTCTCCCTGCTGCTCTTCATCTACAACGCCGAGCAGCTTTCCACCCAGTTCGTCGGCGCCATGTGCGCCACCGGCGTGCTCAATGCCAACGCCTGGGGCTGGCCTGCCCTGTACCTGAAGATGGCCCTGTTCTTCGCCGGCGCCGCCTGGCTGCTGCTCAACCGGGTGGACAACCAGGCCCCGGACTACCCCCTGGTGCGGCCCAAGTACGCCCTGCTGCTGGTCATCGCCCCCCTGGCCCTGGCCGAGGCCCTCGTCCAATGGCAATTCTTTGCCGGGCTGAAGCCGGACCTGATCACCTCCTGCTGCGGGGCACTGTTCGGCCCGGATGCCCAGGGGGTGGCGGCGGAACTGGTCGGGCTGGAACCGGCCACCAGCCTGGTCGCCCTCTATGGCAGCGGGCTGGCGGTTCTTGCCGTCGGCCAGCTCTACCGCTACCGGGGCTGGGGGGGCCGGCTCTTCGCCCTGCTTGCCGCCCTGGGCTTCGCCATCGCCCTGGCCGCCGTCGTTTCCAGCGTGGCCCTGTATGTCTATGAGCATCCCCACCATCATTGCCCCTTCTGCCTGCTCAAGACCGGGCATGACCTGGTGGGGTATCTGCTGTATTTGCCCCTGTTCACCGCCACCGCCCTGGCCTTGGGGATGGGCCTGATCCTGATCTGGCGTCGGGTGCCCAGCCTGGCGGGAGTCATCGCCGCCGAGGGTCGACGATTGGTGGGTCTGGCCCTGCTGTTTTTCAGCCTCTTTTATGGTGTGGCAACCTGGTTGATCCTGCGCTCGAATCTTGTGTTGTTGGGACCGGGATGACCACAACGAACGGCTGACCTTGGATGATCAACCTCAGGCCATAGATGACCAACCTCAGACCGCAAATGAATCATCACGACACCTTCACCTCATGTCAGGATCGCCGGGACGGATCGCGCCTCGCCCGCTTTCTTTCCGCGCTGCCGTCGCGTGTCCTTCCGCTGATCGTCGCCCTGCTCGTTGTCCCCCTGCTGACGGGGTGCGGCGAAGAGACACCCAAGCTGGAAAACGGCCAGGCCGCCCCGGCCTTTGCTCTCCCCGACCTGGCGGGCAAGACCTGGCAGCTCCCCACGGATTTTCAGGGCCAGGTCGTGGCCCTGCGCTTCTGGGCGGACTGGTGCCCCTTCTGCGCCCCCGAGATGCGCGCCATCGAGCCCCTTTACCAGGAATTGCAGGCCCAGGGCCTGCGGGTCCTGGCGGTCAACGTCCGCCAGGACCGGGAGACCGCTGCCCGCTTCGTCGCCGGGCTGGGGATCTCCTACGCGACCCTGCTCGATGAGGACGGCGCCGTCGCCCGCCTGTACGGGGTCTCTGGCCTGCCGACGACCTATTTCATCGACCGCGCCGGCAAGATCCACACCCGCATCCTCGGTGAGGCCGCGCCAGAACTCTTCGCCAAGATCGTCCGGGAGTTGCTGTGAAGCGGGTCTCTTCCGACCGCCGCGAATGCCGGGAGGGCTTAGGATGAACGCTGAACTGACTCTGATAATGGCCTTCGCCACCGGCCTCTTTGGCGCCGGGCATTGCCTGGGGATGTGCGGTGGCCTGGCCGGGGGCTATTTCCTCCAGCGTGGGCAGCCGGCCACACTGCTTACCCAGCTCGGTTACCATGCCAGCCGCCTGGCCGTTTACAGCTTCCTCGGCCTGGGGGGTGCCTGGGCCGGTCGGGTCCTGGCGCAATCCGGCCTGGTCGGCAAAGGTCAGGGGCTGATGATGATGGCGGCGGGCCTGCTGATCCTGGGGCTGGGCCTGCGCCTGGCCCTGGACGGCCGTCCCCGGGAACGGCCAGCCCCCGCCCAATCCCGGGCGGTAAGGTTGGAGCAGCGGGTGGTGTCGCGACGCCCCTGGGCGCCCTTGCTAATGGGGACCCTGAATGGCCTGGTTCCGTGCAGTCTGGTCTTTTCTGTCGCCATCAAGGCCGCCACCCTGGCCGATCCCGGTCGGGCCGCCCTATTCATGTTCGTCTTTGGTCTCGGCACCCTGCCCATGATGGTGGCGGTGACCTGGGCCGGGGCCGCCAGCGGGGCACGGATCAGTGGCCACTTCGCCCGCCTCGCCGGGGGGCTAGTGGTCCTGATGGGCCTCTGGACCCTCTACGAGGGTTACCTCTTCTTCGACATCATGCGTGGCCTCGCCAATGGCTGAGCGCCCTCGCCAATCCTGGTCACCACCGTGCAAGAGAGGGCCATCCTGACCACCAATCGTAAGGAGGGGACGTCCTAATACTTGAGTGACTTACAGGCCATTCGCGCCTTGTCGAGCAGCAGGCAATTTTTACACCCCAAAGACTTGGATCTTTGCCCTTACCTGGCAGGGGTCCGGTCTTCTCAACCGCAACGCAGAAAGGAGCCAGTCCATGTGTGAACACCACGACCAACACCCCAATCAGAGTCGCCGCGACGCCATTAAGACCCTGGGAATCCTCGGTGGGGCCTTGGGCCTTGCCACCCTGGGGGCGCCAGTCCTGGCCGCCGACGCGGCCACCGTCGGCGCCTTCATGCCCGGCAAGGGCTGGATGACCGCCAGCGGCCAAGCCTGCGACGGCGACGGCACCCCTCTCCAGTTCATCCCCCGCACCGCGCCAGACGCCGATCCCCTCACGGACGAACTGAAGAAATATCCCAAGTGCCCATACTGCGGCATGGATCGGACCATGTACAACCACAGTCGCCACCTGGTGCAGTATGACGACAACCTGGTGGACGGCACCTGTTCCATCCATTGCCTGGCCATCAGCCTCAGCCTCAACATGGACCGCGGCCCCAAGGCCATCTACGCGGCGGACTTCGGCGCCGCGGCGGAGATCAAGCCCCTAACCCTGGTCGACAAGGCCACTTATGTCATCGGCAGCAAGCTCAAGGGCACCATGACCGCCAACTCCAAGGTCGCCTTCGCCGACAAGGCCAAGGCTGAAGCGGCGATGGCGCAGGAGGGTGGCAAGCTGGCCAACTTCGATGAGGCCCTGAAGCAGACCTACCTGGACATGGCCGCCGACACCGCTCGGGTGCGGAAGAACCGGGCCGAAAAACGCCAGTCCATGATGAAGAAGGGCTAACGGCTAGCCTGCCACTGGGGGGCGGGGCCGCGATCCGCCGGCCGCCCGTCCCCCGTCCTTCGACTAACTGTCATCATGAGGGGACGCGCCACGCCTATGAACATGAAAGCTTTTCCGTGATTTTCACGCTTACTGGCATGAGGCGGCGTGCCACCCCCCTGAAAATGAAAGCTTTTGCCGTGACTTCCACGCAACGACTAACGACGACCGAGGATTTCGCCCATGCCGGCAGCTTTTAAGCCCTTGCCCATCCTGGCCCTGATGCTCCTGTTTTCCCTAAGCCTAGCCGCCCAGGCCGAGGCGCTTAAGGTGCCGGACCCTGGCCCCAAGGATACCTGTCCCGTGTGCGGGATGTTCGTCGCGAAATATCCGGAATGGATCGCCACTGTCCTGTACCAGGATGGTCACGCCCACCACTTCGATGGGGCCAAAGACCTGTTCAAATACCTCTTCGATCTCCCCCGCTGGGCCCCCGGTCACCAGGAAAAGGACATGACGGCCATCGCCGTCACGGAGTATTACGGCCTGAGCCGCATCCCCGCCCGGGAGGCCTGGTATGTCATCGGCTCCGACGTCCCGGGCCCCATGGGTCATGAATTCGTGCCCCTGGCGACCGAGGCGGACGCCAAGGAGTTTCTGCGCGACCATGCCGGGAAACGCATCCTGCGCTTTGATGAGGTGACGCCGGATCTTCCCGCCAAACTCGATAAAGGCACCTTCGACTGATCCTATCCCGGCGCCTAATCCTGGCGCTGTAGCCCCCGCCGCGGGAGGTTCAACCTTTGCTGGAGGCCAGTCCGACCAGGCGAGCGATGATGATGGCTGGAAACAGGACGCCCAGAGTGGATAAAAAAGTGGCCAGCATCTTGGCGGAAGTACTGACGGCATAGATGTCGCCGAAGCCCACGGTGGTCAGCGAAGCCAAGCTAAAGTAGATGAAGTGAACATAGTCGTCGTCCTTACCCGTTAGCACGACATTGCCACCTAATGACACGCCGGTAGCGGCATGAATGACCTCCAAAGTCAGCGCCCCCGTCAACGCCAACAACAGATAGACGTTAACCGCGCCGATAATCCGGTAGCTGTTCACAATCTGGTCGCGAAACAGCAGCCGGAGATTGATAAAAATGAACACCATCGCATTGGCGATGCCAATGACATTCTCCAACACAAAGAATGAATACGGGTTCTCGCCGAAACGAATCAGTCGCAGCGCCAGGTGAATGCTAAACAGAATCGCGGAAACGGATATGAGCCCCACGCTGCGGGTTGAAAATATCCCTGAAAAGAAAACACTGAGCAAAAGTATGTTGAACAGCAGTACTCCCTGACCCGTATGTTCCATGATTACCGGCAGCACGAATACCGCGGTAATCAGCATGACCAGCAAGGTGATGAAACTCGCATCCGCCAACCAGTAAGACTGGAACTTTCTGATTAGATTTCGCATGGTGCTGTGGATTTGGAGTCTTCAGCGGGTCGCCATCCTTGGCGTTAAGGCAGAAAAAAGGCTTACCGAACCCGGCTTGCAGGTTCGTAAGAACTATAATACTCGACGGGTCAACGCAGAAGCGGACCCTCTGCTCCTGAACATCGCCCGCGAGGGCATTCGTCTGTGAGTGCCGACGACCGTTCCCGTTGTCAGCTAGGTTGGCAGACCGCTTAACAGGTGCTACCGTCCGCGCCAGGCAATTCCAGAGATAGGCCTCCATGAGCATGAAATTCTCCGTAGACGTGGTCCCCCTGACTGACCTGAAGGTCAACCCGGGTCGCGTGGTCAAACACGCTGCCGAGGCCCATCGGCCGGTGCTGCTTACCCGCGGAGGCCGTGGAGTCGCCGTCATGCAGTCCCTGGCCGACTACGAGCAGGCTGCGGAGGAGCGCGCCTTCATGCGTGCGGTGGTTGAGGGATTGGCCGACTTGGATGCCGGCCGCGAGGTCCCCCTTTCCGAGGCCAAGGCCAGATTCGGCTTGGCGTAGAGACATTCAGGCGCAGCGAACGGTTGTTGCGGCTACCGGTATCGCCCAAATCTCAGTTCCCCTCAGCTTGATCATGGCCTGCACCCGCTCCAACCTCAGGACGGGCAGCGCGCTGCTGGACCTGGACCGGACGGTCCCCGCCCAGGGGCGATTGGGCAATCATTCAAAACAGGGGTACTGCTCTGGCCGCTTGCCGGACTCAGCGATGACGCGCGGATAAGCGCCGCCGGGTTCGGCAACAAATGGCTTCTTTCGGCTCCGGCTGATCTGGAAAGTCCAGGAGTCACCATAGTCGAACAGGTAAAAGAGCTTCCGCGCCTGCGGCAGCGGGAACAGGCTTTCCAGGGTCGTTTCCCAAGGCAGTCTGTCCGACTCCTCGTCATAAAGAACGCGCGGATGGCTCCGGGGTGTGCGGGCAACGTAGAAGCTGTACAGGTGATCGTTGTCGAAACCGATCGCCTTCAGGATCAGAAAATGCAGATCCTCCAACGTCGATGAGCCATCGAGGGCAAGAGTCGCCGACCATTCCCCTTCAGCCCAGCGGCCCCAAAGCAGTTGGATGTGCAGTGTCCAGATCATGGCGATTCCTCATGGTTGAGTCCCCCAACCCCCAGGCATCTGGCGCGGCGGCGTGAGCAACTGGAAAGCTTATGCGCCGCTTCAAGCTCCCACGCCCAGGTATCCAGCCCGGATTAACCGGCATTATCCCTGGGAGTTTGGCGCGACATCAACCGCGGATAGCCGCCCTCACCGCCTAAGCCCGCGACGACCAGACCTTGAACCCCGCATCGGTGGGGTTGGCCAAATTCCGCAGGGCGATGACACATACCTAAACCCATCCCAGGCCCCAAAGATCGAAAGACGCCGGCCCTACCCTGCCGGCCGATTAGCGATCCAGATCCCCGTCCCGACCAGGAACAGGGCGGTGAAGACCGTGGCCGTCAGAGGTTCGTCGAGGATGACGCCGCCCATCAGTACGCCCATCACCGGGGTCAGAAAGGAGAAGGAAGACAATCGCGTGGCCGGATAGTGACGGATCAGCCAGAACCAGGCCAGGTAGGAGATCCCGGCCACGATCACCGCCTGGAAGGCGACGTTCGCCCAGACCAGGGCCGAGGGCGCGAAGACGCCGGGCTCCCCCAGGGCCAGGGACAGGAGCGGCAACAGCAGGGCCGAGATCGCCAGTTGATAGAGCAGCATCTTTTCCGCCGAGGATCGCGCCAGGGCGCTGGCCTTGATCGTCAGGGTGGTTGCCGCCCACAGGACCGCCCCGCCCAGGATCATCAGGTCCCCCCGCCAGGCCTGGTCGTCGGTCTGCCACAGGTGCTCGCCGAACAGCAGCACCACCCCGACAAAGGCCAGCCCCATGCCCCACCACTGGGCGGCGCGCAGCCGTTCCCCCGGCAGGAACCAGCGGGCGCCGAGGGCGACGAAGAAGGGCGCGGTGTAGAGGAAGATCACCCCACGGGAGGCCGGGGTGTACTCCAGGCCGATGAAGATGAGCGCGAATTCTCCGGCGAACATCAGGCCGACGGCCAGGCCCGGCCACAAGGTGCGGTCCCGCTCGAAGAGTCGCACCCCCCGCACCAGGGCCCAGAGGGTGATGACGGCGGTGGCCCCCAGGGAGCGCAACCCGGCCTGCCAGAGCGGGGAAATGCCCGCGTTGGCGATCTTGATCGCCACCTGCTGCAGGCCCCAGATGGCGCACAGCACCACCATGAGCCCGATGGCCAGCCGATCCAATTCCTGCTTATGCATGCTCGCTGCCTGATTCCTCGCCCGGCCGCCCCTCAACCACCGGCGGCGCGCCCCGCCTCCGCCGTGGGTAACGATCCCCGCGGCGGCCCCCCCAGCAGGCGATCGAGGTCTAGCGTGAACCAGTCACCCGCCGCCCGCAAGCCCTGACGGAGATCCAGACTGAGATCCAGACTGAGCTCGGGAGTCGCCAGCCCATAGTGGTGGGCCACGGCGAGGACCGGTGCCAGGGGCGGGGCCAGGGCAGCGAGGATCAGCGCGGCCAGCAGCATCGCCAGGCTGGCGCCCGGGTAGGCCAGACTGAAGGGCTTGAGGGCCGTGCCGAGGGAGCGCTTGATCCGCTTGCCCAGCAGGTTGACGCTGGCGAGCTCATCCAGGAGCAGGTGGGTGAGATAACCCAGGGTGACGAAGGCGCCGGCCAGCCAGGACTGCCAGGCGGGCATCCCCAGGGCCTGATGGCTGAGGACCACGCCCGCCAGACCGACGGCGATGGCCGCCAGTCCGGAGTGCCAGATACCCCGATGGACGGTGTAGCGAACAAAGAGGGCGAAAATGCCGAAGCGGACAGTCACTAACACCAGCAGCCAGATGGCCCCCAGACCGATCAGGGGGTAGCGCCCGACGAAGGGAAAGGTCATGGCAAAGGCCAGGACCACGCCCAGGAGGGCGAAAAAACCCCGGACTGGCGTGGACCTTGGCGCGTCGATATCCGGCAGCAATCCCCCCGCCACCCCATAGAGGAATAAAAGCTGCGTCTGCGCGGCCGTGGTCCAGCCCAGACTGAAGACCCCCAAGGCCGCCAGTCCACTGGCGGCCGCCGCGCCATAAAGGTGGGTTTTGAAATCCGCCATTTGATCCTGGGGTTAATCACACTTCCAAATATCTATAAATAACATAATATACCAGGATTATTATTTACCTCGGAGAATGAGCCAGCATGAGCCAGGCGCTCAAAACCATCGTCGCCCGTCAACGCATGTTACTGCAGGGACGCCTGGCGGCCGCCCTGGGCCGGCTGGAGCTACCCTGCCGGTCCGCCTGGCCGGAGCGCCAGGTCCTGGAGGCGATCCTGACGCGGGCCTTACCGGCGCTGACCTCATGCAAATATCTCTATATCCTGGACGCGAATGCTCACCAGATCACCGCGAACATCTCGCCTCAGGGACCCCTGCCCGAACACCTGGGACGCGACCGTCACGATCGCCCCTACCTGGCGGAGGCCCTGGCCGGGGAGCGCTTCTCCCTTTCCGCGGTCTATATCAGCCGCAATGCCCGTCGCCCGTCCCTCACCGCCATCCAGCGCCTGGAGGACCGGGACGGTCGGCTCCTGGGCTTCCTGGGGGCGGATTTCGACCTGCGCGACCTGCCCCTGACCCGGGAACTCTATGAGCAACCGGGCCAGTGGGTGCAACTCAAGGGCGATCCGGCCATCCGCGGCGGCCTCTTCGAGCAGCAGCGGGTGGAGAGCCTCATGGACCAGCGCATCGACCCGGTCCTGGACCTGATCGTCGAGCTCATCGCCGCCCACGGGGTCTTTCACGCCAAACTGCACTTTTCCAGCTCACGGGCCACGCTATGGCTGATGGACGATCCCTATCGTTTCCGCCTGCTGGATTACGAGGACCTGGCCGATCCCGGTATCTGCCTGGCCTACCCCCGACGCCCCTACCCCGATGACGCGGCCATCCCCCTGGAACGGGTGCGGGAGGTCTTTGCCACCTTCAAGGCCTTGCGCCTCATGGACGAGACCATTTACCTGCGCTCCGGCTCCCTGAATATTTTTAACGGCATTGTCGGCCTGAATTTCTCCTGCGATGGCTCCCACTACATGCCCTGGGCCGATTTTCTGCATAAAAGCCTGGCGTTCTGGCTCGGCTCCGGGGAACCCTGCATGCTGAATGGGGCGGGTGATTCCGGCTGATCTCAGGCTTCCCGAGCCTTTTCCCTCTCTAGCCGAAGCGGCGGGGAGCACAGGCTCGGACGAAGGCCAGGGCGTCCGCCGAGGGGATGGACCGCGGGGAGGTGGATGGGGCGGCTGGTGAGAGGCAACCCCAAGGTGGCGGTCGTAGCTGCCGACGGGATATTGACCGGGGGGAGGCGCTCGTCACGCTTGCGGGTTGGCGTGCCCTTCCCCATGGCGGGACCCGGCCAGGGACACCAGCACTTGGGCCCCGGGCGGTATCAACTCCACCGTGGCGCCAGAGGCGATGAGCCGCTCCGTCTCCAGCACCTCCAGCACGGCCTCCAGGACCTCCGGGTCCTGTTTGGCGATGGCATTGAGGGCGTCGCCGACCACGGCGGGCCGGGCGGCACTGGCCTCGGCCATCTTCTGCGAGACCTTGTAGGCGGTCTGGCTCTTGATCAGACCCACCCGGTTCTCACCGTCCTGCTTCATGGCACTGGTCACCTGGACCAGGCGTTTCACGACCTTTTCCGTGATGTTGTCGACCATCTGCCGGTCGGTGAAGGCCACCTTGCGGATATAGACCGAGCCCAGCCGGTAGCCCCATTTCTCGGATAAGGGCGAGACGGTGTGACGCACCTGCTGGCTGAGCTGATGGCGGTCCTCCAACATCTTGTCCATCTCCAGGTTGCTGAGAGTGGAGATGGTGGCGCTGGAGACGTTGGCCTCCAGCGAACCCTCGGGATTGGCGTTGGCGAAGAGGTAGGCGACGGAGTCGTTGACCTGCATCTCATACCAGATACCGACCCCCATGGGCGTCCCTTCACCCGAGTTCACCATCTGGTCTCGCAGGTAGTTCTGGCGCAGCCGGGTATCGACCCGGTGCATCTCGCCGAACAGGGGCACCAGCAGGGCCTTGAGCCCGAAGTGGAGCAGGGGAAAACGGATTCCCGGCTCCTCCAGGGTCCCCAGCACCTTGCCAAACAAGGTATAGACCTGGGCCTCCCGCTCGCGGATGACGGTATAGAGGCCAAGCCGCCCGCTCAGGAACAGGACCAGGGGCAGGAAGGCGAAGCCGAAGAGGAGGGCCAGGAGGTTATCGAAGGGCAGTTCACCGGGCATGGCGGTACGCTCCAGGGTCTTGTGGGTTTCCCCACGGCAGTTCAGTTTGCGGGCGAGCGGGGCAGATGCGTGTCGGGTAAAGGAGGGTCGGGTGGTGTCTGGCGGGGGTGTCAACCGCAAGGATGCGGTTGCCAAGCCTCCAGGGACGGATTCACGGCGTCCCCCGCCAGACGCCACCCGACCCGGAATTCGCCTGCCAGGTCTGTAATCCGCTTCATAACGGCGAGCTTTGCACCCGGACGATGCGCCGCGCCCGGCCCAGCAGCGGCAGGCCCATGTTGCGCACATAGGCGCGCAGGGCCGCCGGACCGCCCTCGACCTTGATGGCCACCAGGGTCGCGGCCAGCTCCTGGAGGGGCGCCACCTCGGCCTGGGCATTATTCATGGCGATATCCACCGCCCGTTTGCTCATAGTGATCTGCTGCTCGGCATCGGCCCGGGCGGTGCTGATGTCGGCGGCGACCTGGTTGCGGGTGGAGTTGATGGCGGACAATGCCCGATCGACCTCGGGCGGCGGATCGATCTGGGTGATGAGGGCGGCATCCAGTTCGAGACCATAACGCGCCGCGGTGGAGCCGCACTGTTGCTCCATGTAGTCGTTGAGCAGCGGTAGGTTCTTGCGCAGGTCGTTGATCGAGACCCCCTCGGACAACTCCGGGGCCACGGCGGCCTCCTCCTCGCGTTGCCCTCCGGCGAGTTCGCCGCCATCCAACAGGGATGCGCCGCGGGGATCGACGAAATTGGCCACCCGCTCGCGCAACACCGAGATGAAATAGCCCATGACGTGCTCCAGCGGCTGGGCGACGCCGAACAGGTAGGCGTAAAGGTTACGCTCGGCGACCCGGAAGCGGATCTGGCCGTCCACCCCGGTGGTCAAATTGTCCTTGGTCACCGCCTCCACCGTGGACTGGACCTTGGTCGGGTCCCAGGTGATGGGCAGGGAGCGGGTGGCGACGCTGACCTTATGCACCTCCTGCCAGGGCCACTTGAAGTAGGGCCCCCCCGGGCGGATGACCCGCACCACCGGGAACTGGTAACGGGACTGCTCCTCGTCGTTCAGTGTGGGATCGGTGACCATGGCCTGACCCAGCCGCTGAGCACGGCCAAAGCTGGTCACCACCGCCCGCTCGTCGGGCTTGACGGTGTAAAAGCCCCGGATCAGGACCCGGAACACCACATACAGGACGAAACCAAGGAAAAAACTGAGGGGGAGCATGGGGCCAACCTCCAAGCGGGAATCTGCCCCTAAGCATAGTCGCCCACCCGGGTCCTGGTAAGCCTTTCAAGTCACGCGCCGCTGCCTGATCCCCGCACGTCATCTGGCGCCCCCCCCAGTTGCCTGATCCCCGCGCGCCATCTGGCGAAACCCCCCTCCAAGATACCTGGGACCCGTGACCTGCTTTTTCGGTCAGTACGGGAGTGTCGGGGCGGGAGGGGCGGCATGACCGGCTGGCGGGCTATACTTGCCCCTCCCCGCCACTCAGCCCGCTATGCCGTACCATGACGACCACCAACCCCCTTGCCGGTCCCACCTATCTCCTCGAAGGCATGCGCCTCATCACCCGTCCAGGTTTGCGGCGGTTCGTGGCCCTGCCCCTGGGGATCAATATTCTGGTCTTCAGCGCCGCTCTTTACTGGGGCATCGGCTGGTTTCAGTCATTGATTGCCTGGCTTCAGTCCCAGTTGCCCACCTTGCCGGCCTGGCTGACCTGGCTGGAACAGGGCCTGGCCTGGCTCCTCTGGCCCCTGTTCGTGCTCCTGGCGGTGGTGCTGATCTTTCAGGGCTTCACCCTGGTCGCCAACCTGATCGCCGCCCCCTTCAATGGCCTGCTGGCGGAAAAGGTGGCCAACCTGCTGCAGGGAGGTTCGCCGGATAGCGGCCCGGGTCCGGGTCAGGCCCTGTTGGGCGTGGGCGCGGCTATCCTGGACGAGGCCCGCAAGCTGTTGCACGTCCTCCTCTGGGCCATTCCCTTTTTCATCCTATCCCTGGTCCTGCCCCTCGTTGGCCCCCTGCTGTGGTTTGTCTTCACCGCCTGGATCCTGGCCCTGGAATACCTGGACTACCCCCTGGGCAATCAGGGGCTGGGGGCGCGGGAGATCCGTCAGCGGCTGCGCGGCCGGCCGGTGCTGAGTCTGGGCTTTGGCGCGGCCACCGCCGTGCTGACCCTGATCCCGGTGGTCAACTTCATCGCCATGCCCAGCGCCGTGGCCGGGGCGACGGCGCTGTGGGTCAGGGAATTTGCGCCGGATCAGCGGACCCTGACCACCGGGCGGAAATGATCCCGGCCGGTCTAAGGCCAGCCATCAGATCACCCAATCGAAATCGAAGGCCTCGAGCAGGGCACCCGTGACAGCGCCGGCGGCAAAACCGCCAAATAGGGCGCCAGGCATGAGGGTGAGGATGGAGTCCAGCAGGGCATAGTAACCGGCATCCACGGCACCGATGAGCGGCCCACCGAAGACCCACAAACTGGCGGCTACTACGGCGGCCACCATGCCGATCACTAGACCCTCGATGATCTGGCATGTGGCGCCCTTTCTGACCTTGGCCAGACCCAGCCACCAAGCCACGGTGGCGGAATAGAAGGTGCCGTTGACCGATACCAGAAAGGCGACGATGGCCGTCACATTGAAGGTGATAGGGTGTAGGGACTCAACCAGGCCCAGCACGGCCCCACAGGTCAGGCCCGAGACCAGACCCGCCATCGCCTTGCCAGGAGCCTGAATGGCGCACTGATCCGGAAAGCGCAGCAGTCGGCCGAAGAGGGCACCCGCCAGGGCGGCCGCCAGGGCTACCTGCCAGAGGGCGACGGTGTCGGGCAGCAGCATAAACAGCAAACTGGCCATCAGCAGGCCGATGATGGTACCCACCAGAGCCACCTCGCGGGCACTGTAAAAGGCGGCCCCAACGGCCCCGGCAATGGCGGCGGCGGGGGCAAATGAGCCGTGCTCCAGTCCCAGGGCCTGGAAAAGGACGTACAGGGCGGTGAAAAGCGGCGCGTAGATCAGGCCAATGATGGCCCAGACGAGCCCCCGAAAAAAGACCAGGGAGGTCCGGGAGGTAGCGAGGGAGGAGGACATGAGGATACCGAACGGATACAGCTGTCGGTGGCATCGGGCAAAGGCCCGGTGCCTGTTGGATAGCGATATTTTCCTCCCCTGGAGGAGGGTCGGCAACTGGTTTGATCAGTAGTCGCTAAACAAACCAAATTCCTTGGCTGCTGGTCGGATCAAACGCGGGAGATAAAAAAAGGGGCCTGGATGGAGGCCCCTATTCGCGACGGACGCGGCTTGACCTTAGCCGGCCTTCAGGGTCCAGGAGGCGCACCAGCCATTTTGATTGACGGCCTTGCCGGGGAAGAGGGAGCAGGGACGCCACTCACCCTCGGCGGCCTGGATGAACTGGCAGTTGGCGCAGTGTTGATTGGCACCGGGGGTACCGGCCTTGTCAGGACGGGTGGCCGTGGCGGCGTCATGGACATACTTGAGAGCCTTGGCGGTCGGGTCGGCGGCCGGATCGACATGGGGCAGGTCAGCGGCCTGGACGCTGGTCATGCCAACCAGATTCAAGACCGGCACGGCGGCCAGGCCACCGAGCATGAGTTTGACGGCGTCGCGACGGCTCTTGTTCATCTCGGACATTCGCTCTTCTCCTCTATGAGATTGTGGGGGGATAAAGACCCGCCGGCCATTCGTTGGGGGGTCAGCGAGGATTTTGCACCAAGCGCCCGGGAAACTCCACCCTGGCTAATCATGGTTTCGGCGGAACCATGATTTTTCCATCTTACGCAACCCAAGTCCGGGTTCGGCCATTCCCGGTATCAGTCCGGCCAGACTGAAATTTGCCTGGCGCGTTTTTCATCATCTGGGGGCGCGATGAGATTGCTCATGCCGTTCAGCGGAAATAGGTCCCCGCACCGGTCGTGTGCCGGCGCCAAAAGGCATCGGTAAAGCGGGCCAATTGCACCTCATCGGCCCCGGAGGAGGCATGAACGAAACGGGTAGGATCCACCACCACCCCCACATGGCTATCGCCCTTGACGCGGAAAAAGATCAAATCCCCGGGTTTGACCTTGGACAATTTGACCGGCTTGGACTTGTCCTTCTGATCAGTGGAGACCCGGGGGATCTTGATCCCCGCCTGGCGATGGACGTACTGGGTCAAACCGCTGCAGTCCAGTGATTTGCCCGGCTTGCTTCCACCGTAGGCATATGGGGTACCGATCTCCTCTAAGGCCGCAGTCACGGCTTTGCCGCGCGGACCAGAAGGGATCTTGATGCCATACTTGTCACCGATACTGCCGCAACCGGACACGGCCAACAGCAGGCCCAGCAGCAGGCAGCGCATCAGTCCCCGGGTGAATAAGGCCAAGGCCATCTTCCGCCTCCGCGGCCAGGAAGAGCTAACAAACTATGATATATATTTTTTCTAACCCACTCACAGAGGATTGTCAATGACCCGCCAGGACCTGGAATCCCCGACCGTGCCCGGCAGTGAGCCCGTCATCGGCAACCTGAGTCCCACTGAATTGACGGAAGACCGATCGGGACCCTGGTTGCCGCGGGAGGGTGAGACGCCGCCGGTTTCCCCGCCATCCCGCCCCCCGGCAGCGGAGACCGAAGAGCATCTCCTCGGCCAGGCACTGGGGGCCTTGATCCGGGAGGGGGGTGCGACCCGGCTGCCCGCCGTTGCGGGCGGCTACCCCGCACCGGCGGTTGCAGGCCCCGCTGACCTCAGGTGGGACGAACCCCCACGCCATAACCCGCCCCGCCGGGGAGGAGGCTCCTGGCTGAGCTTCCGTCGCCTCCTGGATCTGCTGGGTATGTCACTGGCCTTCCTGCTCTTCTGGTTCAGCTACCAGGCCTTTCTGGCCACGCCCAAGACCCCAACCCAGTCACCCTGGGCATTGCTCGGCAGCGCCCGACTGGAGACGCCGACCGCACCGCGGGCGAATCAGGCCGCGGAACCTGCCAAGACCTTGCCACCCATCGGCCAATTTGATTTCGGGCAAACGGTGGCGCTCACCGATACCCCACCTGCCCTCCCCGCCCTGATTCGCCAGGAGCCGGTGGAACTCTACCGCTCCATCTACGAGTTGGAAGACGCCTTCGAGGCCAAGTATGTCCCTCCCGCCGGGTGCGCGGGGCTGGACACCCAGGCCGGGGTGGACATCACCGCCTGCATCAACCATCGCCTGGGTGCCCGCCGTGCCTTCCTGGCAAGCAATGGTCGCACCCTGGAGCCAGAGGAGCCCGTCCGGGCGCGCCGGCCCGCCGCCGGGACCGAGATGGAAGGGGAGGAAGGCTGGCGCTGATCAGAAGCGCCGTTCCCGGTCCACCCAGCGCCAGGCGATGCCCAGGCCCAGGGCGGCCACCAGGGCGGAGGCCCCGAAGGTCCCGAGGGCACCCGTCTCGCCCCACAGCCAGCCGCTGCCCAGACTGCCGAAAGCCCCCCCGGCGCCATAGACCAGGCTGTTGAAGAGGGCCTGGCCGCGGCCCTGTAGCCGACCAGTAAAGTAATGGTGGGTCAGATGGATGGCCCCGGCGTGGAAGGCGCCAAAGGTGGCGGCGTGGAAGACCTGCGCCAGGATCAGGACGGCGGGCTCCGTGACGAAGGCGCCGATCAGCAGCCAGCGCAGCGCCGCCAGGGCCAGGCTTACCAGCAGGATGCGACGGGCGCCGAAGCGGTCCAGCAGCCGGTGCATGATGGCGAAGACCAGCACCTCCACCACTACCCCCCAGGCCCAGAGGGCGCCGATGAGGTCGCTGGCATAGCCGGCCTGGGTCAGGTGGATCGAATAGAAGGCATAGTAGACCCCATGGCTGGTCTGCATCAGGAAACCGGCCAGCAAAAAGGCGGCGACCTCGGGCCGGCGCAGGACTTCCAGGACGGAGGCGTCGTCCTGGACGGGGCGGGCCTCCACCGGACACTCGAAGACCAGCAGGCTGGTGAGCCAGATCCCCACCTGAAGCCCCAGGGTCATGATCGGCACCACGCCACTGCCCAGTCGCCCGACCAGCGCCCCCAGGACCAGCACCGCCAGGATGAAACCAATGGAGCCCCAGAGGCGGATGCCGGCGTAGCGCCGCAACCGCGACCCCAGGTGGTTGATGGTCACCACCTCCATCTGCGGCAGGGAGGCATTCCAGAAGAAGCTGAAGACGATCATCGCCAGGGCCATCTCCCAGAAGCCCCGCACGGCGAAGAGGGTCGCGAAGGTGACCCAGGACAGCAGGGAGGCCAGCCGCACGATGGGCATGCCGCGTCCGGCGCGGTCGGCCAGCCAGCCCCAGACGTTGGGGGCGATGATCTTGGTCGCCTGCAGGATGGCCATCAACTGGCCGATGGCCAGGGCCGAATAGCCCAGGTCCTGGAGGTACAGCCCCCAGAAGGGCAGCATGGCACCCAGGGAGGCAAAATAGAAGAAGTAAAAGCCGGAGAGTCGCCAGTAAGGCATGGTGAAGGCCTGGCCCCGGGCCAGGCCAGCGGGAATCAGGTCCCGGCCCGGGACGGCAGCGGTGATGCGCCCGGCCGGACGTCAGCGTTCTGCGCCCGGTGGCGCAGCCAGTGGTCCATGAGCACCAGGGCCAGCATGGCCTCGGCGATGGGCGTGGCGCGGATGCCGACGCAGGGGTCGTGACGGCCCTTGGTGACGATCTCCGTGGCCTGGCCGTCCACATCCACCGTCTGGCCGGGCAGACGGATACTGGAGGTCGGCTTGAGGGCCAGGCGGGCGACGATGTCCTGGCCGCTGGAGATGCCGCCCAGGATGCCGCCGGCATGGTTACTGAGGAAACCCGCCGGCGTCATCAGATCCCGGTGCTCGCTGCCCTTCTGGGTCACGCAGGCGAAACCGGCGCCGATCTCCACGCCCTTGACAGCGTTGATGCTCATCAGGGCATGGGCGATGTCGGCGTCCAGACGATCGAAGATGGGTTCACCCAGACCCGGCGGTACCCCCTCGGCGACCACCGTCACCTCGGCGCCGATGGAGTCCCCCGATTTGCGCAAGGCATCCATGTAGCCTTCCAGTTCGGCGACGGCGGATGCATCGGGACAGAAGAAGGGGTTGCGCTCCACCTCGTCCCAGTCGAAGCCCGGGGGTCGGATGGGCCCGAGTTGGGAGAGATAACCCCGGACCCGCACCCCGAGCCGCTCCCGCAAATACTTCTTGGCGATCCCCCCCGCAGCGACGCGGATGGCCGTTTCCCGGGCCGAGGAGCGGCCACCGCCCCGATAGTCCCGGAAACCGTACTTATGGCTGTAGGTGTAGTCCGCGTGCCCGGGGCGGAATTTGGCCGCGATCTCGGTGTAGTCCTTGGAGCGCTGATCCTCGTTATAGATCACCAGCGCGATGGGGGTGCCCGTGGTCCGACCCTCAAAGACCCCGGAGAGGATCTGCACCCGATCCGACTCCCGGCGCTGGGTGGTGTGGCGGGACTGGCCGGGCCGGCGGCGGTCCAGGTCGACTTGCAGGTCGGCCTCGCTCAGTTCCAGCCCCGGGGGGCAGCCATCGACGATGCCGCCGATGGCGGGACCATGGCTCTCGCCGAAGCTGGTGGTGACGAAGCACTTGCCGAAACTGTTGCCAGACATGGGATAAGGGGGGTCAAACCTAGGGCACGTAAAGCTAACAAGAGATTAGTCGACCATTTCCGGCGGCCGTGGCCTGGGTAAGGCTGACCCTAACCCGGCGCCGCGAAAATGGCCTTGGACCGGCTGATACCTGCGGAGATCAGAGCTCAAAGGTTGGAGGTGGTGAGGAGATCGCCGGGATTCAGCCAGGTGTTGGCCCGCTCGATCGCCTCACGATTGAGGCCGCTGGTGGCCTGATAGAGCTTGATCCCGTTGATGATGTAGTCGTAACGCGCCGAGAGGTAGAGGTATTCGTTCTCGAACAGTTGCCGCTGGGCGGTGAGGACATCCACCTGAGTACGGGTACCGACCTCCAGGCCGGCCTCGGTGGACTCCAGGGTGCTGGTGGCGGAGACGATAGCCGCCTTGCGCGCCTCGACCTCGCTGATGCTGGACAGGACGCCGCGGAAGGCATCAGTGACCGCCTGGTTCACCTTGCGCCGGGTCTGATCCAGTTGTTCCTGGGACGCGCCCAGGTTATGCCCCGCCTGGCGGGTGCGGGAGACCACGGCCCCGCCCTGATAGATAGGGATGCTCAGGTTCAGACCGATATAGGAGGTATCGGTGTCGTAACCGCCAAACATCTCCGATCCGCTGCGATCAAGGTTGTAGCCCGCCTGGAGACCCAGGGTCGGGTAATGGCCTGAGCGCTGGATTTCGACCTCTTTCTTGGCCGCCGCCACCGCCATGGACGCCGCCCGGATGTCGTAATTGTTCTCCAGGGCGACCTTGGTCCACTGCTCGATGTCATTGGGCTCAGGGGCCGCCAGGGGCAGGTTGTCGCCCAGGCGCGCCAGGGGCACGTTCACGGGACCGATGATGACCCGCAGGGCCTCCCAGGCATTGTCCAACTGATTCTTGTTGGTGATGACCGTGGCCCGCGATCGGTCATAGGCGGCCTGGTTGTCATTGACGTCGGTGATCGCCACCAAGCCTACCTCGAAGCGCTGCTTGGACTGCTCCAACTGGCGTTCGTTGGCCCGCATGAGGGCCTCCGAGGAGCGCACCAGGTCCGCGGCACGCAGGACGTTGAAGTAGGCCTCGGCGGTCCGGGCCATCAACTGGATCTGGCTGGTCTTGTATTGGGCCTCGGCCTGGGAGATGACGTCGTCTGACTTTTGCAACCCGATCCACTGGGCGCGGTTGTAGACCGTCTGATTCAAGGTGGCCGTGGCGGTACCGGTGGAGAAGTCTTCCCGCATGTTGCGAGTTTCAGGACCGACCTGAACGTCATAGGCCTCGACGTTCTGATAGGTGCCAGAGCCGTTGACACCAATGTTTGGCAGGAGGAGGGCCAGGGACTGAGGCTTGACCTCCTTGGTCGCCAGGAGTTGCTGCTCGGCCTGCTTGAGCACTGGATCGCTCAGTACCGCCAGGTCGTAGATCTGGATCAGATCTTCGGCCAAGGCTGGACCGGCACCCACAAAGGCCAGAGTCAGACAGGCCGTCAAAATACGTTTACGCATGAACTCGTTCCCCGTGAGGATGGCGACGAATAAGCTCTTACGGGAGATCGGGGCCGATTTCCCGAATAGTTCAAGGTACCTGATGGGTTCAAGGCGCCTGAATAGTTCAAGGCATTATAGGAGAGCCCCTTTCATTGGCTCAATGCGGGGGATCAATCCCGATAGAGATCCTTGGAAATAGGTCCGATGAGCCGGCACAGGGGGCGACGCCCCCCGGCCAGCAAGGATGACGGAATGGCGGCCCTCATGGGGCCTACTCCGCGGTACAGGTAAAACAATCCGCTCCGTTTTATCGGGGCGGGGATACCTCACGAGGCCTCCCGTTCAGCGCTGGCCAGTGCCTTGGGCTGGCCGCCCGCGCAGCCGCCGGACCCAGCGTCCCGACCCTTCCGCCATGCCCTGGAACATAACATAGAGGCCAGGAATGACGAGGATGCCGAACAGGGTCGCCGCCAGCATGCCGCTGAGCACCGTGGTGCCCAGATGGACGCGGGAGTTGGCCCCGGCGCCGGTGGCGATCACCAGGGGCAGCAGGCCGATGATGAAGGCCAGGGCGGTCATGAGCACGGCGCGGAAGCGCATACGCGCCCCGGCCAGGGCGGCGTCGTACAGGCCCTTGCCCGCCTCGTGCTGTTCCTTGGCGAATTCGACGATGAGGATGGCATTCTTGGCCGCCAGGCCGATGAGCAGCACCAGACCGATCTGGGCGTAAAGGTCGTTCTCCAGATGGCGCAGCATCAGACCCCCCGCGGCGCCCAGGACCGCCACGGCGACCGAGGTCAGGACCGAGAAGGGGATGGTCCAGCTTTCGTAAAGGGCTACCAGGAAGAGGTAGCCGAAGAGCACCGCCAGGCCGAAGATGGCCGCCTCGACCCCGGCGCTCTGCTGGGCCTCCTGCAGGGACATGCCGGTCCACTCGAAGCCGAACCCCTGCGGCAGCGTCTGTTTCGAGACCGCCTCCATGGCGGCCATGGACTCGCCGCTGGTGAAGCCGCGGGCGGTGCTGCCGTTGATGGCGGCGGTGGGGAACTGGTTGTAGCGGAACACGAGATCAGCACCGAGGTCGTCCTTTACCTTCGCCAGCACCCCGATGGGCACCATGGCGCCCGTGTTGGAACGGACATAGGTCTCGCCGATCTGGTCCACCCGGGCCCGGGCCGTCTGGTCCGCCTGGACGTTGACCTGGTAGGTCTGGCCCAGGTAGGTGAAATTGTTGACGAAGGTGCTGCCGAAGACCGATTGCAGGGTCGAGAAGACGTCCGCGACCGGTACCTGGAGATATTCCGCCTGGGTGCGGTCCAGGTCGAGGAAAAGCTGGGGCACGTCGGCATCGAAGGTGGAATAGGCCGAAGCGATGCTGGGCTCCTGGCGCGCCGCGGTCATCAGACCGTTGAGGACCTGGGTCAACTCCTGGGAGGACTGGCCGCCCAGCCCTTCGAGCTGGTAGGTAAAGCCGCCGGCATTGCCGAGACCGGGGATGGGCGGCGGCGGGAAGACCAGGACCTCGGCGTCGGGGATGGCGGCGAAGCGAGCCTCCATGGCCCCGATCAGGCCGCGGATCTGGGTCTCTGGTGTGTTGCGGTCGTCCCAGGGCTCCAGCACGAAGACCCCCAGGCCGGAGTTGGAGGAGGCGGCGCCGGTGAGCATGCTGTAGCCGGTGACGGTGAGGACATTGGCCACCCCCGGCGTGGAGCGGGCGATCGCCGCCACCTCGTTCAGGACCTCGGTGGCCCGCGGCAGGGCCGCCCCGGTGGGCAGCTTGATATCGGCGAAGAGGACGCCCTGGTCCTCGTTGGGGATAAAGCCCGTGGGCAGCCGGTCCAGAATCCACACCGCCGCCCCGCCGACCAGGATGATGATCAGGCCAGCGACGATGGAGCGCCGGGCGATCAGTCCCACCACCCGGACATACCCGTTGCGGGTGGCGTCCAGCCCCTTATTGAACCAGGCGAAGGGCCCGCGCCTGGCCTCCTTGGGGGTCCCCAGGAACAGGGCACAGAGCATGGGCGACAGGGTCAGGGCATTGATAGCGGAGATGGCCACCGCGGTGGCGATGGTGAGAGAGAACTGCTGGAAAAGGCCGCCGCTGATGCCCGGCAGGAAGGCCACCGGGGCAAAGATGGCGAACAGCACCAGGGTGGTGGAGACGATGGGGCCGGTTACCTGCTCCATGGCCTTGAGGGTCGCCGCCCGCCGGTCGAGCCCTTCTTCGAGCATGACGCGCTGGACGTTCTCCACCACCACGATGGCGTCGTCCACTACCAGCCCGATGGCCAGCACCACCGCGAACAGACTGATGGTATTGGCCGAGAAGCCTGCTGCCAACAGGACGATGAAGACGCCGATCAGGGAGACGGGGATGGTCAGGGCCGGGACGATGGTCGCCCGGATATCCTGTAGAAAGATGTACACCACCAGCAGCACGATCACCGCCGTGATGGCCAGGGTGGAGATGATCTCGGCGATGGATGCCTGGACGAACAGGGTCGAGTCGTACATAACCTCTCCCGCGACCCCATCCGGGAAGCGGGATTTCAACGCCTCGAGCTCGGCGCGCACGTCCTTGGCCACCTGCAAGGCATTGGCTCCCGGCGCCTGGTAGATACCGATGGCCGCCGTCGGCTTACCGTTGAAACTGGAGAAGGAGCTGTACATCTGCGACCCCAGCTCGACCCGAGCGACATCCCGGACCCGGACGATACCGCCGTCCGCGCTGGTGCGGACCACGATGTCCTCGAACTCCTCGGGCTGGACCAGTTGCCCCTCGGTGACGACGGTGAACTGGAAGACCTGATCGTCGCCGATGGGCGGTCCACCCACGGACCCCAGGGCAGCCTGGAGGTTCTGCTTACGCACCGCGTTGACCACGTCCTCCGGGGCGATGCCCAGGGCGGCCATCTTCTCCGGCTCGATCCAGATGCGCATCGAGTAATTGAGGGGGCCGAACTGGTTGGCCTGACCGACCCCCGCCACCCGTGCCAGCTCGTTCTGGACGTTGATGGTGGCAAAGTTGGAGAGGAAGAGGGCGCTCTTGCTGTCGTCCGGGGAATAGACGTTGACCACCAGCAACAGGTTGGTGGCCTCGGCCTGGACCGTCACCCCCAGGTCCTGGACCTCGGTGGGCAGCAGGGCCAGGGCCTGGGAGACCCGGTTCTGGGTGTTGACCTGGGCGATGTCCGGGTCCGTGCCCACGGCGAAGGTCACCGTCAGGGCATAGGTCCCCGCGGCGGAGGAGACCGAGGACATGTAGAGCATGTCCTGTACACCGTTGACCTGCTGCTCGATGGGGCCACCGACGGTGCTGGCGATGGTCTCGGCGTCGGCGCCGGGATAGGTGGCGTTGACCATGACCACCGGCGGGGTGATGTTGGGGTATTGGGCGACGGGGATGGCCTTGATGGCCAGGAGCCCGGCCACCACCAGGACGATGGAGACGACCGAGGCCAGCCGTGGCCGCTCGACGAAGACCCGGGAGATCATGGGCGCTGCTCCGCCTGGCTGCCTTCACCACCGCCGGCATTCTTCAGGGTTGCCGCGTCCTTGGCCACGCCGGCGGGGGCCGCCGGGGCACTCGCCGGCGCCTTGGCACCACTCGTACCCGTGGCCGCGGGCTTGGACGGGGCCTCCTTGGCGCCATCCCCATCGGCCTGACTCTGCTTCACCGGCTTCACGACCATGCCCGGCTTGACCTTCTGCTCCCCGGAGACGATGACGATGTCCCCCACCTGCAGGCCCGAGAGGACGGCATAGTTGGTACCCACCTGGGCCCCGGTCTTGACCGCGCGCACCGCCACCCGGTTGTCGGCTCCCACCACGAAGACCTGTTCGCCGTCCTTGGTCCGCTGGATGGCCGAGGCCGGCACCAGGGGCTGGCGCTCCTCCTCGGCGCGGTGGATCACGGCGGCGATAAACTGGCCCGGCAAGAGCATCTGCTCGGGGTTGGGGAAATCGGCGTAAATGGCGACGGTGCCGGTGCGCGGATCGACCTGGTTATCGACGAAGGCGATCTCCCCGGGGTGGGCGTAGGTCTCTCCCGTCGGCAGGATGAGCTTGGGAATGAACTTTTTGCGGATGACCTCCAGGCCATCCCCATCGGTCATCTCGGCGATGCGCACAAAGATCGCGCCGGGAATGGAGAAGACGGCGCGGATGGGATCGAGCTGGACCACGGTGGCGAGGGTGCCGCTGGCGGTATTGACCAGATTGCCCTCGGTGTACTTGGTGGGGCCGATGCGCCCGGCGATGGGGCTGGTGATGGTGGTGTAACCCAGGTTGATCTGGGCGGTAGCGATGGACGCCTTGGCATCCTCACCCTGGGCCTTGCCCTTGTCCACCGCCGCCTGTGCCTCGTCGCGCTGGGCCTTGGCCTTGTCGCGATTGGCCTGGGAGGTGTCGCCTTTCTTCAACAAGGTTTCCTGACGGTCGAGGTCCACCTGCTTATTGAGTAGATCGGCCTCCGCCGCCGCCTGGCTGGCCTGGGCCACGGCCAGTTGCGCCTTGGCGCCGTCAAGGGTGGCCTGGAAGGGGGCCTGCTCGATCTGATACAGGAGTTGATCCTGGGTGACCATGGCCCCCTGAGCGAAGGCCAGCTTGGTGAGAAAGCCCTCCACCCGGGCCTTGATGTCCACCGACTGGATGGCCTTGATGGTGCCGATGAAGCGCTCCTGCTTGTCCACCAGCCCCTCCTCGATGGCGGTGACCACGACCGCGGGCAGGGGCGCCTTTTCCTCGGCCGGCGGCGGCGTCGCGGCAGCCAGCGGCGAGGGGGCGAAGCTCAAGGGGGTCAGGGCCAGCGAAAACAGCAGGATGGGCAGCGGGCGGCAGGCAAGGCGGGCGGCGATGGACATGGGGCGGAAACCGGAGGAATGGCGGAGGGCGGCAGTATAATCCCCTCGCCGCGGGGACGCCGGATCAATCGCGCCGCGATCCCCCGACTAGGGTAGCCCAGGCATCGACTTGCGGATGGAAAGGGATCAAGCGGCGGCTTTCATGACGAAATCGACATGGATCGCGTCATAGGGGAAATGGATCTTGCCCTCGGCGGTTTTTTCCACTATGCCGGCTTTGCGCAGTGCCGTGACATCCGCATGGACGGCTTTGACATCGCGCTGGACCCTGCGGGCCAATTCCCGGATGGAGAGGGGTCCGGTTCCGGCCATGGTCTGCAAAATTCGCCAGCGTTTGGCGGTCAGCGCCTGCCAGAGGAGTTCCGGGGTAGCGAAACTGATCCGCGGGTCGCTGGGTTGCCCTGTCTTCCAGGCCTCGGCAAAATCCACGAGGTTATCCTCGAGGGTGCGGACATCAAAGGTTATCGTCGTCATGCAGGCACCTCGTGACATCGGCCATGAAATCGGCGATCAGTTGTTCAATTTCAGTGAAGTGGTAACCACTTTCCCGCCCGTTCCGGTGGCGGTGATCCCCTTTTCCCGCCTCGTTGTCGTATCGCAACACGCAATCGCCGTCCTTCACCAGGGCGAGGCGGTATTTGTAGCGGTGTTGGCAGCCGCTGACCGGTCGCGGTAGTTTCCATGCGACCAGTTCCGCGAACACGTTCGCGCGCAACTCGATGCGGCGGTTGAACAAGGGTTGAGCGGCCATGTTGGACAAGATAACAACATCGCCAAGGCCAGGCAATGCAAACAGAATATCATGCCGGATTCGGATGCGGCGGGTCGGCTAGTACTTCGTATCACCAATACCCTTACGAATTCATTATGTATAGTATCTTGTTTTATAGATGTTTATGTCATTACTGCGCCAAAGCGGATTAGCGGATTGATCTACTTGCCAGCGCGGCGGGTAGTGTTTGCTGGGGCCATTTTGCGAAACAAAGCCATTTTTTGGACTGGTCGAAAAGGTCATTTTGCGAAACAAAGCCATTTTTCCGCACACCCAGCAGGAGGAGACCCTCCGTCGGCTCGTCGCATCCGGGCTGTGCTCGGCCCGGATGCGACGACACCGTCTGGCCCTGCTCCTTGCCGGTTCCGCCCCCTGGTGTCGCCTGACCGCGGAAGTCTGTCTGGCGTCAAACCCGGGCCAGGGTGTCTGGTTGACCGACGGTCCCGGACCCGATGATCGGCGCCCCCTCGCCGCCGGTCCGCTACTGCTCGGTCAGGAACTCGATTATCTGGTCTACGACGCCCATGCCGGCTTCGACCCCGACAGCTTCGGCGCCGCCACGGGAGCCCTGCGTGGCGGTGGATTGCTAATGCTCCTGACTCCTCCCCTCCCCCTCTGGCCCCATCTGCCGGACCCCCAGGCCCACCGCGTCACCGTCGCGCCCTACCGCCCCGACCAGCTCAGCCACCGCTTCCTCACCCGCCTGGCGTGGGTACTAGGGACCGCGGCGAGGCTGATCCGCGTCGAGGAGGGTGCTCCCATCCCTGAATTGCTCCCCGAACCCTGGCAATTCGGCCCGGAACTGGCCACGGCCTCTGACCCGGCGCCGGGCCAAGATTCGACCCGAGAAAATGCCTCGGCGTCAGTTCTGGGGTCTCCTCCCAGGGCAAACGTTCAGCCCCCTCCCCCCAATCCTCCCCTGCCAGGGGGTAGGGAGCAAGAGGATCGGCGGCTGATGCTACCCATGCCCGCCCAGGTAGCAGGGGGATCTGAACACTTACCTCCCGGGATGCACGCGGACCCGGCCAGCGACCCCGGCCGATCCGCGCAGGACCTGGACCGCCTTTGTCGGACCGAGGATCAGCGCCAGGCGGTGGCGGCCATCCTGCGCGCCGCCCGGGGGCGTGCCCGTCGGCCTCTGGTCATCGTCGCCGACCGCGGTCGCGGCAAGACCGCCGCCCTGGGGATCGCCGCCGGCGAACTGCTGGGCAGCGGGATGCGGCGCATCCTGGTCACCGCCCCGCGCCTGAGCGCCGTCGACCCCCTGTTCCACCATGCCACCAGGCGCCGTCCGGAGGCCCAGGCCGCGGGGGAGTTACGCTTTCAGGCCCCGGACGCCCTGTGCCAGGCCCCCGAGCCGGCCGACTTGCTGCTGGTGGACGAGGCGGCGGCCATCCCCGCTCCCTTGCTGGAGTGCCTGCTGCAGGCCTATCCCCGCCTGGTCTTCGCCACCACCATCCATGGCTACGAGGGCACTGGACGCGGCTTCGAGGTGCGCTTCCGCCACGCCTTGGAGCGCCTGACCCCCGACTACCGGCGGATCGCGCTCCAGACCCCCATCCGCTGGGCCGCGGCCGATCCCCTTGAGGCCCTGGTCGCCCGGGCCCTGCTGCTGGACGCCAACCCCGCCGCGGACGCGGGGGTATTGGCCGCCATGCCGGACAAGGTGGAGCCACTCCGGTTCGACCGCGACGCCCTGGTCAGGGACGAAGCCACCCTGAGCCAGCTCTTCGGTCTCCTGGTCCTGGCCCATTACCAGACCCGGCCGCTGGATCTGCGGCACCTGCTGGATGGCCCCAACCTCCAGGTCCATGCCCTACGCCAGGGCGGTCACATCGTCGCCACCGCCCTGGTTGCCAGCGAGGGTGGACTGGACCAGGACCTGGCCGAGGAGATCTACCAGGGCCGTCGCCGGCCCCAGGGTCATCTGCTCCCCCAGACCCTGAGCGCCCATGCCGGTCTGGCGGTCGCCCCCACCCTGCGCTGGGCCAGGATCGTCCGCCTCGCCGTCCACCCCGCCGTTCAGGGCCGGGGCCTGGGGCGGCGTTTGCTTCAGTGGATCGGGGACCAGAATCGGGGCCAGGACCAGAACCAAGCCCAAGACCAAGACGAAGACCAAAAAGAGGACCGGCCTAAGGGCCTGGAACGGACTCAGGGCCTGGAACTGACCCGGGATCAGGATCAGAACCTGCTCCTGGATCTGGATCTGGATCTGGATCTGACCCAGGATCAGGACCTGCCTTTGGACCTGGAAGGTGCCCAGTCCCAGCCCCAGTCCCGGGGCCAGGGCCTGGATCTACTGGGGGTCAGCTTTGGCGTCACCACCGACCTGCTCCGCTTCTGGGCCGCCTGCGGGCTGCACCCTGTCCATCTGGGTACCAGCCGTAACGCCGCCAGCGGCGCCCATGCCGCCGTGGTCCTGCGCCCCCTCTCCCCGGCGGGCGAGGACCTGGCGCGGCGGGCCAGCGCGCGTTTCGGCCGCCGTTTTCCGGTCCTGCTGGCGGGTCCCTTCCGCCACCTGGAGCCGGGCCTGGTCGCCGATCTGCTAGCACTCACCTGCCCGACTTCGGAACCGCCACGGACTCAAGCGGAGGACAATGATCCCGACTGGCGGGAACTGGCCGCCTTCGCCTTCGCCCAGCGGCCCTTCGAGGCTAGCCTGGCCGCCCTTCAGGCACTGGCCCGGGACAGGCTGGGACCGGCCCTCCGCGCGGGGCATTGTTCGCGGGAAGAGGCCATCCCCCTCATCGTCACGGTGTTGCAATACCGGGATTGGGCCGAGGCCAGCCTTTTGGCCGGCGCGACTGGACGAGCGCAACTCATCGCCTTGTTGAGGGTAACCTGCGCCAGACTGCTTTCCTGGTCCCCTTCGTAACCACGATGGGCAGGTGACTGATCCATCGCGTGGCGGAACCGATTGCTGCTGGACAGCACACGAAAATACCAGACCCCTTCATGGTTATCGGGTGGCCGGCCGACGGGCGAAACTTCGGACAGGATGCCACGGATCGCGGACAATGCGCCGCAAGGATAGATTGATGTCATGGGATCACTGGGTCAGTTTTATCCTCTTGGCGGGAGTGCAGGACGAGGACGCTGACCCTGCCCCTGTTCTCAAGAACCTGCTCTCAAGAGCAGCAGCAACGCCTAGCAGATGTTCCAGGGACTACTTCCATCCATGCTTCTACCCCCGCGATGAACCCTGATCCTCACGCCATCGGCCTCGATTCCCCGGCGGCGTTCGCCTGCCCCCAGGGTTCGCCGGCATCGGCGGTGGGCGCCGCTCTGGCCGCTATCGGTCTGACCGGCCCCCGCCCGGTGCTGATCCTGGTCGGGGGCGCTGCCAATCTCGACGCGAAGGTAGCGGTCCGGCTGTGTCCCCTGTTCAGGGACCTGGTGCCCGTTCTGGATCGGCTGGGGGCGGCGGTGATCGACGGTGGCACCCATTTTGGGGTCATGGCCTTGATGGGCGAGGCGCGCCAGCAGGCCAGCGGGCGTTTTCCGCTCATCGGGATGGCGCCTCGCGGGCGGGTAGCCTTCCCGTATCCGGGGACGACCACTCCTGAGAATTCGAGGCCCGTGCCGGAGCTTGACCCAGCCCCGTATCGGTCCGCTTGGCAAGATCGGCAAGAGCCCCGAGTCGCCTTGGACCCCCATCACAGCCATTTCCTCCTGGTACCGGGAGAGTGCTGGGGCGACGAATCCCCCTGGCTCATGGCCGTGGCCGAAAGGCTGGCCATTGGGCGGGCCACCCTGATGCTGGTGGCCGGGGGCGGGGAGATCACCCGGCGGGATATCCTGCACCGGCTCCGTCAATCAGGTCGGATCCTGGCGCTCGCCGGCAGCGGAGGCACGGCGGAAGCCCTGGTCGCCTGGCGCCGTGGCAAGGGACCGCTACCGGTGGACGATCAGGCGGGCTTCGCTCCCGCCCTGGTCGAGGTTCTGGACTTGATGGAGGCCCCGGGCCAGTTGCCCCGGCTTGTGGCGCAAGCCTTAGCCTGTTGAGGACAAGCAAGGGATGGCCCTCTCTTTCCGGCGAACCTCCATCCTGGTACTAGGCGAGGATTCCTTGGCGGACCTGGTGGTCGTCAGTCTGCGCCGGGAGGGCCACCGGGCGCGGCGCCTCGATCCTCTGGATGCGCTGGCACCGGACAAGGCCAACACTTTGACCCTGCTGGACTCAGCAGCGCTGGACCCGGCCCGAACCCCCGTCCTGATTCTGGCCGATCCACCGGATGCCCCTACCCTGGTCACCCACCTGTTCACCCGCGCCCGGAAAGCCAACCGCCAAAACCAGGCGGGTAGTCGGCTGGCCGGGCGGGGGGCCTGGCCAGGCCGATCGCCACCGGTTCAGCGCCTGATCCTCATGCACCCCCGTGACCCCGCCCCGGCCCTGCCCGCGCCGGAGCCGGGCGACCCGCTGCGGATCGAGACCTTCGCCATCGAGGATCGCGCCGCCCGCGCGGTCCTTCGCCGTTGGCCCCCGCACCTGGGTCTCGACCCCGGTTTTGGCCAGGTCCCCCACCTGCTCCTCCTCGGTTTCGCCCCCCCCGCGCGGGCCCTGCTGCTGCAGGCCCTGCGGCTGGCCCATTACGGCCAGGGCCGGCCGCGGATCAGCCTGGTCTGCGACCATCATGAGGCCATTGCCGCCGATCTGCTGGCCGCTTATCCCCAGGCTCACCGGATTGCCGACCTGGGCTTTGCGCCCCTGAAGGACTTGTCCCGTCTGCTCCGGGCAACGGTCGCGTCCGATCCAGGCTCACCATCCCCGGCCAATCCGCCAGTCACCCTGGCCCTGGTCTGTATGGACGACACTCCGACCGCGCATCCTGAACCCGGCGATCCCACCATCCCGCAGAACCTTCCCACGGCTGATCACGCTAGCAACTTTGGGCTGGCCCGTTCCGCCGTTGATCTTGCCAGCAACCCCATTCGGGTCTCCTCCACCGCTGACCTCCGCAGTATCCCCGGGCTTATCCCAGCCACCGCTGATCAGGTCAGCAACCCTGGCCTGGCGCGCTCTGCTGTTGAGAGCGTTGGCCACCCGGGCCTGGCCTTGGCGCGCCGCCTGATCGACGAACTGGCGGCTGTCCAGGGGGTCTCCACCCCGGTACTGCTGGAGGTGGGTGATGCCGAACCGGGGGGCGTTATCGACGACTGGGACGGCCAGATCATCCCCTTCGCCTATCGCCGGGAGGCCTGCCGCGCCGCCCTGCTCCTCGACGGCGTCGGGGACGAGCTGGCGCGCACCATTCACGAGCACTATTGCGACACCATCGCCGCCCAGGGGCGGGACCTGACCCAGGAGCCCGCTGGCCAGCCCTGGGAGCGCCTGGCGACTTCTTATCGCCAGGCCAACCGCCATCAGGCCGACCATGTCTGGGCCAAGCTCGCCGTCACCGACTGCCGGGCGGTGGCGGAGGAACTGGTGGAGGCCTTCGCCCTGAGCCCCCTGGAGGTCGAGCGGCTGGCGATGGTCGAACACGAGCGCTGGGCGGCGGACCGTTATCTGGATGGCTGGTCCTATGGCCCGGCGCGCGACAATGCCCGCAAACTCCACCCCCAACTCATCCCCTACGCGGACCTGTCGGAGGCGATGAAGGACCTGGACCGCTTCGCCGTGCGCGGTCTGCCGACCCTGGCTGCCCGCCTGGGGCTCGGTATCCAGCGGCTGCTCATCCTCGGCGTTCACTCCCCTGGAGCCGCCTGTCCGACGGGTAAACCCTTGCGGAGCCTGGCGACGGCGCTGGGAGAAGGGTTACGCGAACGCTATCCGGACCGCGCCCTGGTCATCGCCACCACCCTGACCGATGCCCGGGAGCGCGACCTGGCCCGGGTGTTGATGGCGGGGGCCGAGCCCGCGGGTCTCTTCCTGCTGCTGCCCCGCCCCCTCAGCCAGCTTTTGGCCCGGCTGAGCCCGCCCGCCGCCCGCCGGGACTTTCTGGACCTGCTGACCCAGGCCGAACGGCGCATCAGCCTGCGCGGCGCGGCGGAAATGGCCACCTGGTTCGCCCGCCGGGCCGAGATCCACCTCATTCTTAACGACCAATCCCCGGAAATCAGGGCGATTGCGGACGGCGGGGAAACGCCGAACAAATGCATCCTGCTCAATCCTGACGGCGCCGGACTGACATGGACCTTCGATTACTAAACTTCCGCGGCCCCCGGGGCTGGATCGAGGCCCTGGGCCTGGCGGCCCTGGCCCTGGCCAGTTGTCTGGTCTTCTATGGCCAGGTCCTGGTGGGACGGGCGCGCTTCGACCTGCCAGCCTTCGCGGCCGCCCTGCAGCAGTCCGGTCTGTCGATCCTGCCGGCCATCACCCTGGTCATGGTCGCCATCGGCCTCATCCTCGGGCACCAGGTCGAAGGCATCCTCACCCAGTTCGATCTGCCCGTGGTGGTCATCCTGACGGTGGCCCTGGTCCTCATCATCGAGGTGCTGCCAGTCCTGGTCGGCATCCTGGTGGCGGGTCGGGCCGGGGTCGCCCTGGCGGTGCGGCAGGCGACCTTGTTGGCCACCGGCGAGATGGACGGGCTGCTGGTGTGCGGGATAGCGCCTCTGCCCTTCACTCTCGCCCCGGTCCTGCTGGCCATGCTGCTGATGAGCTTCGCCTTCATGGTCTGGGGGACCCTGGTGACCTTCAGCGTGGCCGGGGTCTGGCTCTGGGCCAGCACCGGGGTAGCGCCGGCCCTGTTCCTGGAGATGTTGACCAGCGCCCTGACCCCCGAGGCCCTCATCGAGGCCCTGGTCAAACCCTTGTTGTTCGCCGTACTGATCGCCCTGATCGCCACCCTGAACGGCATCGGCGCGGGTCGCCGGCCAGGTGGGATCGCCGGTGCCGCCACCGGGACTATGATCGGGGCGGTCACGGCTATCCTGGTCACGGACCTGCTGTATATCATCCTGGTGCGGGTCTGAGATGGCCAACACCGCGGTAACCCTTCAGACCCCCTCTCCCCGACCCTTCCCCACCAGGAGGGAGGGAGTAAGAACATCATCGGCTTGTACAACCTAGGCCAGCCCAGGCCGCAGGGGGCGGTGAACGCTTGCCAACCGAGAGGAGCGGGATGTCCCTGGCGTTGAGTCTGGATGGCGTCTTCCAGCATGTGGCCGGACGCCTGGCCCTGCAGGGCCTGAGCATCGACCTGGCGGAAGGAGACTGGCTTCTGGTCTGCGGCCCCAATGGGGCGGGGAAGACCTTACTCTCCCGCCTAGTGCTTGGCCTCGACCGGCCCTCCGCCGGTTGCGTCCAGGTCCTGGGCAGGGACCTGGCACAACTCGACGGGCGTGGTCTTGAGCAATTGCGGCTAGATGTCGGCGCCGTCATCCAGCGCGGCTCCCTGCTCGCCGATCACAGCGTCCTGGCGAACATCCTCCTGCCCCTGCGTCATGCGCCGCTAACGCGCGGGGAGATGGCGCGGGCAGCGCGGCTGGTGATAACCCTGCTGGGCCTTGACGGGCTGGAAAATCACTCGCCCCAAGCCCTGTCCCTGGGGCAGCAACGGCGGGTGGAACTGGCGCGGGCCCTCATCCGCCGCCCCCGGCTCCTGGTATGGGATGGCCTTTCCGACGGCCTGGACCCGACGGTAGCACGGGAGATCCTCGCCGTCTTGGACAGCCTGCGCGGCGGCCAGCCCATGGCCCTGCTCGCCACCGATAACACCCCCGATGCCCTAGGGGGCATCCCCGCGCGGGTCGCGGTGCTGAACCGCGGGCGTCTGCTCTTTCAGGGGACCCCGGAAACCCTGGCCGCCGCCAGCACCGGGGATCTGGAACTGCGCACCGCCCTGGGAGGCCGGTTTTGAACTCACCCGACCCGGCCTTAACCCGTACCTTGCCGCGCAAGGCCTGACGTGATGACTGATAAGCTGACCCAATGAGCGACAACCACCCCATCCCTCCCGCCGCGCGGCGTCTCGACCGCCTCTACGCCCCGCCCGAGATCGGGGCCCCCGGCAAGCGCCGGGCCCTGGACGAGCGCCGTCAGATCTTCCTCGCGGGGATCTTCGTCCTGGCCATGGCGGTCCTCGTCGTGGCGGTCTTTGCCCTGATCCTGCCGGGACTCCTGGGTCAGGCCTACCGGCTGGAGGCCTACTTCCCCGACGCGGATGGCCTGGACCCGGGGATGCAACTGCTCCAGGAGGGCTATGTGATCGGCCTGGTGGAGCGCGTCCAGCCGGTCTTCCCTGGCGATCCGGCCCATGGCCGCCATTGCCCGGCGCCCGCCGCCGAGGCCCCGCCCCGCTCCCCGACCCTGCCCTGCTTCCGCGCCATCCTGCGCATCCGCGACCAGTGGCCCATTCCCCAGGACAGCGAGGTGCGGCTTACCACCCTGGGGTTACTGAAGGGTAACGCCCTGCGCATCGCCGTCGGCCAGTCAGCGGAGCTGCTCGCCCCCGGCGCGATCATCGCCGCCCGCGCCCCCGAGCCCGACCTGACCCAGCAACTCGCCGTCCTGACGGAGACGGTGCGCCTAGTGGTCGAGGAGAGCATCGCCCCGACCCTGGCCAGCATCCGCGATCAGGTCAAGACCATCGAACTTCTGGTCGGCGGTGGCGATGACCAGGGCCAGGGGCTGGCGGGGAATCGCGAGCAGCTCGCCGGGGCCTTCGAGAACCTGCGCCTGCTGTCGGACAACCTGGTCAAGGCGGTGGACCCCCAGGCCATCGGCGCCATCCTTGCCTCGGTCGAGACCATGTCCGCCGACCTGGCGCGCATCACCGCCGAGATGGCTGGCAGCACCCAGGACGTCCAGCGGACGGTCAACAACTATGGGGACCTGGCCACCGACATCCGCGGTCTGGTCAACGAGAACCGCCCCGCCCTGCAGCGCTCCCTGGATGATACCCAGTTCCTGTTGCAGGCCCTGGCGGCGTCCCTCACCCCCATCCTGACCAACATCGAGGACGCCAGCCGCAACCTGGCCGCCTTTTCCCAGGAACTGCGCAACCAGCCCCTCCACCTCCTCCGCCCCCGGGAAACCGAGGAGCAAGCCCCATGGTTCAAATGAAGCGCTCCATCCTGATCTACCTCCTGAGCGTCGGCCTTGGCGGCTGTGGTTCGCCGGTGACCGTTAGGGAGGATCAGTACCTATCCTTGGCCCCCCTGACCGCTCCCGAACTCAATGCCCCTTCGCCCGCCAGCGGTTCAGACGATCTGCAAGTCAACGAACTGGCGGCCCACGGTTTCCTCGGCGGGCGGCAGATCGTCTTTCGCACCGCGGCGGACCCCTGGCAAACCCAACGCTACCAACAATTGCTCTGGGACGAACCGGTACCGCGGGCCCTGTCCCGTCACCTGGCGGCCCGTATCCGCGGCGCTGGGCTCTTCCGCTTCGTCCTGATTCCTGCCGACCGGGGGCGTGCGGACTATCTCCTAAGCGGCGAGGTGGAGCGTTTCGAGCACCTGCCCACGGCGACGCCACCCCGGATGGCGGGCACCCTGAGTCTGACCCTCCTCCAGGCCGATGACCGCCGCCCCCTCCTGGTACGTCGCTATGATGCCGAGGAGATCGTCGCGGGGGATACTCCCGCCGACATGGCCGCCGCCGCCACCCGCCTGGCAGAGCGCCTGGCCATGGCGGTGGTGACGGACCTACGGGCATGGCGCAAGGGGAAAGGGACAGCTCCTTGAGAAATTCGCTGCGAACCACACCCGCAGCCTGGCGGTTGCCGCTAACGCTTTAGCCGCTGGCCCTAACGCCGAGGCACCCTCAAGGTGCCGGCAAGGGTCGTACCGGCTGCAAATTCTCGTCCATGAAGCGTTGGGCGGCCTGGATCAGGGACAGGCGCGCCCGATCCGCTCCCCAGGTCGCCGCTAAGTCCGGGTCCGCCACCGGCCCCTCGTTCCACACCTGCCAGAGCAAGGCGACATCGTTGCGGTAAGCGGCGCCGATACTCAGGCCATCGGGACTGAAGCTGGCATGGGAGGCGCCACCCAGCCCAGCGGACAGGGTCAGGTAGGCCGTCAGCGGCTGGGCCTGGGCCAGGGTTGGGCTGGGCCAGAGACGCACCGTGCCATCGCGGGAGGCGGTGAGGAGCCAGCGCCCATCCCGGGAGACATCGAGGCTCAGGATCCGCGCCTTGTGGCCGCTCAGTCGGGCAAGGAGGGTGCCATTCAGGTCCCAGACCTGGGCCTCTCCCTCGCCGCTGGCGGTGACCAGGGTCCGACCATCCGGGGCGAAGCGCACACTGGTGGCCGGGCCGGCCTCAGGTTCCAGATAACGGGGTTTGCTACAGGAGCCCCCGGCGATCTCGACCAGGGCGATACGGCCCTCCTCGCTGGCCGTGGCCAGATGGCGGGCATCGGGGCTAAAGGCCAGATCCTGGACGGTATTTTTGTGCCAGGGCCCGGCGCAGACCGGGGTCCACTGGCCCGCGGCATCGACCCGCAGCACGCGCACCGTGCCGTTTTCGGCGCCGCTGGCCACCCAGACCTCCCCCTCCTCGCCCCGGGCCAGGGCCGCCGCCCGGACGCTGCCAGCGCCCGGGTCCATGGGCAGATCCTCGCCCAAGGGAACGCAGGCCCGCAAATCCCACAAGCGCACCGGATACCAGGAATCATTCGAGGCCGTCAGCAACCAGTCACCTTGAGGGGTGAAGAGCGCATGATAGATTACCGGGCAGTCCGGGTTGCCGTTCTGGGTACAGGGCTGGGCATCGGGGGTCAGGGCCAGGGTGCAGACCTCCTCACCCTTGGCCAGATCCCAGACCCGGGCCGTGCCATCAAAGCCGGCACTGGCTAGCAGCTCGGCAGAGGGAGAGAAACTTACGCGACGGACCCGGTCCTGGTGGCCCTGGCCCTCACCACCCAGGCGCCAGCGCAAGGCCGGTACCAGCCCCGCCGCGTTCCGTTCCAGGCGCCAAACCTCGATACGGCCATCATGGGCACCGGATGCCAGCAGGGTCGTATACGGACCTCCCGGCTGGGATGCACCTTCCTCAGCCGCCGGCGCCGCGGCCAGGGCCAGATGGGCGACCTGGTCCGCTTGGGGAAATTGGAGGACGAAGCTCGCCGCCGGTCGCACCGACCACAGCCGGGCCGAGCCGTCCTCGCTGGAATAGCTGAGGATGCGCCGCTGATCGCGGCTGAAGCGCGCCTCGGTGACATCCCCTTCGTGACTGATGACGCCCAGACTCTGGCCGCTCCAGAGTCCCCAGAGCCGGATGGTGTCATCCTGGGAGGCAGTGAGGACGAGAGGTTCCTCCTCCCCGGCGTCCGCTCCCGGCGAGATCTGCACCTGGTCCACCGCCAGGTCATGATGACCGAAGATCTGGGCCTCACCCGTCTCCAGGTCCCAGCGCACGACCTGGCCATCGTCATCCACCGCCACCAGGGTGCGTCCCTCGGGGCCAAAGGCGGTCTTGCGCACCGAAGCCCGGTGGATGCGGATCTTGCGGCCATCCCGCGTGATGACCCCCAATTCCGCCAACTGGCGCCCGTTCAAGTCGTAGACCCGGATGCGGTCGTCGGCGAAGGCGACGGCGACCCGGTTACCGGTCGCATCAAAGGCGGCATGATAGGCCGCCCGGCCCCGCGAGCCGCCATCCGGGAGCGTGACCAGCCCCTCTCCGGTGAGGGTGGCGACCACCTTGGCGGTGCCATCGAAGGAGGCCGTCACCAGCCGCTGCCCATCGGCCGAAAAGGCCAGGCCGCGGACGCCGCGGTCATGGATCGGGCGATCCCAAAGGACCACCCCCGGGGTCACCAGGCTCAAAACACAGAGGGCGGGAGAGCGCCGCTCCCCATGGATCAGCGCCAGATAGCGCCCGCTGGCATCCAGGGCGATGGGCGAGCGTGGACGTCCACCGCAGGTCCAGGTCGGCGGATCAGTCGCGGCGGCGGGCAGACGCCAGACGCCCTCTTCACCGATCCCCAGCGCCAACACCTCCTCGCCCGAACCGACCAGCCGGAGGCTATGAATCGGTACTTCCGGAGCTGCCAGGGCCCCGGCGAAATGATAGCGCTGACCCTGGAGAGTCCAGAGTTCGGCGCCCCCCCCGGGGGCTGGCATCGCCAGGCGCTCGCCATCGTCGCTGAAGGCCGCCGCCAGAGGGGTCGTGCCGATGGCGGGCGGGGCATTGACTAGGCTGAGCAGGCGGTTGCGGATGAAGGCCCGGCTCAGGGTGTCCGTGGCCTCCGCGGGCAGATAGGGTCCGGCCGCCAGGGCCAGACGGACCGCCTCGGCGGTATTACCGCGGTCGATGGCGCTCTCCGCGTTGCGTAACTCGCTGCGATAGAAGCTGAGCCGGGACTTGTTCGAGGCATCCCAGGCCCACCAGGCGGTGGAGGTGGCGATCACCAGCAGGCTGAGCAGGGTCCAGCCCAGGATGCGCGCCTGGCGGTTGCGGCGCCGTTGCACGCCCAGGTACAGGCGGCTCTGCTCCAGATAGTCACGCTCTAGGGGTTCCAGTTCCGCGGCGTGGGCCGTGGCGAAAAGCTGGGCGGCGGCGTAGCCGGTCTCCCCCAGGAGATATTCCCGGTTGCGGTCGGTACGCCGCCAGAGCCGTGCCTGGCGGGTGAGCTGGTAGCGCAGGATGAGATCGCGGCGCTGGGCCGGTTCCGCGAGCCAATCCTGAATTGGACCCCAGCGCTCCAGCAGCACCGGATGAATGAAGGTGGCGATGGGCCGGAACCGCTCCCAACGACGTGCGGACTCCCGGGGGTCCGCTTCCGCGAGGGCGAGGGTCTCACCGGTGGCGAGGGGGTCCGCTTCCGCGCCGGGGAGGGATTCACCGGTGGCGAAGGGGGCTGCGGTGGTACTTGGTGGCCCGCCGGTGGCAAGGGGGGGCACGCCCGCGGCGATTGGCGATGCGCCGGTGGCGAGAGGGGGCTCACGCGGGGCGCTGGGGGTATCCTTGCTGATCAGGTCCGTGCCCAGGCGCAACAGGCCTCCCACCCCATCATGACGTATCCGCCGCTCCTCCCGGGTCTGTCGCCACAGCCGTCGCAGGTCGTCCCAGATACTCGGGGCGGCAGGGGGGGTGGTCGCCGCCTCCACCTCCTCCTCCTCCGCATCGGCCACTACCAGACGCGCCGCGATCAGGCGCTCCACCAGGAGCGCCACCGCGGGCAGACGGGTCAGGGTCTGGAGATCTCCGGCGCGGAGACCGGGGCGGGGCGCGCCGCTCCCTTCCAGGGTGGTCAGGGCTCGGCACAGGGTTGGCAGGGCGGCGCGTTGGGGGGGGGGCAGTTCCGCCCAGAGCTGGTCGGCGCGGGCGATGAGGCTGCCGGTGATCCCGCCCAGGCTCCGCAGATCGGCCAGGGTCAGCAGGGAGTGCCGGGCCGCCCCTGCGTCCCGGCGAGCGACCGCTTGCCGGTAGAGGTCATCAAGAACCTCCTGCAAGGCCGGGGGCCAATGGGTCAGCAGACCGGCCTCCGCCTCCAGGGCGTCCACCAGCCCGCGTCCAGTGCCACTGGTCGGTTCCTCGTAGTCGATGGCGGCGACCCGGGCCGGGATCTCGATCACCTGGCGGATGCGGGCCGTGGCGGGGGGTTGCAGGGGAAACCAGCTCACCTCGTCCAGTTCCGCCGCGAGTTCGGGCAGGCCGGCGAGCAGGGGGAGAAAGTCGCTGCGCAGGGTGGCGATAACCCAGATGCCGTCCCGGGCGGCCAGGCAGCTCAGGGCGGCGAGGAAGGCCAGCGCCGCCGGGGCCAAGGGTACCCCTAGCCCCGTGGGGGGCGTAGCTTCCCCGGAGGCTACGACTGGCATGTCCTCACCAGGCCCCAAACCTCCCCTGGTTGCCGAGGGTCCGAACAGGTCATCCAGGGGATCGACGACGATGACCAGTTGCGCCCGCCCGCCATTCGTCCCCGCCTGCTCGGCGAACTTGACGCTGACCTGGGCCAGGGCTGCGGCCAGTTCGGTAGCCGCCACCTCCGGGGTGGCGACCAGGAGGGCGGCCAGGGCCTGGGTATCGAGCCCGAACCGCTGCAGTGACGCGCCGAGGATCGTCGGCGCGCTCACGGCCGTGGCCAGGGCCTGGAGGGGCTCCTCCCCCGCGGCCAGATCGACTAGACACCAGCGGCATAAGGCGATCCCCGGGAACTGGAACGGCCGCGCCAGTCGGGGCAGCAGGCCGGCGCGGATGAGGGAGCTTTTGCCAACGCCGCTGGGGCCAGTGACCAGCAGGAGACCCCGGCCCCGGTCGACGTTGGCCTCCAAGCGGGTGATCAGTTCCCGGGTCTCGATCTCGCGGCCGACGAAGATCGGCTGATCGGAGAACTCGAAGGGCCGGTCCACGCGAAAGGGGCTGCCCTGCCAATCCTGGAGGTGGGAGGTCAGGCGCCGCTCGGCGCTGATACGGCGGTTGAGGAGCTTGCGCAGTTGGGTCTCGACCAGTTCGCGAAAGGAATGATCATTGCTGAACTGGCGGAAGGCACGTCGGAAGCTGCCATCAGGATTAAAGAAATGAGTGCGGAAAAAGGCCTCCAGACGGCTGCGATCCGCCAGGGCCTCCCGCGCCGCCTCGGGATTGTTGACGTCCACCAGGCAGGGGGCGGTCTTGCGATAGACCAGCACTTCCGGGCTGCCGGTGCGCGCCGAGGCCTCCACCGCGTCGACGAACTCCCACTCGGTCCCGGTCAGGCCGCCATAGGGATCATTGGCCAGGGGCGTCCCCAGGCGTGCCCAGAGCATGACCAGCACGATCTCGCAGTCCGAGGGCCGCACCAGGCCGGCCTGAAAGCTCTGGGCCGCGGTCAGGGCCTCCTGTTCCCAGAGGACCGCCTGGACCTTGAAATAAGGCAGGTACTCCTGCGCCAGGGCCTCGATGATGTTCCGCGTCAAGGCCCGTTCATGATCCAGGTCGGAGGGGGAAGAGACGAAGATACGAACCAGAGGATCGGCCATCGGCACACCAGAGGAAGGCGGAGAAGGTGGGGAGCGTGGAAAGGAAGCCGTTTCGGCGAGGGAAGAGAATCGCCTCTTCTAGAAAGATAGGATAGGCCAAAGTTCAGAGCCTGGCGCGTGGCGGGACGGGTTGAAGGGGATAGGACGGCGTCAGACCAGCAGAAGCCTGGCCGGCAGGGCCGGTCAAACACCCCGGCCTGGCGCGGAGAAGGGTCGGCTTTTCCTGCTACCCTTTTTCGTCGATGATGTGTGAGCCCCGCGCCACAATATCCCCGCGCCTTCGCCTCGATGACATCCCCCCACGCCTTATCCGCTCTGCGTCCCTACTGGCTCGTCGCCCTTAAGGGTCACCAGCATCTACGTCGTCCGGAGGCGGTCGGGGAGGCCCTGTCCGCCCTGCTGCGCACCTTGAGCGTGGAGATCCAGGGCACCCTGGTCGGGGTCTCGTCCATCGCCCCGGGGGCGGATACCCTCTTCGCCCAGGCAGTCCTGGGCATGTCGCTCCCTTGGCGTGTCCTGCTGCCGGTGGCCGAGCTGCGTCAGGACTTTTCCCCGGCGGCCTGGCAACGCCGGGAGCAACTGCTGGCCCGAGCGACCGAGGTCCAGGTCCACGGCACCCTCAACGGTGGCAAGGAGGCCGATCTGGAATGTGGCATGGAGACGGTGGATCAGGCCGACCTGGTCATCGCGGTTTGGGATGGCCAACCCACAGCGGCACCGGGCGGCACGGGGGACATCGTTGCCTACGCCCGCGGCATCGGCAAACCACTGATCCTGCTAAACCCGGACACCCTGGAGCAACGGCGCGAGGGCTGGCGGGCCCGGCCTTTCGTGGATGAGGAACTGCGCTACCTCAACGGCCTGGCGGAGGAGCGCGAGACGGAACCGACTCTCCCCTCCCCCGTTCCTGTCAATCTGTTGCGGTTTTTCGCCAAGGTCGACCGTATGGCCAGCCGGACGGCGCCGAATTTCCGCCGCTGGGTCGCCTCTTCCCTGGTGCTGAATACCGGCGCCACCCTGCTGGTGGCCTTCATCATTGCCTTCACCCTGCGCCTGCCCGCCCTCGACGCCCTGGTATTCCTCATGACCGCCGGGGCCATGGGGGGCGGCTTTTATCTCAAGTTCCGCAAGGTGCATGAACGCTGGATTCATTGCCGCGTGGCGGCGGAGATCTGCCGGGCCGCCATCGCCACCTGGGAATTGCCCCGGCTGGTGCTGCCGGACCTCCAGGGCCTGGGGGAGACCTTTGGGCGCCTCGCGACCTCGCTGCGGATGATGCATCTGGGCGCGCGCCCCACCACGCCACCCCCCCTGGCGGACATCCGGGAGCGCTACCTGCGCCTCCGCCTTGACGATCAACTCCACTACCACCAAGCCCGGGCCGCCCGGCTCGCCCGGCTGCGCCGGCGCCTGATCACCCTCTTCTGGTTCTTCTCCGCCCTGGCCGTGCTGCGCGGGCTCTACGCCGGGATGTACGGCACTGAAGGATTCAGCCCGGAGGTCAGCCGGACCCTAAGCCACTTTCTGCCTCTGGCGCTGCCCGGTCTGGCCGGTTGCGCCCTGGCGCTGGTAGCGGTGTTCGACCTTAACGGCCAGTTGGCCCACTCCCGCGCCCTGGTCTACTTCCTGCTGGCGGCGCGGCAAGAGGTGGAGACCTGCCAACATCCCCCGGCCTTGCAGCGGGCCATTGCCCGCGTCGAACATTATCTGGCCCGAGAGATCGCCGACTGGTTTACCCTGAGCCAGGAATCCCGCTATGGCTGACTAACGTGAGGATTTGACGAGAGGCTTGCACCATGAAACGACTCCTGGCCCTGGATGGTGGCGGCATCCGCGGCATCTTCACCCTGGAGGTCCTGGCGCGGATGGAGGAAATGCTGCGCGCCAAGACCGGTAAGCCCAATATGGTCCTGGGGGATTACTTCGACTACATCGCCGGAACCAGCACCGGCGGCATCATCGCCACTTGCCTGTCCTGGGGCATGCCGGTGGCGGAGATTGAGGACCTGTACATCCGCCGGGGGATGGACATCTTCCGGCCCGCACCCTGGTACAAACGCTGGCAGAGCAAGTATGCCGCGGAGGCCATTACCGGCATGCTCAAGGAGGTTTTCGCTGAAGATGAAGCGGGCCGGGTGCCGGCCTTGCTGGGCACCCGCAAACTGCGCACCCTGCTGTGCCTGGTGATGCGCAACTATTCCACCGGCTCACCCTGGCCGATCTCCAACAACCCCGCCGCCAAATTCAACGACCCCGCCTCGCCGGAGTGCAACCTGCGCATCCCCCTGTGGCAATTGGTGCGGGCCAGCACCGCCGCCCCGACCTTTTTCCCCCCGGAAACCATTGTCCTCGGCGGCCGCCAGCAGGTCTTCGTGGATGGTGGCATCACGCCCTACAACAACCCCAGCCTGCTCCTCTATCTCATGGCGACCCTGCCTTGTTTTCACCTGGAATGGGAACGGGGCCTGGATAAGCTGCTGTTGGTCTCGATTGGCACCGGACGGGTGCGCGTGACCTCCGGTACGGCCACGGCGGAGGAGATGAGCCTGCTCTTTCACGCCCGCCGCGTGCCGGTGGCCCTCATCGACTCCTCCAGCCTGCAACAGGACCTGCTGTGTCGGGTCCTCGGCCAGTGCCGGTTCGGCGATGAGATCGACTGTGAGATCGGGGATCTCAAGGACGGGGGGGCTGGAGCCAACCCAAGCAACATTCGAGGCGAGGCCTCAGGCAACCATTTCACCTATCTGCGCTACAACCTGCTCTTCTCCGCCGAACAGATCGCCCTGGCCCGGAAAGTCACCAGAACCGGGTTCGACATCGATAACCTCAAGCTGATCCCCCTGTTGCGTGACATTGGCGCCGCCTACGCCGAGCGAAATCTCCGGAGTGAAGATCTGTTGTAAGCCTTGCGGGGAGCAATCCCGCCTTACCCGAAGGCCGGCGGTGAGCCTCTGGGGAGGGTGAGGCTCGCGGCGGGGTTTTCGGGAGGCTGCCACGCACTTCCAGCCGCCGCCCCATGGCAAGCCCCCCATGACCCGTCAGGCATGCAGCCCTGGGGCCAGGGCCCCTCAGATCAATTCTCCGATCGGGAGGATGGCCAGCAGCAGGAACTGCAGCGCCTCGCCAATCCCGATGTCCGGCTCGGCCGCGACGCGCACCAGCCTGCCCTCCCGGCGGGTCACCCATTCCATCTGGCCCTCCGCTGTCAACTCCAAGCGCCAACTGTTGTGGGGCGCCATGTCGCGCTCGATCAGCGCAGCCACCGCCTGGGCCAGGGAGGGACTGTCGATAATCAGGCCAATCTCCGTATTCAGGTGCGTGGAGCGCGGGTCCATGTTGAAGGAGCCGATGTAGACCAGCCGGCGATCGATGACCAGGGTCTTGGCATGCAGGACCAGGGGGACCTTTTCCGGCATCCGCGCGTAGCGCTCGATCAGAAGGGACTGATCCTCGGCGTCGCCGCGGTACTCGAACAACTCGATCCCTATGCCCAGCAGGCGGCGACGCTGAAAGGCATAGCGCGAATGCACCCAGATCGCATCGTTAGCCGCCATGGAGTTGGTGACGATGGCGACCCGGACGTTTCGGTCCCGCAGGTCCTCTAACAGGCGATAGGTGCCGGGGAGCATGATCAGATAGGGCGTCGCGCCGAGCACTTCCTGCCGGGCGCCACGGGCCAACTCGGTCAACTGGCGCCCGCTCTCGCCGAAGGCATCGTACCGGTCCACCTCCGGGTTCTTGCCCGGCCGGTCATAGATGAGCCGCGCCTGGCCCCAGGCAAGATCCGCGGCCCGCAGCCCCTTGAAGCGGGCGGTGGTCGCCGCGAGACCGGCGTCGAACCGCGGGGGGAAGTTCTCGGGCTGGGCGGCATACTGGTGCAGCCCGCGATAATAGGCCTCCCGCTCCGCGGCGGTGATGGGGACCTGGACCACCGCCTCCAGGGGGACCACCCAGGGATCGTTCCAATACTCGTCGAAGCTCCTGGAGATCTTCGGCACCACGGGCCCCAGGGTCAGGACATCGAGATCCCGGAAATTGAACGCCTGATTCATGTCGTAGTATTCATCGGCCACATTGCGACCGCCGAGGATGGCCAGGCTGCCATCGACGATGAAGGTCTTGTTGTGCATGCGCCGGTTGAGGCGTGGAAAATCGCCCAGCGAGCCAATGATCTGTCCCAACTTGCCCAGGGTATCCAGCCCCAGGGCGCCCACCGGGTTGTAGAGGCGGATCTCGACCTGGGGGTGATCGTTCAGCAAGGCCAGAAAACGGGGATCGGCGTCGAGGGAGATCTCGTCGACGATGACCCGTACCCGCACCCCCCGTTCCGCCGCCCGCAGGAGGCGCTCGGCGGCGATCTTGCCGACGTTGTCCTGGTACCAGATGAAGTACTGGGTATCGATGGTGCGGCTGGCCTGGTCGGCCAGCATGCCCCGCCACAGCAAGGCCTCCTCGCCCTTGTCCAGGAGCAGGAAACCCGACTGGCCGGTGGGCTGGTGGCTGACCAGGCGTCGGACCTGCTTGCCCAGCGGCGTGGTCTCGGGATTGGCGATGGCGTGGGATTCAGTCCGGCCCGCCTGCGGGATAGCAGCCGGATCGCCGGACTTGAGGCCGGCGCATCCGGTCAGCATCAACGCCAGCGCCAGCGCAAATGCTAGCGCCAAGGCAGAAGTAAGCCTAATAGTCACAGCAAAGTCTTTCATTCTCAGGGGGGTGGCGCGCCGCCTCATGACAGTTAACGTACAAGTCACGACCAACTCTCCCATCACCACGCATGCATCATGCCCCTTCATGATAGTTGGCGCGAAAAGAACGGCAACGTTCCCCATTTCCGGAAGTCAGCGTTCCCCCTTATGGCAGATAGGAGGCTCATGGGCGGTAGTCACCAAGGGATCGTTACGGTGGATCATCGTGGTCCTAAATTCCAAAAAACCTGGCCGAGGCCAGGTACCCCGCCCGCTCATCCCGCAGTCGAGTGGATGCAGGTAGATGTTCGCCACTAACGAACTGATCACCGCTCTCTGCGGACTGCCCCGGTTCGGGGTCCAGCGGTCGAGTCCGTCGAAGATCTCTTGGCCCCAGCCTCAGGCCGCGCGGCCCCCCCGCGCCCGCGGGTTGCTCACCAGCCCCATCAGCGCCCGAATCCGCCCCCGCGTCGGGGGAGGAACCGGGTTCGACCTGAGGGGGGGCTGACCCTGGCCCTCGATTTGACCCGGGTCAATTTTTTGCTGGGGATCAGGGCGTAACCTTGTCGCCAAGGCATCCGCCACCACCAGGATGCCGCCACTACAAAAACCAAGATGGACGAATATCACGTCTGTGGCGTCCTACTGATGACTCACCCCGAACGGGCCCCGCAGGTAGCCTTGGCGCTGCGGGAGTTCGGCGGCGTGGAACTGCATGCCCGTGAGGGCGGCCGCCTGGTCGTCACCGTCGAAGGTCTCTCCTCCGCCCATTGCGCCGACCTCATGAATCATCTGGCGACCCTCCCCGGGGTTGCCGCTGCTTCCCTCGTCTACCATCAGATTGATAACGATAACGGCCCCGCGTCCGTCATCGGATCCGGCCAGGCCAACGATAACGTATCGCCATCCCAGGAGACAGCGCCATGAACCAGACCCGTCGGGAATTCATTAAATGCAATGCTATCGCCGCGACCGCCGCCGCGGCTGGGCTGGCGCTGCCAGGCGTGGCGGCCGCCGCCGCGAAGAAGGAGGACAAGGACATCCGCTGGGACAAGGCCCCCTGCCGCTTCTGCGGCACGGGTTGCTCGGTGCTGGTGGGCACCAAGGACGGGCGGGTGGTGGCGACCCAGGGTGATCCCGACGCCCCGGTCAACCGCGGCCTGAACTGTATCAAGGGCTACTTCCTGTCCAAGATCATGTATGGCGAGGACCGGCTGACCCAGCCGCTGCTGCGCAAGAAGGATGGCAAGTACGACAAGGAGGGCCAGTTCGAGCCGGTGTCCTGGGACGAGGCCTTCGACCTCATGGCGGAGAAGTGGAAGGCGGCCATCCAGCAGAGCCTGGAGGAGAACAAGGGCAAGCCGCCGGAGGAGGTCACCTCACGGGTGGGCATGTTCGGCTCCGGCCAGTGGACCATCTACGAGGGCTATGCCGCCGCCAAGCTCTACAAGGCCGGCTTCCGCTCCAACAATATCGACCCCAACGCCCGGCATTGCATGGCCACCGCCGTGGTGGGCTTCATGCGCGCCTTTGGCGCCGACGAGCCCATGGGCTGCTATGACGACCTGGAGCAGGCCGACGCCTTCGTCCTCTGGGGGGCGAACATGGCGGAGAACCACCCGGTGCTCTGGTCGCGCCTCACCGACACCCGCCTGACCAAGGAGGGCTGCGAGGTCCACGTCCTCTCCACCTTCGAGCACCGCAGCTTCGAGCTGGCGGACCACGGCGTCATCTTCAAGCCCCAGACCGACCTGGCGATCCTCAACTACATCGCCAATTACATCGTTAGCAACGACCAGGTGAACTGGGACTTCGTCAACGCCCACGTCAATTTCAATACCACGCCCACCGACATCGGTTATGGCCTGCGCCCGGATCACCCCCTGGAGAAGGCGGCCAAGAACCCGGCCAAGGGCAACCTGACCAAGATCAGCTTCGAGGACTACAAGAAATCCCTGGAGCCCTACACCGCTGAATACGTGTCCGAGCTGTCCGGGGTGCCGGTGGAGAGCCTGGAGCGCCTGGCCAAGCTCTACGCCGACCCCAAGAAGAAGGTGGTCTCCTACTGGACCATGGGCTTCAACCAGCACGTGCGCGGGGTCTGGGTCAACGGCCTCATGTACAACGTCCACCTGCTCACCGGCAAGATCTCCGAGCCGGGCAACGGGCCCTTCTCCCTCACCGGCCAGCCCTCGGCCTGCGGCACGGCCCGGGAGGTCGGTACCTTCGCCCACCGGCTGCCGGCGGACATGGTGGTGGAAAAGAAGGAGCACCGGGACTACGCCGAAAAGGTGTGGAAACTCCCCGAGGGCACCCTGCCGGGCAAGATCGGCTATCACGCCGTGTTGCAGAGCCGCATGCTCAAGGACGGCAAGCTCAACTGCTACTGGACCAGCACCACCAACAACATGCAGTGCGGGCCCAACATCAACGAGGAGATGTACCCCGGCTGGCGCAACCCGGCTGCCTTCGTCGTGGTCTCCGAGGCCTACCCCACCGTCTCCGCCATGGCCGCGGACCTGATCCTGCCGGTGGCCATGTGGACCGAGAAGGAGGGCGGTTTTGGCAACGCCGAGCGCCGCACCCAGTTGTGGCGGCAGCAGGTCAAGGCCCCGGGCGAGAGTCGGTCCGACCTGTGGCAGTACGTCGAGTTCTCCAAGCGCTTCAAGACCGACGAGGTCTGGCCCCAGGAACTGCTGGAGAAGAATCCGCAGTATCGCGGCAAGACCCTGTACGAGGTGCTGTTCGCCAATGGGGCGGTCAATAGGTTTGCCAAGCAGAAGGTGAAGGACGACCGGGGCAATGTCTATCCCAATGACGAGATGGAGGCCTTCGGCTTCTACCTGCAGAAGGGTCTGTTCGAGGAGTACCGCATCTTCGGCCTGGAGGGGCCGAAGAAGGGTCACGACCTGGCCAGCTTCGACCAGTACCACAAGGTGCGCGGCATGCGCTGGCCGGTGGTGAAGGGTAAGGAGACCCTGTGGCGCTATCGCGAAGGTTACGACCCCTTCGTCCCCAAGGGCGCCAAGGTGGCCTTCTACGGCAACCCGGATGGCAAGGCCAATATCATCACCGCCCCCTACGAGCCGCCGGCGGAGTCCCCGGACCAGGAATACGATCTGTGGCTGTCCACCGGCCGGGTGCTGGAGCATTGGCACTCCGGCTCCATGACCCGGCGCGTCCCTGAGCTTTACCGCGCTGTGCCCGACGCCCAGGTGTTCATGAATCCAGAGGACGCGGAGAAGCGCGGCCTTAAGCGCGGCGACGCGGCCAAGATCGCCAGCCGCCGCGGCGAGGTCATCTGCCGGGTGGAGACCAAGGGGCGCAACAAGATGCCCGAGGGCATGGTCTACGTCCCCTTCTTCGACGCCAGTCGCCTGATCAACAAGCTGGTCCTCGATGCCACCGACCCCTTGTCGAAAGAAACGGATTTCAAGAAGGTGGCGGTGAAGGTGATGAAGGCCTAAGGACCAGGAGCCGGGGCGGGAGCCCATGGCCATGACCGGCAATGAGAAGGGCGGAAAGGGCTTTGATCCCAGACGGCGGCGCTGGCTGACGGACGGCCTGCGCACTCTCGCCGGTGTCGGCCTGGTCGCGGGCGTGGTGGGCGTCCAGCAGCGCCAGGCGCGGGCTTTGCCCGCCACCGCCATTCGCCCGCCGGGGGCGGCGGATGACGAGGCCCTGTTTCAGGGGGCCTGCATCCGCTGCGGCCTGTGCGTGCGCGATTGCCCCTATGACACCCTGAAGCTGGCCCAGCTTGGTGATGAGGTCGCCCTGGGCACGCCCTATTTCGTCGCCCGCGACATCCCCTGCGAGATGTGCGACCACCTGCCCTGCGTCAAGGCCTGCCCCACCGGGGCCCTGGACCCGGGGCTGACGCGGATCGAGGACTCGCGGATGGGGCTGGCGGTACTCATCGATCAGGAGTCCTGCATTGCCTTCCAGGGCCTGCGCTGCGAGGTCTGCTTCAACATCTGCCCGGTGCGCGGCAAGGCCATCAGCCTCAACAAGCAGCACAATGCCCGTAGCGGCAAGCATGCCCTCTTCATCCCGGTGGTCCACTCCCAGGACTGTACTGGCTGCGGCAAGTGTGAAAAGGCCTGCATCCTCGACGAGGCGGCGATCAAGGTCCTGCCCATCGCCCTCGCCAAGGGTCTGCTGGGCCAGCACTATCGCCTGGGCTGGGAACAGAAGGCCGACGCGGGTGGCTCCCTGGTCACTCCGGACACGCCGCACCAATACAACCTGCCAGAAGGGATGCGTTATGAGCATGGCGGCCGGGGGCTCCTGCCCGCCGAGCCGTCGGCGCCTGCCGTCCCCGCGCCGCCAGCGATGGGGCCTGGCGCCCATATGGACCCCTTTGCCCCTGGCGGTCTTGAGGGAGCATCCCCGGCGCTCGCCCCCGCGCCAGCGCCCTACTCCACCCCGGGGTCTGCCGCTTCACTCAGCCCCCCGGCTTCGTCAGCGCTGGCGCCCGACCTTATGCCGCCGCTGCCACCCGAAGCGGCCTCCCCCTTCCCCGCCAATCCGCTGGAGACCCTCAACCGTGGGGGAGGCATCTGAGATGGGGGATAACGAGCTGATGCGCGGGAGTGGTAAGCGATGAAACCCGGCGGTCGACCCGGTGCCGAGGCCATACAGCGCAAGGGCTGGTTAGGCGCCCACCGCTGGCTGCTGGCGCGGCGGCTCAGCCAGTTGATCATTCTGGGTCTGTTTCTCGCCGGACCCTGGCTGGGTGTCTGGATCGTCAAGGGCAACCTGGCCTCCAGCCTGACCCTGGAGGTCCTGCCCCTGACCGATCCCCTGCTCCTGCTCCAGGTGCTGGCCAGTGGCCAGATGCCGGCCGCTAACGCCGCGATGGGCGCGGCCATCGTGCTGGTCTTTTATCTGCTGGTCGGCGGCCGGGTCTATTGCAGTTGGGTCTGCCCGGTGAACCCCATCACCGATGCCGCCGAGTGGCTGCGCTGCCGGCTCGGCATCAAGGGGGGGGCCCGGTTCTCCGACCAGACCCGTAATTGGTTGCTGGGCGCCATCCTGCTGCTGGCGGCCATCAGCGGCGGTCTGGCCTGGGAACTGGTCAACCCAGTGTCCATGGTCTACCGCGGCCTGGTCTTCGGAATGGGGCTGGCCTGGGGCGTCCTGGCGGCCATCTTCCTCCTCGACCTGTTCGTCGGCCGGCGCGCCTGGTGCGGTCATCTCTGTCCGGTGGGCGCCTTCTATGGCCTGCTGGGCAAGTTCGCCCTGGTGCGGGTCGGCGCCCTCCAGCGGGAGCGTTGCGACGACTGCCTGGACTGCTTCGCCGTCTGTCCGGAACAGCAGGTCATCAAGCCCGCGCTCAAGGGGGCGGACAAGGGCCTGGGGCCGGTGATCCTCTCCGGCCACTGCACCAACTGTGGTCGCTGCATCGATGTCTGCGGGCGCGAGGTTTTCGCCTTCACCACCCGTCTGGCCAATAAGGACCGTTCCCCCGTTAACGGCCTATCCCCTGTTAACGCCATAACCCCCGTTAGCGCCCTTGCGGCTAACAACGCCCGCTCCGCTAACAACACCCGCTACGCTAATAATACCCGACCGGTCAAGACCGGCGACAACCACCCTCAGGAGGTATCGTCATGAAGCCATCCACAGCCCTTCTGGCCCTGGCGCTCACCGGTCTGACCGGACTGGCGACCCTGCCCGGACAAGCCGCGACGACCATCGATTCATTGCGCGGCGACCTGCCTATCACCGCCACGGAACCGGCACCAGATCCGTTCAAGTACATCAATGACAAGGAAAATATCCCGCGCAACTTCGATGATCAACCGCCCCTGGTCCCCCATACCACGGAAAAGTACGAGATCAATATCAAGGAAAACGGCTGCCTGAAATGCCACATGGAAGGGGCCGCCGCCAAGGACGACGATGAGGAAGCCAAATCGGTGCCCATGAGCAAGTCTCATTACGTCGACCGCAACGGCAAGAAGCACACCAAACCGGTCGGCAACCGGCATTTCTGTACCCAGTGCCATGTCCCGCAGGCCGACGCCGAGCCGCTGGTGGAGAACACCTTCCAGGCGTTGGTCAAGAAATAGGCCACTCCCGGGAATGGCAATACGGAAATTGATTCGCGATAGTTATAGAGTCGCACCCGGGAGACCCGACCGTCATGACGCAAACGCCCCACATCGCATCCGCTGAGCTGGCCGCGCCTCCTCTTGAGGCCGGCGAGATCGAACTCTCCGATGCGGACATCCTGGAGGCCATGGGGGAGATACCCGGTTATCTGGATATCTCCACCGCCGATTTCCGGGAGCTGTACCACCTGGCCTATCGCCACGGACGGGAGCGGCTGTTTCGCGGTATCACCGCCGGGCGGCTGATGCGCGGGGACATCCAGCCCCTGCTACCCGGCATGCGGCTGAAGGAGGCCATTCCGCTCTTCGTCCGTCAGGGGCTGAAGGCCCTGCCCGTGGTGGACGCGGCGGGCCAGGTTATCGGTATCCTCAGTGAGACGGACGTCCTGCGCGCCTTGGGGGCGGAGACCTTTCTCGCCTTGCTCGCCCGGCTCATGGCCGAGCCGGGTCTCCTCAGTCCCGCGGACTGCCAGCGCCCGGTGCGGGACCTCATGACCAGCCCGGCGGTGACCGTCCCCGAGGCGGCCGGCTTCCGGCACCTGATGGGGGCCTTCGCCAGCCACCCCGGCCGGGCCATGCCCGTGGTCACTGCCGCGGGGCGGCTGGCGGGTCTCCTCCTGCGCAAGCAGTTCCTCCATGCCTGCCACCTGGAGGCGCCGGCAGCCTCCTAAGCCATCGCGCGGCATCCGCACCGCTCGCAACGGGATCAGGCACCCGGGGGCAAGAACGGGGCCATGACTATCACCTGAGAAAAGGGCGCGGAGCGTCAGTACCGGGCCCAAGCCCCTAGCCCCCAACCGCCCCAGCCACATCCTCATCAACCACCTCCCCTTCAGCAGCCAGTTCCCGCAGCACCCCAAGGGCCGTGGCCAATACCTCATTGTCCGACTCCCGGGGGTAGACCACGTAGGCCGGCATCCGCAGAATTGGGCTCCCCGTCACCCGATGCAGGCAACCGCCCCGCAGATACGCCGCCGCGACCCGCTCGGGCACGAAGCAGGTGCCCCCATCGGCCAGGATCAGTTGTAGCCCCAGCCAGCCGATGTTGGCGGTGCGGGCCGGCCGTTCAAAATCCGGGTAGACCTTGCGGTGCTCCGCGTAGAAGGTGGGTCCCCAGTCCACGTAGACATAGCCGTCATCGACCCCCGGCATGGCGTCCTGGTCCTGATCCGGCTTGCGGTCCAGGCGGCGGTTCAGGTCCGCTCCCTGGCCCAATACCTGATCCAAGCCAGGGTCCTGGACCTGATCCCGGGCCTGGTTCGGATCAAATGCCTGGACCTGGCCCCGGTCAAGTTCAGGGTTCCGCTCTCGCCCCACGCGCTCCGCGGGCGATGGGTCCGGGGTCACCAAAATCAGGGTCTCGTCGAACAGGTAGTCCACCCGCAGACCCGCCCACTGTTGGGGGCCATACATCAGCGCCAGGTCCATGGTGCCGGCGATCACCCGGCGCATCAGGTCGTCCTCGAAGCCGATCTCGGTATTCAGCGACACGTCCGGGGCCAGGTGAAGCATCCGTGCGGCCCAGCGCGGGAGGAATTCATCCCAGAGGGCGATGCGGGCGCCGATGGTGAGGCTGGCGCGAAAGCGGCTCGGCAGGCCCACGTCGTGCCGCGCCTGCTCGTAGGTGAGCACCAGGGTCTTGGCGTGACGCAGAAAGCGCCGCCCCGCCGGGGTCAGGACCGCCCCGGCGCGATTGCGGATAAACAGCCGCGCTCCCAGCGCCTGCTCCAGGTTCTGGATGCGCGCACTGACCGTGGACTGGGTGACATGCACCCGATTGGCCGCCTCAAGAAAACTGCCGTGGGCGGCCACCTGGAGAAAGGTCTTGACCTGTTCGATGTCCATGGACAGGGATTTTATACCCGTCGCAGGCAGATTTCGGCCAGACCCCAGCCCGGGCGGAAGGCGGGAGCCTCAGCCGATCGCAAGCCTCGCGTGATGGCGGCCATCTATCGGGATCTTCGATACCAACTGCGGATTAATTTCGTTTGTCATCCCTATAAGCGACGACTAATCTTTACCTCAACAGTCGGGAATTAGCCAGGCGGGCGGACCCAACGCTACCTGCCAAAGACGGCTAGCACCCGACGATTGCTAGCAGGCCAAGGGGCCAGATAGCTCGGCTGAACCGGACCGCCGTACCGCTCACCACACCGGAGATGAAAGATGATCGCCGTCAAAGTATCGATGAAGGCCACCCACGAGCCCCTCAAGCGCACCCCGGTGGTCCTGAAACTGGATGAGAATGACCTGGAAACCGCGCCGGTGCTGACCGACCGGTCTGGGGTGGCGCGCTTCGACCTGCCCGCCACCAGCGGCCGGGTCCTGGTATCCGGGCGGCAGCGTTTCGATGGGCGCCTGGAGGGGGAGATCCCCATCGAGCTCTGGTCCATCACCGAGGCCGACCAGGACAGCCGTGGCTTCGCCGCGGGCCTGCCGGCGGGAAGCAACGCCTACCCTGGCATGACCACCCGCTACGTGGTGGTGGGCCAGAACTGGCTGCTCACCGACAGCGAGGGTTACCTGGTCGATCCGGCGGAATGGTCCGAGGACTTCGCCCGGGTCCTGGCCGCCGAGGAAGACCTGGCCCTGACCGCCGAGCACTGGGAGGTGATCCGCTTCCTCCGCGCCAGCTTCGCCCGTCATGGCACCCAGCCCACGGTGCGCGACATGATCGCCCACTTCCGCCGGGTCTGGGGGCCGGAACGCGGCAGCAACCGCTACCTGCACCGCCTCTTTCCGCGCGGTGGTCCCCAGAAGCAGGGCAACCGCCTGGCCGGCCTGCTCCGGACCAAGGGTGAGCATTAAAACTGACCGTAGCGCTGGTGGCCCGCGCAGAGGGTGGAACGGTCCCAACGGCCGGAGAACAGGTAGGAGAACAGCTTGTCCGCCTCCTCCCCCTCAAACTCGGCGAGGGTTGAGACGCCAAACACCGGGTTTGAGAGGATGCCATAACCGACGCCCAGGGGCTTCACGACGGTGAGCTCGGCCCAGGGATCGTCGAGGGAGGGCTCCATCCGCAGCGCGGCGATGCTTCCCGGCTCCCAGGACTGGTAGTCATTGGCACTGTCATAGTTGACCAGGCACATCCTGGGAAAAGTCGTTTGCCCCTGGGGTCCCTGGGACAAGGTGGAGGGATCATATTGGAAAAGCAGGCAGGAGCTGCGCTGGCGGCATCCCGGCCCCACATCCTGATAGAGTTGAGCCATCAAGGGGTCATTGTAGGCACCAAGCTCCGCCTCGATCTCGAAGATCCGTCTGCCCTTGCTCTCGATCAGGGCATGGGCCCACGTGTCGGTCCGTTCGACCAGGATGCGCTCACACAATTTCTTGGGCAGCCCCGAGAATTCGCGCCCGCTGCAGAGTGCCATCAGGGCTCCCGGGCCGCTGAGTTGGAGATTGAGGAAATAGATTCCCGTCGTCTCACCGTAGCGGCACATGAGCCCGAGCGCGGCCTCCATGTACCAGGGGGCGAACGTGGGTTCCCGGATATTGACGGCATAGACAAAGGCCAGGGGCTGGTCCGGTGTGACCAGTTCCAGCGGTGGCGGCACTACCCGCCGCGCGATAGTGGGATCGGTCTGCCAATAAAGGTAGAGACCCTCCATATTGTTCAATTCACTGGGATTCATGAACCCATTGAGCTGCTCTCGGGGGATAAAATAGCTACCGTTTTTCACTGTGTCTGACCTCTCGTTGCTGTCGGACCTTGCCGCTTACACGACAAACTGACCGCTGCGGCGCTTACGGGCCACGTTCAGCAGGTACTCATCGTTCCCTTTGGCGGCTTCGGGATGGAAGCAATACTTCGCGCCGCTCAAATCGCCCTCGTCGCCGAGGACTAGCCGCTCGTTCTTTGCCACCCCCGCCAGGACCGTCCGCGCGGACTGCTCGGCTGTCTGCGCCCCCGGTGGCGGTTCAGCACCGCCCGCCTTCCAGATCGCGGTTGCCGTCGTGCCGGGTGTCGCCGAGGTCACGTGGATGTTCTCGTCCCATAGCTCATAGCGCAGGGCGAGTGTGAGCCCATTCAGGGCGGCCTTGGTGGCGGCGTACATGGTCTGATAGGCCATGGGGGCGAAGGCGATGCCGGAAATGATGTCGATGATGTGCCCGCCACCCTGGGCGCGCATGATCGGCAGCACGGCGCGGATGCCGTACAACGCGCCGTAAAAGTTCAGGGCGAAGGCCTTTTCCCAGTCTTCATTCGTTTGCGCGTCGAAAATTCCGCCGAGACCCGCGCCGGCGTTGTTGAATAACAGATCGATGCGCCCACCACCGAACTCCGCGGCCTTGTGAATCATTCCCTTGACGTCTTCTTCCTGGGTGACATTGCAGTGAAGTCCGCGTACCCCTTCGGGATAAGCCGCGTTCAGCCGCGCGGCCTCCCGCCGCAGATTCTCGTCGTTGAAATCCGCGAGGACGACCTTCGCGGCCCCGTAGGCCAACATCGTTTCCCCCAGGGCCAGTCCGATGCCAGAGGCGCCGCCAGTCACCACGGCCACCTTGTTCCGATAGTATTCGCTCGTTTCGTTCATGGCCGCTCTCCTCCAAGCCGGGCGCAGATAAGGCTGGGAATAATCAGGGTTCGTATACGAAGGCCTGGCCGTAGGCGTCCTGGGTGGCATCCACCACCCGCCCGCCCCGGGACGCATCCCCCAGGACATGGGCATCCGGGAAGGCCGCCTTGAAGCGGGCGACGAGGTCGGTCTGGGGCCGCACGCCCAAGGCCAGGATCACGGTGTCCGCGGCCACCTGGACCGGCAACCCGGTCGCCAGACATTCAAAATCCGCCCCTTCCGGGGTGATCCGTGTCAGCTTGTGCCCCGGCAGATAGGTGGGCTGGTAGGGCGCCATGCGTTGCTTGGCGTCCAAAATGGTCATCATGTCCGCGCCCGCGCCGATCTCCGGCAGCAGGTCGACGATGGTGGTCCCGTGTCCGGACTTGAGCACCACCTCCGCCGTTTCCAGCCCGGTCATGCCGGAGCCGATGATGACACAGTCCCCTTTGGCCTCCTCGGGATGGAGCAGCACCTCCTCCGCCAGGACGACATTCCCGCCGTCGATACCGGGGACCGGCGGAATGAAGGGCCGGGCGCCGCAGGCGATGAAGACCCCGCTGGGGGACAGGGTCTGGACCTTGGCGACCGTCGCCTCCTCGCCAAGCCGCAGATCGATGCCGGTTTCCCGGGCCTGGGCGACCATGGAGTCGATGAAGCGGGTGATCTTGTCCTTGCCGACCCCCTTGTCGGCGACATTGAGGGTGCCGCCCAGGCGCCGGGCGGCTTCGAACAGGACGGGATGGAAACCCCGCTCCTTGAGGACCAGGACGGCCGTGAGCCCCGCCGGGCCACCGCCGATCACGGCGATGATCCGGCCCGCGCCATTGCGCTCGGGGTGGGCGAACTCGCGTTCGCGCCCGGTCGTCGGGTTGACCGAGCATTTGACGTGCCGATGGTGGAAGATCTCGTTGAGGCACACCAGGCAGCCGATGCACTTGCGGATCATCTCGGCCCGGCCGGCCCGGGCCTGGTTGCACCAGGCGGGATCGGCCAGATGGCCCCGGGCGACCCCCACCAGATCGCAGCACCCTTCCCGCAGGATCGCCTCCGCGACCTCAGGTTCCTTGATATTGGCCACGGCGATGACCGGGATCCTGACATGCTGCTTGATCGCCGCGGCCATGAATTTCTTCCACCCCTGTTCGTAGGTGCCGGGCTCGATACAGGCCAGGGCGGACTCGGGCGGGGTTTCGGGGATGGTGCAACTGATGTCGAGGAAATCGATGCTGGCCTGTTCCAGTGCGATGGCGATCTGGCAAGAGGTGGCGAGGTCGTTGCCCTGGTCTCCCAGGAACTCCTCGGCGGAGAGGCGCACCCCGAGGGGGAAAGTCCGGCCACAGGCCTCGCGAATACCGGCGAGGATCTCCAGCAGGAACCGCAGGCGGTTCTCCAGGCTGCCGCCGTAGTCATCGTCGCGGCGGTTGAGATAGGGCGAGAGGAAGGAATTGATCAGGTAGCCATGGGCGCCGTGCAATTCGACCCCGTCGGCGCCCGCCATCTGGGCGATCCGCGCCCCAGTGACGAAGGCGGTCTGGATGCGCTGGATCTCCGGTACGGTCAAGGCCCGGGGCGTTAGGCCGGAGAGGGGATGGGGGACCGCCGAGGCGGCCACGGGCTCCTCGCCGAAGAGGAGCTGGCCCTCCCGCCCGGGATGATGGAGTTGAAGGAACAGCCGGGTGCCGTACTTGTGCACCGAATCCATCAGCCGTTCGAGACCCTGGAGGTCGGCGGTGCTGCGCGCGGCGAGCTGGTTGGGCTCGCTGGCCCCCGCGCCATCGAGGACGCGGCAGACGCCGCTGATGATGAGGCCCACCCCCCCTTTGGCCCGCGCCTCGTAAAAGGCGATGGCGTCGTCGTTGACACCCCCGCCCGCCGCGGCGAGGTTGGCGCCCATGGCGGTCATGGCCACGCGGTTCTTGATCTCCAGACGTCCGATCGAGACCGGGCTGAACAGGTTGGCATACATCGGCTGGCTCCCTTCCCTCATTCACCAGGACCGCGGAGAAAATCGGGCTGTAAAAAGGCGGGGTTCGGGTAGCTATAGAATCCCTTGCCTGACTTGACCCCCAACCAACCCTTATCGATGTATTCCCGCTTGAACATATCCGCAAACTCCTGAGCCCCAGGATCGCCGGAGATCTTGGCGCCACTCTCCATGACATGCCAAATGGTATCCAGCCCATTAGAATCGAGCCAGCCAAAGGGGCCGTAGGGGGTACCTTCGAGCAGCATGAAGGCACGATCCACGTCTTCGACGGAGGCCACCCGGTCAACAAAGACCAGTTTAAAGGCGACAGCGTTCAAGGCACCCAGGATGGTATTGCCGATATAGCCGGGATATTCCTTCTTCAGCACGGTCGGGACTTGGCCAATCCGTCTGGCAAATGCCTCAAGCAACGAGAGGGTCTCCGGCGAGGTACCGGGGTGGGGCATGATATCGGCCAGGTTCTTGATCCAGACCCCGTAGAAATGCAAGGCAGCGAATTTGTCGGGCCGGCCAGTCGCCGCGGCGAACATCGAGGGCAGCAGGGTCGAGGTATTGGTAGTAAACAGGGTGTGGGGCGGACAGATCGCATTGAACTGGGCAAAGATCTTGCCTTTCAGTTCCGGATCCTCCAATACCGATTCACTGATCAGATCGGCCTGTGCGCCATCCTCCGGATTCAGGGTGTAGGTGATGCGGGTCAGGGTGGCCTCGGCCTCCGCCGCTGTCATCAATCCCTGGGACACCAGGTCGGTGGCATACGCCGGTATCCGCTCCTGGGCATTTTCCAGGGACTTGGCAAAGCCATCGTAGGCGATCACCTCATAGCCATAGCGCGCGCATTGCAGCGCGATTTTTTGCCCCATGGTTCCGGTACCGACCACCAGCAGGTGACGGATATCGTCGATGTTCATCGAAGAACTCCTGAGGACCGCCAAAGCGGCAGGATGAAAAGAGGACTAACCCTGTCCCAAAGCATAGTCTTGGGTTTAGGCATTACAAGGCAGACAGCGTCCTTCAGGGAGGTTCATGCCGAGCGGCTCGGATTGGCCTAGGATGCTGGCCGTGCAACCAATCAGTCAGCCAGAAATAATCGGCAGCCACGCTGATCATTTTCTACCCTTGCAAGTACGCAACCCACCGGGTGATGGCCTGGCCCGTCCGGCGAGGCTGACCCTTATGCTGAGACCCGGCGAGGCGTTGCGGTCGAAATCTGTCGCTTTTCGCTACCCGCTACCCATGAGCCTTATCCTTGTCAGATGGTTACCATTCCTGGTTACCGCTCTTGTCATCCCCTGCCAGGAGTTGAGCGCCACGGAGCAGCCGTCACGAACATTAGCGCCCTCCAGTGGGTTCATCGTGAATCCCCAGGCCACCTATTCCTTCCTCGGCAACGGCTACCTGGGCCGGGCCCTGGGGCTGGAGCGGGACTCGGCCCTGCAACTCGGCGGCTTTCTGCTCCCGGAATTCGACTGGGTGGTCTCGGGAGGGGTTGAGCCCGATACCGCCTATGGCAGCCTTGCTCTCGGCCTGCATGCCAAGGTCGATCTGGAAAAGGCCCTGCACATCCCTGGCGCGACCTGGGGGGTGGAATTCCTTGCCACCACGGGGGGTGACAACAATGAGGCGGCGGGGACGGTGCAGTTGTATACGAACATGGATGGCAGTGAGCCGCGCAATCGCCAGGAGATGATGCAATTGTGGTGGCACCAGCGCCTGTTCAATGACAAGGTGCTGGTGCAGGTGGGCAAGTTGAACGGTTCCGGTATCTTCAATACGGTACTCAACCCGGTCATCGTCGATACCCCCTGGATGCGGGATACCACCATCAGCGACCTGATCATGATTCCAATTGGCCTGAATCCCACCCTCTTCGGCAGGCTGCCTGCCTATTACAACACCGCTTATGGGGCCGTGGTGCACCTGGTGCCGACCGCGAACTTTTATGCCTCGTTCGGTATCTTTGACGGCAATGGCGCCACGGGCGTCCAGACGGGAAAGGAATGGCTGCCCACCTTCAATGAGTACACCTTCAATATCGCCGAGATGGGCTATTCCTGGCGTCTGGGCCCGGAAGGCAAGCCCGGTCGCCTGGGCCTGGGTGGCTGGTGGCAAACCGGCGATCTCTATACCCCCGCCTTGAACGTCGAGGACGGTGCCCAAGGCTATTATCTCTTCGCCAATCAGCGGCTCTGGTTCAAGAATCCCGGTATCGACAACGGGGGGCTCATCGGCTATCTGCAATTCGGTCATACCGGGTCCGCGACAGCCATCGTCAATACCTATCTGGGGGCTGGCCTGACGGGGATTGGCCTGATCCCTGGCCGTCACGACGATACCTTGAGCCTGGGACTGGCCTATTCCGAACTCAATGACACAACCGGCGCGGGGGCCTTCTTTTTCCCCGATGTCCCCTCGCCTTCCGTCGATCTCGGCGCGAGCGAACTGATGGTGCAGGCGGCCTATGAGACCAATTTCGCCATCGGGACGCCGGCCAATTACTGGACGCTCACCAGCGTCCTGGCCTATAGCTTCATTCCCGATCCCGGGCAAAGGCCCGATCTCCCCGCCGCCCATGTGGTGTCCTGGCGGCTGATCGCGCTGTTTTAATGACGCCGGCATCTCGCCCTGATTTGATGAGGGAGACATCGCCACCATGAGCCAGACGGAAACACCCTCCCCCACCCTCCGGACCGAGCCTGCGGACCCGTCCCTGGAAATCATCATCCTGCTGATCTTCGGGCTCTTCATGGCCCTATTCGGCGTGCTCCTGTTTTGGATTTATCGCGGGGACTTGTCCTATGCCCCGGACAGCACCCATGGGCTGTTTCTCGTCCTGCTCTCCTTTCAGGCCATCACCCTGGGCAAGACCCCCTTCGGCGATTTCCGCCACTCCTGGCTCCTCGTCGCCTTGGGCACGGTTGGGGCGATCACCGGCATGGTCGGCTGTTTCATTCCTGGCCTGCTGCACGAGCCCTTGCGCCTGCTGGTGGGCGGGTTGCTGACGGCGGGGGGCCTGACACTGCTGCTGGGCTTGCTGGTGGCCCGGGACAAGGCCCGGCTGTGGTTGCGTGGCCCGGCCCCCTTGTGGCACCTGACCCTGGCCGCTGGCCTGGTTTACGCCCTCACCCTGGTCGCCGGTCTGATCACCCTCTTCCCCGATGTGCTCCCCACCGCCCTCACCGCCCCCCTGCTCATCGCCTGCGGGGCGAGTTTTTTCTATCTCTCCGGGGCCCTGAGGCAGGTTCGCCGGCTCTACCCTCCCACCACCTTGCCTGCCGCGGCCATCGGACCCAGGGTTAGCCCTTCTGGGGGGGGCGAGCCCTCCGGGGGACCAGCGCTGGCTGGAGGCCCCAAGCCCGCAGGTCCAGGCATCAGCTCTTTCCCGCGGCCCCTGGGCGGAGAGGCCTCCCTATCCCTGGGCACGGCCCTCATCCTGCTGCTGGCTATCCTCCTTGGCCTGCTGGGTCTCCTGCTGTTTCCCGTCGGCCTGGGACTGCTCCCCTTCTCGCCGGATGGCCAACTTGGGCTCATCCTGGTCCTGATGGCAATCCAGATCCTGGCCCTGGGGGACACCCCGGCGGGGCGATTCCGGCGCTCCGGGTGGCTGATCCTGGCCGGGATGGGGTTTGCAGGGCTGGGGATCTTCTCGAGCATCGTCCCCGGTGTCCTGACTGGCAGCCTCCAGATCCTGCTGGGCCTGATGAACCTTGGCGGGAATCTGCTCCTGCTGGCCGGCAGCCTGTGGCCCAGGGGGCACCGAGGACCAGGGGCGGACCCTGGCACGCTACCGCTCCCCTCGCCGTTACGCAAACTGGCGGTCACCCAGACCCTGCTTTACCTGGTGGGCATCGCTTTCGGTCTGTCCATGCTCCTGCCGGGCCTGGTGCCCTTACCGGCCATCGCCGGCATTCTCATCCTCAACGGGGGGTTGCTCTTCCAACTGGCGCTGATCCTGCGCCAGTTGGAGGGGGTCACCCGTCCGGCGTTCTAGCCCGATCACCACTCGCCAGGCTGGAGGGCGCGACCGCCGCCGGTGAATTCGCTGGCCTTTTCGACCTTGGGCGGCGGCGGGGGCTTGGGCGTGGTCTTGGTCTTAGTGCTGGAGGTGGGCCGGCAGTCCTTGCTGCCGGGGGTACAGTCCGGGAAGTCGTAGAAATTGTAAGTGGTCGAGTAAACGGGCGGCGGCGTCTGACAGCCCATCAGGATCAAGCTGATCAGGGGCAGAATCATCAGGTTGCGCATGGCTGGCGATCCTCAGCACGTGACAAGGACGGAATAGGGACCCGGGAGCGACGCCCCCTGGCGGGGCGGTATCCAGACTCATCCCCTACCCGTAAACAATAGCCGACTCTTCCCCTTCTGGCGAAGCATTCGGCAAGCAGGTATAAAGAGACCCCAAGGCCAGGACAATCCGGAAGTCACCTGGGGCCGGCCAGGCGGGGCTGCCGCCGACACCTTCCGGATCGACCATGACCCAACTCCTCAGTCTCTCCCGCTCGGCGCGACTGGCAGGCGTGACCCGCGCCGAAATTCAACGGCGCATCCGCCGCGGCGAATTGACCACTTTCGAGGGTGAGATCGCCGTCAGCGATTTGCTGCGCGTCTTCCCCCAGGTCAGTCTCGATAACGACGATGCCCTGGAACGGGTGCAGCGCATCAAGGCCGCCGCCCTGCCCCGCTCCCACGAGGCGGACACGGTGCTGCCGAGCCCCGAGGTCCTAGTCTCGCGCCTCAAGGGCATGAGTGAGGCCCTGGCGGCCAAGGTCACGGCCCTGGAGGCCGCCCAGGCCCTGCTCGACGAGGTGGCAGTCCGGCTAACCAACCTGGAGCAGGTCGCGTCTCAGCCCGCCCTGCTGGCTGGTATTCAGGAATTGGCGGACTGGCTGGCCCAGAACCGCCAGGCCCTGAGGGAGCGGACCACCCTGGACCGCAAGGCCCAAGTCCTGGCCCGGGACAGCCTGCTGCGCCTGATGGCCGCCAGCGTCAAGGTCATTCCCAGCGGGCGGGATTTCTTGGTCGAGGGCAACGAGAGCATCCTGGAGGCCTCGGTACGCGCCGGTCTGCACCTGGCCTACGGCTGCGCCAGCGGTAACTGCGGCTCCTGCAAGGCGCGGGTGATCAGTGGCGAGGTCCGTAAGATCCGCGAGCACGACTACCCACTCAGTGGGCGTGAGAAGGAGATGGGCTACGTCCTGACGTGCGCCAACACCGCCGTGACTGATCTGGTGCTGGAGGCGGCGGAGGCCCTCAGCGTCGACGACCTGCCCCGGCAGGAGATTCGCGCCACCCTGCGCGCCAGGGAGTTGCTCAGCCCCGATCTCATGAGCCTGCACCTCCAGACGCCCCGTACCCAAAGCCTGCGCTTCATGGCCGGTCAACGCGCCTTGTTGCGACTGGAGGACGGGAGTACCGCCGAACTGCCCATCGCCAGTTGCCCCTGCGATGCCCGCAACCTGCACTTTCTGGTCCGCCGCCGGCCGAGGAGTCCCTTCGCCGCGGCACTCTTCGGCAACCAGGTCCGACCCGGCGATCTCATCCTGATCGAAGGCCCCCTCGGCCGCTTCGTCCTGGATGAGACGACCTCGGCGCCGGCGGTCTTTGTCGCCTTCGGGGCGGGTATCGCCCCCATGCGCAGCCTCATCGAGCATGGTCTGTCCCTCGACAGCATCGAGGCCTTCCACCTCTACTGGCAGACCTCGGGCGATGACGCCCTCCTCGGCCAGGAGCCTGGCCGCTGGTGCCGGGCCCTGCAGGACGCCCTGGACAACTTCCGGCTCACCCTCCTGCCAGATGCCGGTCTCCCTGAGGTCCGGGAGCGGCTCCTGACCGATCACCCCGAGCCTGCCAGCCGGCGCTTCTACCTGGCTGGTCCCGCGGGAAGCATCGAACCGCTGGCGGCGGCCCTGCGGGAGCGGGGGGTACCCGAGCATCGGCTCTCGCTGGAAGTCCTGGATGATTGACTTTACCCTCCCACCACACGCGGGTGATTCATGTCTCCCTTGCCCCCTCTCTTCGGCGTGACCCCGCTCAAGCGCCGCCCCGGCCGCCCGGGCCTCCCGCTGATGACGCTGGTCTTGCTGCTGACCCTGGCGGCCGCCACCCCCGCACGGGCGCTGGAGCCGGTCCGCGTCCTCATCGTCCATGCCTATAGCCAGGAGTATCCCTGGACCAAGGGTCAGCATGAAGGTTTTGTCAGCACCCTGACGGAGTCCCTGCCGCTCCCGCCGACCGTCAAGACCGAGTATCTGGATAGCAAACGCCTGGGGTTGGAAGCGGGTTATCAGGCCTGGTTCGCGGATTACCTGGGCCAGAAATACCAGGGCTTTCACCCCCAACTCCTCTACGTCACCGATGACGACGGTCTCAAGCTGGGGCTTGAGGTCCAGGCCCGGGGCTTCCCGGAGCTTCCCCTGTTCTTTTCCGGCGTCAATGACTACCACGCCCAGGAACGGCTGGACCCCAACCGGCAGACGGGCGTGTTCGAGAAAAAGGACATCGGCCCCAACCTGGACTTGCTCCAGGCGCTGCCGGGCGCCGCGGGGTCCGCCGTCGTCATCGTCGGCGACGGTTCCACCACCTATCGCGCCGTCGCCCACGAGATCGAGGAGGAACTGGCCAAGCGCCCCGCGATCAAGGCCACTTTCATCGCCGGCGCCAGCCTGGAGGCGCTCCAGGCCCGGCTGGCGGAGACCCCAGGTCCCCTGTTCCTGACCACCCTGGGCGGGCTGAAGGGCGCGGATGGCCAGGTGCTGAATCTGGAGCAAAGCATCCCCGCCCTGGCCGCCGGGCGCGATATCGTCCTGAGCATGGAGGATGCCTACCAGTTTGACGGCGTGCTTGGGGGTTACGTGACCAGTGGCCTGGCCCAGGGGCAGACGGCCGCCCGCCTTGCCTTGGCTCATCTCGCTGGCCGGCCACTGCGGGTGTTGCCACCTGTGCTGGAGAGCCCCAACGAATACCTGTTCGATGACACCCGCCTCGGGACCCTGGGCATCCGCCTGCCGGAGGAGATCGCCGCCCAGGCGCGGCTGATCAATCGCCGCCTGAGTTTCGTCGAGCGCCACCTGCAAGCCATCCTGGTCACCACCCTGCTGCTGATCGTGATCCTGGCGATCCTGCTGATCTTTCTGGTCCAGTTGCGCCGCAAGAACCGGCTGCTGGAGCACCAGACCCAGCATCTGCGGCATCAGGAGCAGCTCATCCGCGAGAGCGAGGAACGTTACCGTCGCCTCTTCGAGTTGTCTGAGGACCCCATGCTGGTCATCCATGACCGGCACTTCGTCATGGCCAACGATGCCACCGCCCGATTGCTGGGCTACGCCGATGCCACGGAATTGCTGCGCACCCACCCCTCCAAGCTCTCCCCCGCCCACCAAGCCGATGGCCAGCCCTCCTTCGCCAAGGCCGAGGCCCTGTTCGACGCAGCCGAGGCCAAGGGCTTCCTGCGCTTCGAGTGGGAGCATCTGCGCAAGGACGGCAGCCCGCGCCTGATCGACGTGTCCCTGACCCGCATCCCCCATCCTGGCGGCGGCGAGGACTTTTTCTGCGTCTGGCACGACATCACCGAGTGGCGCCGCGCCGAGGCCCAACTCATCGAACAGAAGAGCTATCTCGATAGCATCCTCAGCGCCTCGGCCACGGTGGGCTTCATCGGCACCGACCTCAATCTGGACATTCGTTACTACAACGAGGCCGCCGCCCGCATCTGTGGCGCCGACCCGGAACTGGCCCGGGGTGGCCAGCTCTCCTTCAGTCAGTGCAAGACTCAGGGGCTGCTGGACGAGCACGCCCTGCTGCAGGCGCGGGAACAGGGCGAGTTCCGCCTTTCCCTAACCAAGCAGATTGGCCAGAAGCAGCAGTACGTGGATGCCCGGATCTCCCCCATCCGCGACCAGGACCAGGAGCGGATGCTGGGCTACCTGGTGATGGCGGAAAACGTCACCAAGCGCTACGAGACCGAGGCCCTGATCCGCTTCCAGGCGGCCTATGACGCCCTGACGCAACTCCCCAACCGCATCACCCTCCTTGACCGCCTGGCGGAGACCCTGGAGCGTTGTCGCCATCACCATCACTTCGGCGCCATCCTGGTCATCGACCTGGACAACTTCAAGCACATCAATGACAGCCTGGGCCACCCGGTGGGCGACAAGCTGCTGCAGGCGGCGGCCCAGCGCATCCTGGCCAGCAAGCACAACGAGGACACGGTGGCGCGCCTGGGTGGGGACGAGTTCGTGGTCCTGTTGTCCGAACTCGGCGACCAGCTCCCGCCGGCCATCGCCGAGGCGACGCGGGTGGCGGAGGACGTCATCGCCCGCGTCGCCGAGCCCTTCGATATCGATGGCAACCCCGTCCACACCACCACCAGCATCGGCATCACCCTGTTCCCCCTCCAGGCCGATTCCGCCACCGACATCCTAAAACAGGCCGATACCGCCATGTATCAGGCCAAGGAGGCGGGTCGCAATGCCTTCAGCTTCTTCTCGCCGGAGATGCAGCGGCAGATCGAGGAGCGCATGCGGTTGCTGGCGGACCTGCGTCAGGCCTTGACCGAGCACCGCCTGGAGGTCTGGTATCAGCCCCAGATCGACGACCAGGACCGGCTGATCGGGGTCGAGGCCCTGGTCCGCTGGCGGCACCCCGAGCTCGGCATGATCCCCCCGACGCGCTTCATTCCCCTGGCCGAGGAGAGCGGCCTCATCGAACCCCTGAGCCATCAGGTCCTCCATCAGGCCCTCGCGACCCGTGAACGGTGGGTGCGGGACTTCCCCAACCAGGCCATCCCGCGCCTGTCGGTCAACGTCAGCGCCCTGCAATTCCGCAAGGACGGCTTCGTCGAACAGGTCCACCAGGCCCTGGCCGAGACCGGGGCCGACCCCCGGCATCTCATCCTGGAAATCACCGAGAGCATGCTGGTCGGCGACGTCGCGGCCACGGTGGCGAAGATGCAAGCCCTCAAGGAGTTGGGGGTGCGCTTCTCCATCGACGATTTTGGCACCGGTTACTCATCCCTCGCCTACATCAAACGCCTGCCCATCAGCGAGATCAAGATCGACCGCTCCTTCGTCCAAGACATGCTGGAAAACCCCAATGATTCCGTCCTGGTCTCCACCATCATCGGCCTCTCCCGGCAATTGAACCTGGAGGTGGTGGCCGAAGGGGTGGAGACCGAGGCCATGCGCGATGCCCTGCTCGCCAATGGCTGCCACCTGTTCCAGGGCTACTTCTTCAGTCGCCCCGTGCCAACCGGGGAATTCGAGGAAAAATATTTTCGGGCCTGACCCTTGCCTGAACCGAAGCCATGCCGCAGTCCAATCCGTCTGACACACCCCCGGGCAACGTCGCCGGGGCGGATCGTCCCCCGCCACCGCGCCAGGGCCGCCGCGGAGAAGTCCTGGTCGTCCTACAAGTGGCGCTGGTCGCCGCTTTCCTGTTCACCATCCCCTGGAATCCCTGGCTCACGCCCGACTTCCTGGCGCTGACCCAGATCCCGCGCGTCGCCCTTCTGGCCCTGTGTGGGTTCATCGCCCTGGCGATCGGCGGCCTCGGTGTCCTCAAGCTGGGCACCAATCTCACGCCCCTGCCCTATCCCCTCGATCACAACCGCCTCGTGACCCAGGGCATCTATGCCCTGATCCGCCACCCCCTCTACAGCAGCCAGCTCTTTGCCGCCCTGGGCTGGGTGATCTACAGCCTCAGCCTCAGTCACCTGCTGTTGCTGGTCATCGGCTTCCTATTTTTCGACTACAAGGCGACCCAGGAAGAGGCCTGGCTGACAGAGCGGCATCCGGCATACGCCGACTATGCCCGCGGGACGCGCAAGCTGATTCCTTGGTGGTACTGAAGGCAATGCTCACCCCCCCAGGTACTCCAGGCAGCCCTTGAGGCTGGACAGGCGGGGGTAATGGCTCGCCGGGATCGGCCGCTCCAGGCGTTTTTCCAGCGTCAGGACGAAATTGAGGAAATCCACGGAGTCCAGCTCGATCTGGTCGCGGAAGGCCCGCGCCGGGTCCAGACTGGCGGGGTCCACCTCGGGGGCGATGGTGGTCAAGGTCGCCAATATGAGCTGGGTTAGCTCGTCGAGAGCGGCGGGATTGGTGAGCCCTGGCCCATGGTTTTGGCTCGGGGCCGGGGGTGAGGAAGCGCGCTTATGGTCGGGATTCAGGTGATCCATGACGGATGGCCGCGGTTGGGTCAGGTCTGGGGGTGGGTCATTGCATTTCTTGCGTCTGCCTGGGCAGGATAGGCCCTGTTCCGCCATTCCGCCAGGGAGCCCCCATGTCTCCTTCTCCCCTCGATTGCCTGTTCCACCCCGAAGCCATTGTTCTGGTATGCGCCAGCGGTGGCCAGGACCCCTTGGGGAAACCCCTGGCGCGGGACCGATCCCGTCTCCTCGGTCGTAATCTGGCCACTTCCGGCTTTCCCGGCCCCCTCTGGGCCGTCCGTCCCCAACGGGTGAGCCAGTCGGGCCGGGTGAGCCGGCCGGGCACCCAAGCCCCCCGCTTCTGCGGCCTGCCCTGCGTCAGCGAACTGGCGGCCTTGCCGGTGCGACCGGATCTGGCCATCCTCGCCACGCCAGCGGACCAGGCGCCCACCTTCCTGGACCAGCTCGGTACCCTGGGGGCCCGCGCCGCCATCCTCACCAGCCCGGGCTTCGGCGAGGGCGGCGACCCCGCCGGTCTGGACCGTCGCGCGGAGATCCTGGCCATCGCCCGGCGCCATGGGCTGCGCCTGCTGGGTCCCAACTGCCTCGGGCTCATGATGCCCGGTCAGGGACTCAACGCCAGCCTGGGCCATCGTCTCCCCCGCCCGGGGCGGCTGGCCTTCGTGGCCCAGTCGGGCACCCTCGTCGCCACGGTGCTCGACTGGGCCCTGGCGCGGGGGATCGGCTTCTCCCATCTGGTCTCCCTCGGCGACATGGTGGACCTGGATTTTGGCGACCTGCTCGACCACCTGGCCCTGGATGGCGGGGTCGGCGCCATCCTGCTGTTCATCGAGAGCCTGGGGCCGGCGCGCAAATTCCTCTCCGCCGCCCGCGCCGCCGCCCGGCTCAAGCCCGTCATCCTGGTCAAGGCCGGCCACACCCCGGCCGGGGCGCGGGCGGTCTTGTCGCACACGGGGGCGATGGCCGGGACCGATGCCGTCCAGGACGCGGCCTTTCGCCGCGCCGGCCTGCTGCGAGTGCACAGCCTGCAGGAACTGTTCGATGCCGTGACGACCCTGGCCCTGACCCGCCCGCCCCGCGGCGACCGGTTGGCCATCCTCACCAACAGCGGCGGCGCCGGCGTGCTGGCGACGGATGCCCTGCTGGACAGCGGGGGCCGGCTGGCGGAGCTGAGCGCCGGCACCCGGGCGGCCCTGGACGAAGTCCTGCCGAGCGGTTGGTCCCGGGCCAATCCCATCGACCTGCTGGGGGACGCGGACGGCCCGCGCTATGCCCGCGCCCTGGACATCCTGCGCGCGGCCCCGGGGGTGGACGCAATTCTGGCCCTGCATAGCCCCAGTGCCGGTATCCGTCCGAACGCCTGCGCCCAGGCCTTGGTCACCGCGTCGGCGACCACCCCAAGGCACGGTCCCGGGGCGAGCGGGGGAACCCCCACCCTGCTGGCGAGCTGGATGGGCGGCGTCAGTGTCAGTAAGGCCCGCCGGCTCCTCGCCGCCAGCCAACTACCCAGTTATGACACCCCGGAACGGGCCGTCCGCGCCTTCATGCACCTGGTCGCCTTCCACCGCGCCCAGGCCGAACTCATGGAGACGCCCCCTGCCCTCCCGGCGGATTATCGACCGGATCTGGCGGCCATCCGGCCCCTTTTGACCTATGCCCGTGAGGCGGGCCGGGAATGGCTGACCGAGCCGGAGGCCAAGGCAGTGCTCAGCGCCTGCGGTATCCCGGTGATCCCCACCCGGGTTGCCACCTCACCCGCGGAGGCGGGGCGCCTGGCCACGGCGATCGGCACCCCAGTGGCCCTCAAGCTGCTCTCACCTGATATCCCGCATAAACGCCGCGCGGGCGGCGTGGCCCTGGAACTGACGGGTGCGGAGGCGGTAGAGGCCGCCGCCCTGGCCATGCTCGACCGGGTCCGCCAGTCTCACCCCGAGGCGCGCCTGGACGGCTTTTCGGTCCAGGCCATGGCGCGCCGGCCGGCGGCGTGCGAGTTGATCCTCGGCCTCAGCGAAGACCCGCAATTTGGCCCCGTGCTGCTGATCGGTCAGGGCGGCAGTGGCGCGGAGGTGTTGCGGGACCGGGCCCTGGGTCTTCCCCCCCTCAATCTGCGCCTGGCCATGGCGATGCTGGAGGAGACCCGGGTCCATGCCCGCCTGCGCGGCGGGGCCGGCTTGCCGTGCGCCGATCTGGAGGCGATCGCCCTGGCCCTGGTGCGGCTCTCGTCCCTGGTGGTGGAAGTCCCCGAGATCGTCGAGCTCGACGTCAATCCCCTGCTGGCGGATGCCGACGGCATCCTGGCCCTGGACGCCCGCATCCGCCTGCGACCCGGTCCCGGTCCCGAGCCCAGCGAGCGCCTGGCCATCCGGCCCTACCCCCGGGAACTGGAGGAGGAGGTGCCACTCCCCGATGGCCGCCAACTCTGGCTGCGCCCCATTCAGTCCGAGGACGAGCCCGCCCTCCAGGCCCACTTTGGCCGTCTGGACCCGGAGGAGAGCCGGATGCGCTTCTTCGTCCCCCGCCGGACCCTGGACCACATCACCGCCGCGCGCTTCTGCCAGCTTGACTATGACCGCGAGATGGCCCTGGTCCTGACCGAGACCGGACCGGCCGGTACCCGGCCCATCCATGGGGTCGCCAGCCTCAACGCCGAACCCGGCCTCACCCGCGCCGAGTTCGCCATCGTTATCAATCGGGAAATGACCGGTATGGGCCTGGGCATCCTCCTGCTGCGCCGTCTGCTCGACTATGCCCAGCGTCGCGGCCTGGTGGAGGTCCATGGCGAGGTGCTGAGGGAGAACCGGCCCATGCTCAAGCTATGCAAGATCCTGGGCTTTACCCAGGGCCCCATCGGCGACGAGCCCGGCCTGGTGCAGGTGAGCCTGCGGCTGTGAAAAGTGTTGCGCGAAATGGTCTAGCCAGGCAGCGCCAGGGCCCGCAACAGGGCCGGGGAGCGCAGGCGGATGGAAGCCCGCTAACAGGACAGGGACGCCATCCGCGGCTGCCGTTGCAGCATCATCAGGTCGTCGCGCAAGTCTTGCAGGCGGTCCTGCAGATGGCGACGTTGGCTAGTATCGAGGCGCTGCCCCACCTGAATGAAGAGCTCGGTGACCCGGGCGCGCATCTCCCTCCGTGCCTGCGTCAGCTCCGGCGGCAGGTCCTTGAACTCCACCAGCCAGTCTGTGAGGAAGGCACGCAGCCGCGCCTCGCCGGCGCGGGCCTGCAGGAGAGCGACCAGTTCGGCCCGCTTCTGGTCACGGTAGGCGATGAAGGCTGGGCGCGACTCCGGCATCCGGCCGACGATCTCCGTCACCAATGCCTGCTGACCAGGATCGAGTGGGCCGGTCCAATCCTCGATCGTCTCCAGATAGCGACGGGCGCGTTTCTCCCGCCCCGCCGGGCTGGCCGCCGCGGACACCTCCTCCAGATCCTCTGCTGTCCGCTCGCGAAAGCGCGAACCCAGGGTCTGGACCTGGGCCGGGGTAAGCGCCGCCAGCAAGGGAGCGGCGAGGTTCACCGCATAGCCGGCCTGGCGGCGATAAAGGGCGTCGAGGGAGCCGAGGAGACAGGTCATGTTCTCCTGATCAAAGCCCCGCCGGCTGGCCACCAGCATCTCCTCCAGATAGGCCGCCAGATAGGGCAACTCCTCGGCCCGGTGGCGCTCATGCTCGGCCGCCAATACCGGTTTCCAGACGGCCTCCTGTTCCGCCTCCAGGTCGATGTAGTCCGCCGCATAGAGCTGGATGAAAAAATCCAATTGGTCATAGGCGAGACGGGTGGCACTGCACCCCCCAATGGCAAGGAGGGCCGCCAAGATGAGTAGGACCAGATAGTGGAAGGGAAGCGGTTGGCGAGGCATGGCGGATGGTGGGGGTCTCGCAGTCACGGGCAGACTCTGAATGGCAATTAATGTGCTGATACAGCAACTCAGCCTTGGATAGCGCTAAGCTGCCGGTGTTCTTGCCGCCAGATATTGAAAATAGTTGGCTTCCGCCACGGACTCCCACTGCACCTGTTCGGCCAGAAAGCGGCTGAAGTCAGGGTAGATCTTGCGCCAGTTGGGGTTGCTGGCTTCCAGTTCCGCGTAGACCTCCCGGGAGGCGCGGAAGGCGGCGTCCATGACCTCCTTGGGGAAGCGCGATAGTTTGGCGCCCTCCGCGACCAGTTGTTTCAGGGCCTGGGGGTTACGGGCGTCATAGCGCGCCTGACACTGGATATGGGCGGCGGCGGCGGCCTGGGTGACGATGGCCTGATAGGTCGGGGACAGGCGCCGCCACTGGTCGGCGTTGATGTAGATGGAGATCTGCGCCCCACCCTCCCACCAGGCCGGGTAGTAATAGTAAGGAGCGACGCGATGCACCCCCAGTTGCAGGTCGTCATAGGGCCCGACGAACTCGGTGGCATCGATGGTCCCCTTCTCCAGGGCCTGGTAGACCTCCCCGCCCGGGAGGTTCTGCGGCACCACGCCCAGTTTGGCGAGGACGCGGCCGCCAAAACCACCAACCCGAAACTTGAGGCCCTGAAGATCCTCGACGGAGCGGATCTCCTTGCGGTACCAGCCACCCATCTGGGCGGTGGTGTTGCCACAGGGGAAATTGACGATGTCATAACGGGCGAAAAAATCGCGCAACAAGGACAGGCCGTTGCCGTCCCACATCCAGGCATTCATCTGCCGGGCGGTCATGCCGAAGGGCACGGCGCAGTCGAGGGCGAAGGTCTCGTCCTTGCCAAAGAAATAATAAGAGGCGGTATGGGCGCACTCGATGGTGCCTTGCTGGATGGCATCGACCACGCCGAAGGCGGGGACCAGTTCACCGGGGGCATGGAGCGAAATGGTGAAGTTCCCCCCCGTGGCGTCGGCGATGTACTGGGCGAAGGACTCGCTGGCCCCGAACAGGACGCGGTGGGACTTGGGAAAGCTGGAGGCCAGGCGCCAGCGGATCGACGGCTGGGCGCGGACCAGCGCCGGCGCCACGCCGCTGGCCAGTATGCCCGCCAGACCCGTATGCCGCAGAAAAGTACGACGCTCCATAAGGATGCCCCTTGCCCGAAGGTTGCAGATACCCCTTTAGCCAAGCGCAACATTGCGCGGTACAGGGGGTTTTTCTCCCGTGGGGGAGTAAAAGAGGGGAGAAGAGCGGGTATCGCCAGTTAAAAGCTTTTAAAATTATAATGTTATATACGATCATTCCCCTAACCTGGATCAATACTACCTGTAAGTACCGCCTGTCGCAATTCTGGAAACACTTCCAGCATGCACGGTTTCCCTTTAGGCGGTTGGAGAATCAGGTGGAGACATCCTCCTGGCCATAAAGTCGCCTATTTCAGGCAATTCGATTAAAATGCCCGAAACAAGCAACATATCCAGGCACCCATGCCGACCAGCATCCAGCGATTGACCAATGAAGCCTTGGAGCGCCGAGCGAAGGAGTTGGCGCATCAACTGCGCCAGCGTCGCAAAGCCTTGGGCGTCACCGTCCAGAACGCGGCCGCGGCATCGGGTATGTCACGGGATACCTGGTATCGCATGGAGCGTGGTGAGACAACGGTCACGATTGGCGCTTGGTTCAACGCCCTGACGGTGCTCGGGCTGCGGTTTGGTGTGGGGTTGGAGGCGAGGGGAGCCGAACGCCCGGCCACTGACGCAATTCCGCTGGCCATCCCGCTTGCGGATTATCCGCAGCTTGCGGCCCTTGCCTGGCAAATGGGTGGGAGCGTTGTTCTGTCGCCGCGAGAAGCGTTCGACGTCTATGAGCGAAATGCGCGCCACCTCGATGAAGCGGCCCTCACGCCATCGGAGCAGGTCTTGATTGCAAACCTGCGCCTGGTTTTTGGTTAAGACATGTTCGAGCGACCGCATCACCAACGGATTCATGAAGTCTTGCTCGCGCTGGACGCCGGACTGTTGCGTGAACAGCGGTGTTATTTTGGTGGCGGAACCGCCATCGTGATGCAGCGGGGGGAGTACCGGGAATCCGTCGATATGGATTTCTTGGCGTCCGACCTGGCCTGCTACCGCGAGATGCGCAAAGGGTTACAAAACAGCGAGACATTGGCGCGCTTTTTTGGACTTGGACGAGGGCCCTTGTTGGCGCTGCCAGATATACGCGCCGACCAGTATGGAATTCGCACCCGTTTGCCCTTGAAGTTGTGTCCGATCAAATTCGAGATCGTCTTCGAGGCACGTATCTCGTTTGATACGCCGGAAGCGCAAGACCAAATTGGGGGGGTCTCCACGCTCACGGAGGTCGATCTTGTCGCGAGCAAGTTACTCGCCAATGTTGATCGCTGGGCGGATGACGGGGTAATGAGTCGCGACATCATCGACCTTGCCATGCTGCAGCCCGCGCGAAAGACCTGGGAGGTTGCCCTGCAAAAGGCTGAAGAAGCCTACGGCGAAGCCGTGCCGCGGGCGCTGAATGCGGCCTTGACGCGGCTGACAGACGATCCACGACGCCTCGCCCGCTGCATTGACGCCTTGAAAATCACCATCCCCCCGGCGCTGCTCCAGCAACGCCTGGCCGGTCTGCGGCACCGCGGACCGCCATGACGTGGCCTGCATTGGCGACCTGTGACTTTCATCCTGACTGGCATGAGGCGGCGCGCCACCCCCCCTGAAAATGAAAGTCTTTGCCGTGACTTTTACGCTAATGACCCTGGGGCTACCTTACAAACCCCGGCCCCTCTGGCCATAATTGCTTTATTTCCCACAACGATCCCCCCCAGGGCGCTGGCGACCAGACAGTTCCCGAGAATAGGGCGAGGCCAACAATAGACGAGGACCAGACCGATGCTTGAATTCTTCTCCGCCAGCACCCGTATGGTGAACTCCCGCCGGGCTATGGCCGAATGCCTGGAGGCCGCCCTGGGCGAGGGCACCACCGACTGCGACCTGGTGGTCATCCACGCCTCCATGGGTCACGACTACGGGGCACTGATCGCCGAGGCCAAGGCCCTGGCCCCCAGCGCCCGCATCGTTGGCTCCTCCTGCTGTGGCGTCGTCGGCAAGGAGGGGGTAAGCGAGTCCATGAAGGACCTGGCCATCATGGCAGTGCGTGGCGCGACGGAGATCGCCGTCGCCAGCGTCGATGGCATCTACGGCCACAATTCCTACCAGAAGTCCGTCGAACTGGCCACCCAGCTCAAGACCGCCAACCCTGGCGTCAACATGATCTATTTCCTGGCCTCGGGCATCGACATCGCCGACGACCGCTGCATCGCCGGCATCGAGTCGGTGTTCGGGCCCGAGGTGACCCTCTTCGGCGCCACCTCCGCCGACAACATGAAGGGTATCGCCAGCTTCCAGATGGTCGATGACCGGGTATATGAGCACGCCGCCTATGCCGTGGGCTTTGCCGACCCGACTCTGGAGGTCGTCACCCAGGCCACCCATGGCTTCGTCGCCGTCGGCGAGCCCATGGTGGTGACCAAGTCGGAGGAGAACCGCATCCTACAACTCGACGGCCGCCCGGCCTGGGGCGAGTACACCCGTCGCCTGGCCCTGCCGGAGACCGCCACCTGCGGTGACACCATCCCCATCGGCGCCCTGGCGGAGCACCTGCGGCCCAAGCTGGCGGAGGAATACGGCAATGAGCACATCCTGCGCGTGGTCACCAAGCGCGACCCGGACGGGGCCATGCACTATGCCACCACTTGTCCCGAGGGCACCCGCCTGTGGCTGACGGTGCGCGACGAGGAGCGCATCTTCAACGACATGGACCGCATGATGGGCCAGATGGTGGACCGGATCGGCGGGCGGGAGGTGGTCGCCGTCTTCCACGCCGACTGCCTGGCCCGGGGCCGCTTCCTCTTCAACCGGGTGATGAAGGAGGAACTGGTGGGCCGCATGCAGTATCCCCTGGCCAAGAATGGCGAGATCCCGCCCTGGCTCGGCATGTATGGCTTCGGTGAATTCGCCCGCCTGGGCGGCAAGAACGAGTACCACAACTACACCACGGCCATTTATGCCATTTGCCGGAATGCTTGATGTCCCATTCCTCCGCCGGCCCCGACGCCGGCCACCCTGACCTGATCACATTGACTGAGGGAAGCCCATGGACCATTCACCACCGGTGATCCTCGCTGTCGACGACAAGGTCGAAAACCTGGATATTCTCACCAGTCTCCTCCAGGACTATGACGTGCGGGATGTCACCGACGCCGCCAGTGCCTGGCGGATCCTGGACCATTCCCTCGTCGACCTGATCCTGCTCGACATCATGATGCCGGACATCGATGGCTTCGAACTCTGTCGCCAGTTGCAGGACGACGAGCGCACCCGGGCCATCCCCGTCATCTTCATCTCTGCCATGAGCGACGAGGCCACCATCAGTCGCGCCTTTGAGGTCGGTGGCAAGGACTATGTCACCAAGCCCTTTCGCCCCCGGGAACTGCTGGCCCGGGTCAAGACCCAATTGGAGTTGAAGTTCCTCATGCAGCGCCTGCATGACCTCGCCTACCTCGACGCCCTGACCGGGATCGCCAACCGTCGGCGCTTCTTCGATCTGGCGGCGGTCCTGTTCGATGGGCCGGGGGACTTGCAGGCGGTCATGCTCGACATCGACCATTTTAAGCGGGTGAATGATCGCCACGGCCACGCGGTGGGCGACCAGGTCCTGCGGCTGGTTGCCGACACCATCGGCGTGCGGCTCCCCCCCGAGGCGGTCCTCGGCCGCCTCGGGGGGGAGGAATTCGCCATCCTCTTCCCCTCCGCCGATCCGGATGCCGTCCTGGGGGCCGTGGATACCATCCGTCAGGCGGTAGCCGATCTGGCCATCCCGCTCGAAGAGGGAACCCTGACCTGCACCATCAGTTGCGGTCTGGCCTCCCGCACCCCGGACACTCGCAACATCGACGCGCTGCTCCACGATGCCGACCAAGCCCTTTATCAGGCCAAAGGCAGCGGGCGCAATCGGGTCATCTTTCGCCACATCCCGCCATAACCCCCGCTCGGTTACCAAGCTGCTGTTAACTATCGACTTTTCACATAGATCAACTCATGGATCACCTGAAGGAGAATCACATGGACCCCATAGATGACAACAAGTGGGATGAACGACATGACCCACGGACCGAAGCCAGCCCCGCGCCCGGCGGCACCACGCCCGATGTTACCGGGGCAGCCGACAGGGGCGAACGCCACCTGGATCAGGCGCGGGGACTGGCCCTGATGGGTGGCAACATGCCGCTGTACCAGCGGGTTCTGGCCGGTTTCGTCCAGACCTATGCCAACCTGCGCCTGGACCTCGACAACCCGGAGGACCGCCGTAACCTGCATAGCCTGAAGGGCTTGAGCGGTAATGTCGGCGCCAGCCGGTTGCAGGAACTGGCGGCGGCGCTGGAAAAGAACGGCAACGCGGCCCTCCTTGCCGCCTTTTACCAGGAACTGTCCGAGGTGCTCGACGAGATCCGCGCCCTGCTCGGCGTGGAGAATCCCATCTCGGCGGAGCATCGGGGTGCAACTGGGGGGGGCAGCCGGTGATCCAGACGGGGGGCCAACCAGCGAAACGGCGGGTGGGACCATCTAAATAGCCGGCCCTAGAATCATCCGGATCATCCGGATCGTCCGGATCGTCCTTGCGGATTTCCGATTAGAGTATTAGTATTTACTTATCTACCCTTCATCGGAGACAGCCATGCTCACTTGCCAACGCCTCCGCGGAGCGGTGTTCCTCTCCGCCTTTATGCTCATCGTCGGTCTGGTGCTGGAATTCGCCGGCCGTTCATTCGCCTTCCCGGCGCCGATCATGGCGTTGGCCCTGTTCTCGGGGCTGGCGGCCCTGGCCATTCTGACTGTGACCTTTGTCACCGCCCTGCTGCCGGGCAGCGCCCGGCGCCTGGCGGAATGCCGCAAAAGGACCCTATTGGTGGGTTAATTGCCATGCGGGGGGCCAGGAAGCCCTGAGGGTGGAAGATGTTGCGGGTATCTTCCGCCCGCGTTGTCATGAGGGGCCGCAGCGTTACTGAAGGTGCCCGCCACACCCTCGGAGGTTGAAAGACTCTGCCGGGGTTTTTCACGCCAAGCTTATAATTTGGCTAATAATTTCTCCGCCGCACCTGGTTCCAGACCAAACTCCTCTTCGATCATCTGGTTCCAGGCCTCACGCTTGAAGGTCTCCTGGCTGGGGACCGGGCGGTGGACGAGATTTTCGTGACAGTCGATGCAGCTTTTGCCCGCGGTCTCCTCCCGGTGTATGGCCGCGGTGTCGGCACGCTTGCCCTGAATCGCCTCCAGCACATGGCACCGTTGACAGGTGGCTGACTCCGTCTCCCGGAACCAGTGGCGGGTGGCGAAGGCGGCCTCTGGCAGGTGCAGGGCGCTGATGACCGGATCGTCGTAATTGGCGCCGAAGAACTGCTTCCACAGGTCCTTGCCGCCCTTGATATGGTCCCAGGTGGCGGCGAAGATGCCTGCGGAGACATGGCAATCGCCGCACTCGGCGCGGACCCCCGAGACCGGGTTGTAATGGACCGATTTGCGGTACTCGTCCTCCATGAAGGTCATGGAGTGGCAACTGGTGCAGAACTCGTTGCTACTGGTATAGCGGTCGAACTCCAGCAGGAAGGTCATGAAGGCCATGCCGCCCAGGCCGCCGATGACCAGGGCGATCAGGATGGGACGGGTGATGGGGATGGCGGAGAAGAAGTTAGCCATCGCTACCGATCTCCCCCGCTACCCGCCTGACTTGCTGGCGGGCCATAGTGGGTGCCAAAGCCAAGGATGGCGTTGGCTTGGTCAGGCGCGTCCAGCCAACCATGACCCGCGTCCTCGGTCAGATGCTGGTCGATGATGGCCTGGGCTTCGGAACCCGCCTCCTGCCGGACCTCGGGCAGGAACTTGCCGTAGAAATTGCGACTGACCAGATACATCCCTTCCCACCAGGCGTGATTCGGGCTGGCCATGGAAGCGCCATGGCGGGCCCGGGCGCCCTCGTCGTGCCACAGTTCCCAATAGGTGAACTCGATGGGTTCGTCGAAGGGCAAGGGGGTCAGATAGCCGCCGGCATAGAGGTCGGCCATGATGCCCTTGGCCGGTATGGCGAACTTGACGTCGAACAACTCCACCAGGTTATCGAACTGGCGCATGAAACCCTGGGTGAAGGGCTTACTGTGGCATTCCAGACACACCAGGCTCATGGCCTCGCGGCGCCGTTCCGGGGTAACGACGGACTTGACCTTGGTCAGGCCGCCATCGAGCTTCGCGATCTCTTCGCCCCGTTTAGGGACCGGGGAGCCGGCGGGGATCTCCAGCTTGCCGCCATCCTCGAGCAGCACCAGATACTGGCGTTGGGATACGGGGGCGTTGAGGGCCCAGGCGTTACGCATGCCGACGTCGTGGGTTGAAGGGAGTTTGCCGGCGGCGCCCATGTGACAGGTGGCGCAGGTGGGGGCGGCGGTGTAGTCCTTGCCGGCAACCCATTGGGGCGCGTCCAGGTTCATGCGGTGCCGTTGCGAGGAGAAGAGCATGCCGTGTTTGGAGGCGGCGAAGATCTCCGCGTCCGGTGAATCGGGACCGGAATGGCAGCGGGCGCAGGCCTCCGGTTCCCGGGCCTGGGCCTTGGCAAAGAGGTGGCGGCCGTGACAGGAGGAGCAGGAGCCCTTGGACCCGTCCGGGTTGATCCGGCCGATGCCCGAGTTGGGCCAGGTCTCCGGGTCCAGGGTGCCATCGCCCTTGACCTTGACCTTAGAGCCATGGCACTGGTCACAGCCGGCGGCCTGGACCGCGGGACCGGTCAGGTTGGCGGCCATGGCCGGGATGCGCTCCTTGATCAGGCTGTAGGCCTCGGCGTGGACCGAGCCCTGCTGCTCCTTGAACTCGGTCTCATGGCAGCGGGCGCAGTCCTTGGGGGAGACGATGGTGGCGATGATCTCCCCCTCGTGCTTGATGGCATCCGGGTCCACCGCCTGGGCCTGGTGACAGTCCATGCAGTTGACCCCGGCCTTGGCATGGGCGCTCTCCCGCCACTCCTGGGCCAGACCGGCGGAGGACTTGGTATGGCAGTTCACGCAGGCCTCGCCAGCCGCATGGCCCCAGTTGCTGGGGTCCAGGGTGACCTTGGCCGCCCACAGGGGGCTGGCAAGGCATAAGAACAAAAGCCCCAGGCCGGTCAGTGCCCTGGACTGGATGGGTGAACCGGGCATCCTCATTACCTCCTCAGTAGTGATGGACCGACGCCTTTTTATTGTCTCGGTGATGACGTCTGAATTTCGGCGGAGTTACGGCAAGATCCGTCCGCTGCGGGCGGGAGCAAAATTTAGATGGCCGCAACGCAGACCCCAACCAAATTATCCCGTGGAGAGTTTCTTTAGGGCAAATAAATTGGTATTTAAGATTTTAATTATATATCTATAATCAATAGCTTACTAAACTACTTGGTTGACGGGATGCCTTTTGGCGTGAAGTATAAGGATCGGGCCCTTTATCAGGTTGCCCTCACCCCCAAGAGGCACGAGGAGAAATTAAAAAGCATGAAATCACCCCACGGGTTGATCCCTTCCGCCGCCCTGGCCCTGCTAATGGGACTGAGCGCCACCAGCGCCCTGGCGGCTGATCCCATCCATCAGGTTTCCTCGGAGGTCTGCAAAAACTGCCACCAGGAGATCTACAAGCAGTGGAGCGGCTCCATGCACGCCCAGTCCTCGGCGATGAAGGACCCCATCCATGCGGCCTTCTATCAATCCGAGGTGGGTTCGCCGACCGAAGAGGGCCAGGTCGCCAAGGCCAATAAGCAATACCCCATCTGTCTCGCCTGCCATGCCCCCAACGCCGCCCGGGACAAAACCACCAAACTGGACGCCAAACCCGCTTACGCCGAGGGCGTCAACTGCGTGGCCTGCCATACCCTGGCCAAGTACAAGGGCATAGACGCCGGAGGCGGCAAGCTGCGCCTGGGCATCAACGCCTATGAAGTCTCCGACAAGATCCAGGCGCCCACGGGGCTGAACCTGGGCCTGCGCAAACTCACCGCCAGCGATGATCCCTTCGGTGGCGCCGGCGCCGGTGGCGATCAGAAGCCCAATCCCCACTTGGGCGAACCGGTGGAATTCGAGGGCAAGCAGATCCCCGGGCTGCCCATGGAAGGTAACCCGAGCCTGATGCGCTCCAATGACGCCTGCATGGGCTGCCACGACAAGCGCAACAACCCCCATGGCGTCGCCCTGTGCGGCACCGGCGACGAATATGCCCAGTCCCGCACCCAGGTGACCTGCATCTCCTGCCACATGCCCCTGTCCGGCGGCCTCAGCGACCATTCCCTGGGCGGCGGCCATGATCAGGCCATTCTCGAGCGCTCGGTGCTCTTCGACCTCAAGGCCCAGCCCAAGGGCGACAAGCTGGCCGTCGACGTCAGCATGACCAATCAGCAGCCCCACATCCTGCCCACGGGCGCCCCGTTCCGGAACATGTACCTCAAGGTCATGGCCTACAACGGCAAGGGCGAGGTCGTCTGGCAGAGCACCAAGGGCCACCCCAGCGAGGATGATCCCCAGGCTTACATGTTCCTGACCCTGGTGGACGACGAGGGCAAGCCGGTATCCCCGCCCCTGGCCAAGAAGGCGGGCGCCGACACCCGTCTCAAGCCCCACGAGACCCGGGTGCTGAGCTACGAGATCCCCGCCAAGGACGTGGTCCTGGTGCGCGGTGAGCTTTACTACAACCTGCTCTGGCCTTCCCTGGCGAAGAAGTTCACCCAACTGCCGGAAGAACTGAAGCAGCCGGTGCTGATGGCCGAGGCGGAGAAGGAGATCGCCAAGCCCTGAGCGGCCCTGGCGTCAGCCCCCCACCCTTTTACGTGAAAGTTACGGGATAATCTTTCATTATCGGGGGGGGTGGCGCGCAGCCTCATGAGAGTTAGCGCAATTCAGGCACTTGTTCATACTCGCTCGCTCCGGCACTGCTGTTCGTCCCACCCGCGCCGGCGCTCCCCCAAGCGCCTTAGCAGTCTGCACATCCCGATTGTCACGCCCCACACCACGAAGAAGCGCCACGGTTGCTCGTCCAGGTAAACGCGAAACCTCATCCCCGACCTCCCGTGCGTCTGATAGTGTGCGTGTCCTCGACCTCGATCTCACTTGCCGATTGCAGCAGCGCGAAGACCAATAGCCCAACGTTCGCGCCTACGAACAGCCCAACGATTAGTCCGCCGACGAAGCTCATCTCAACCACCCATACCAAATACCTACCGTGTGTTCCCGTGCTTTCAACGCCTTGTACTTCGCCTTGATCGTCGCGGCTTTCTTACTCCGCTTCGTGCCAGCGTAAAGCGCTTCCAGCTCCGTTATCCGCGCCGCTTGCCGCTTGATGCGCTCGGCTTGCTTGGTGATGATTGTGTGCAGGTTCGTTATTTTCGTGTCACGTTCAGTAAGTAATTTGCTCTTGGCTTCAAGCTCCGCTTCAAGCTCGGCGATGCGGAATTGCAACCGCTTCAACTCCTGCAATACC
>SACH01000026.1 GCA_009928645.1 Gammaproteobacteria bacterium | reverse complement strand
CAGCAGGGCTTCCCGATAGGCGGCCAATTTTTCGGCATAGCGCCACCGCGCCGCCGCGGGACTGGTGGACGGCAGTACGGCGATCGGCACCCCGAGATCGGGGAAAAAGCGCTTGAGGTAACGCCCGGAAGCGCCGCCGTTGCAGCAGATTTTCCCGATGACGGGACATTGCCGGAGCAATCCCGGAATATCATTGGGCGCCGGCCGCACAATGGCCGTATCCAGACTCCCGGCCCGCTCGCAATCGGCCAGCACATCCCACAATGCCACGCCGTGCGCGCGCAACACCGCCAGCCGTTCGCCATAGGGCAGCTGCGGCGCAAAGCCCCAGATTTCGCCCATGATCCGCCAGAAGACATTGTGCCGGAACGCATAGTATTGCTGCACCCGTAGCGACTCCACGCCCGGCATCGAGCCCAGGATCAGGCCGAGGTAGGCGGGATTCCACCACCCATAGAAGAAAAGGGAAGCGGCGACGAGCCAGGCCAGGGCCACCTTGTGGCGTCCTTGGGACCCGATCACGTGGAAGCCCAGCAGGGTGATGGGCAGAAAGACAAAAATGAAGATGTAGCTGTTGAAAAGCATGCGGCCTTGCCCCTAACGGAAAGTCCCAAGCGGTAGTTGTCTATTTCCAGTTATTTTTTATCACCTTATCTCCGCAAAGAAAACCCCCCAAAAATAGCGCAGAAATTCCGACAAAATCCGACAAATTCCGACATTCACCCCTGCTTTTTCCAGGGTCGTCTACACCCTAACCGCCAAGCCATTTAGTTCCCCAGGAAGAGACCACCGACAGGGATATTGGTCTCCGCCGGGATTAGCTCCCCCCGGCTGAATTCCCGCCATTCAGCGCCGATCAGGGCCTGGATCGGGCGGTAATGGGCCTTGTAGGCCATCTTCCGGCAGTCCCGGAGCCAATAACCGAGGTAGAGATAGCGCAGCCCCAGGCGGCGGGCCAGGGCGATCTGGCTGAGGATGGCGTAGACCCCCGGGGCTCGCCCACTGAAGTCCGGGTCGAAGCAGGTGTAGACGGCGGACAGGGCCTGGGGCAGGCGGTCGGTGACGGCCAGGGCGATCAGGCGCTCACCCAGGCGCAACTCCAGCAGGCGGGTCTCGCCGCCCCAGGGCTGGATGAGGTAGTCCCGATAGCTCTCCGGGGTCAGTTGCTCGGTCATGCCGCCATCGGGGTGGCGATGGCGCAGGTAAGCGGCGTAGAGGGCGAAATGTTCGGCGTGGAAGGCCCGGGGCCGGTCATGGAGGTTGAGGTCGCGATTCAGGTCCAGGTTGCGCCGCTGGGAGCGGTTGAGGGCGAAGCGGCGGACATCCAGGCGTACCGGCACGCAGGCCTGGCATTGGCCGCAGGCGGGGCGGTAGATGAAGCGCCCGGCGCGGCGGTAGCCGCGGGCTAGCAGTGATTCGTAGCCCGCGCCGGACATGGGGGCGTGGGGATCGACGAAGAGGACCCGTTCCTCTCGCTCCGGCAGGTAGGCACAGGGCCGGCCGGGGGTGAGATAGAGGGGCAGGTGCCGCGCCTCAACCGCCGAAGTCATGGCCCCGGCTCCTGGCACCAGCTTCCGGGCCGGCCGGGCTCGGCGCAGAGGACGTCGAGGAGGGCGGTGAAGGTCATGCGCGGGATCGCCACCGCGCCCATCCGGCGGAGATGGTCACTGTGCATCTGGCAGTCAAGGAGCCCGAAGCCACGGGCCTCCAGGGTCTGGCAGAGGTGGACCAAGGCGACCTTGGAGGCGTCGGTGGCGCGGCTGAACATGGATTCGCCGAAGAAGGCCCGTCCCAGGGCCACGCCATAGAGGCCACCGACCAGTTCCCCCTCCCGCCAGACCTCCACCGAGTGGGCCCAGCCCAGGCGATGCAGGCGCTCGTACGCCTGGGCCATCAGGGGCAGGATCCAGGTCCCGTCCCCCTGGCGGCGGGGCGCGGCACAGCCGGCGATCACCCGGCGGAAGGCCCGGTCCAGGCTGACCTGGAAGGGGCCGCGCCGCAGGGTCTTGGCAAGACTGCGGGAGATGTGGAGCCGATCAGGGATCAGGATGGTGCGGGGGTCCGGGGACCACCAAAGGATGGGGTCGCCGGCGTTGAACCAGGGGAAGATGCCGTGGCGGTAGGCGTTGAGCAGGCGGATCGGGCTCAGGTCGCCGCCGACGGCGAGCAGGCCATCGGGTTCCCGCTCGGCCCGTTCAACGTCGGGGAAGGGGGCCTGGGGATCACGCGGGTCGAGCAGATGCAGCATGAGGTGCGCGCCTGAGGCGGTTACGAGCGGTGGGTCAGGCGCGGGGCGCCGGTGAACCCCGGCGCTGCCGGCGGGGAAAAGCTTCGTGCCAACGGGGAAAAATTTGCCCGTGAGGGCCTGACTGGGTATAAGGCAAGGTTGTCCGGGCCTCCCTGCGGCTCATGCCAAGGGGTGGCCTGAAATCATAACACGGGGTAGGACCTGGCCCTGGCCAAGCGGGAAGCGGTCCGGCAACCCCTGGAGAGGCAGGGCGCAAGCGCGATAACACCAAGATGCACTACAAAGTTTTCTACTATTTTGAACGCTCCAACGACGCCATCTCCTCCGCCAGCGCCGTGGAGATGAGCGCTCATGACATCCGCCGCCAGCTTCTCGGCCGTTTCCATGGCGAGGACGACTATCTGGGCCTCATTGACGGGCACGACAATGTCCTGCAAATCCTCTGCGAGCCCCAGGCGGGACGCTTCTGGGTGGAACTGCCCGTCGAGGCCGCCAAGGCCTCCTGGGGTCGCTACCTGAACCTGGAAGAACTGGTGGAGCTGGTCGAGACCCTGCCCCCGGTCTTCGACAAGGAGAGCCTGCCCGGACTGCAATACAAGCCCTGGTAGCCTTCAAGAACGGGTAGCCCTCAGGAAATCGTTCACCCCTCCATGCAACCTGGTCTGGCATGGGGGGCACAAGCCGACGATTCTCCTGCTCCCTCCCCCCGCGTGGGGGAGGGTTGGGGAGAGGGGGCTGCACGGCAACGCCCTCAATCGCCTTCCCCCCGGCTTGGCCGAGGCTTGAGGCTGCGCGCCAGGGGGGTGGCGCTGGCCGGGTCCTCGGGCCAGTGGTGCTTGGGATAACGGCCGCGCATCTCCTTGCGCACCTCGGCGTAGCTGCCGGCCCAGAAGCCAGGCAGATCACGGGTGAGCTGGAGGGGGCGGCGCGCCGGGCTGAGCAATTGCACCAGGAGCGCCACCCGGTCCCCGGCGATGTGCGGGGTCTCCCGGGTGCCCAGCATCTCCTGCAAGGGCACGGCGAGGAGGGGGATGTCGCCGGCCAGATAATCGATGGGGCGCCGGGTGCCGGCGGGGGTGATTAGGTGGGTGGGGGCCTCCTGGTCCAGGCGCTGGCGTTGATCCCAGTCGAGGCCGGCGGCGAGGACGGCGGCCAGGTCCAGGTCCCGGACGTCAGCAAGGCGGCTCTTGCCCGCCAGCCAGGGGCCGAGCCAGTCGGCCAGGTCCGCGGTCAGCCGCGGGTGGGACAGGTCCGGCCAGTCGGCCTCAGGTTCCAGCCGACTCAGCAGGGCGACACGGGCCTGGAGCTGGCGGGCCTCCGCGCTCCAGGGCAGGGTCTGGTCGGGATGCTCGCTGATCCGCGCCAGCAGCAGTTCCTGGACCGGATCGCTGGCCAGGAGCGGCACCGGTCGGGTGCTGAGGGTAAGGGCATCGAAGCGGACGACCTCCTGGGCGCTGGCGGCCTCCCGCGCCGCGTCCCAGGTCAGGAGGCGTTCGTGCCGGAGCTGATGCTCGCCCACGGCCAGCAGTTCGTCGGCAGCGATCGCCAGGGCGAGCTGGATCCGGCCCTCACGCCCGGTGGCGTCGAGGCTGGCGACGACCAGGTAGGGGTGCAGGGCCAAGGGATCGCCTGCGGGCAGGATGGCCCCCGGGCCCTGGGCCAGGCGGTAACGGCCCTCCCGGTCGTTGCGCCGCTGGGCGACGCGGTCGGGATAGGCGAGGGCGAGGAGGCCACCAGGGGTGGTGACCCCCAGCCGAGGCTCCCGGGCCAGGCCCTTGAGCAGGCGGTGCAGTTGGGTGGCGGCACGGTCCACGGCCGCCAGGCGGCGGGGGTCCATGTCTTTCGCCACGGCCCCGTCATCGCCTGGACCAGCCGAAGCCGGATGCCGCACCCCATGGATGGCCGATCGTGCCTTGCCGGTGGGGTGGCTGCCCTGCATGCCGGTGACGGAGTGCCTCCAGCCCGCCATGGCAATGAGCCGGGTCTCCAGGTCCGCCATCACCGGCACGCCGGGCTGGCGGAGAAGGGGGTCACGCTCGCTGAGCAGGGCGCAAAGGTCGATGGCCGTGCCGGTCAGGTGCGCCGGCGCCCCCAGCAGCAGGGCGGCCAGGCGGGGATGGAGCGGCAGGCCAGACATGGCGCGGCCAAGACGGGTGATGTGTCCCGCATCGTCCAGGGCCTCCAGGCGCTGGAGCAGGGCGATCGCCTGCTCCCAAGCCGGGCGCGGCGGTGCCTGGAGCCAGCGCAGCTCCGCCGGGTCGCGCACCCCCCACAGGGCCATTTCCAGGGCCAGGCCGGCGAGGTCGGCCTGGAGGATTTCCGGGGTACGGTGCGCGGGGCGGCCGACCTCCCGCGCCGGGGTCCAGAGCCGGTAGCAGACTCCGGGTCCCAGCCGTCCGGCGCGGCCGGCGCGCTGGTCAGCGGAGGCCAGGGGGATGGGTATGGTGACCAGGCGGGTCAGGCCGCTGGCGGGGGCGAAGCGGGGCTTGCGGGTCAGGCCACTGTCCACCACCGCGCCGATGCCGGGGATGGTGAGGCTGGTCTCGGCCAGGTCCGTCGCCAATATGACCCGGCGGTGGGCTTTCTCGGGTGCCGGTGGCCGCCGCAGGACCCGTTCCTGTTCCGCCAGGGACAGGGTGCCGTGGAGGGGGAGGATCTGGATCCTGGGGTCCGTCTGCCCGGCCACGGTCCGGTCGGCGGCCAGCCGGGCGCCGAGCTGGTCGATCTCCCGGGCGCCGGGCAGGAAGGCGAGGATATCCTCTGGCTGCTCGGCCAGGGCCTGGCGGATGGTGGTGGCCATGACCGGCAGCCAGTCCGGTCCCGGGTCGCGGTCGGCATAGTGGATCTGAACCGGGTAGCTGCGGCCGGTGGCCTGGATGAGGGGGGCGCCACCCAGGAGGTCCGCCAGGGGGCCGGGGTCCAGGGTGGCGGACAGGGCCAGGAGGCGCAGGTCGGGGCGCAGGCCGGCGACCACGTCCAGGGTGAGGGCCAGGCCTAGGGCGGCCTCCAGGTTCTGTTCGTGGAACTCGTCGAAGAGGATGGCGCCGACCCCGGCCAGGGTCGGATCGGCCTGAAGGCGCCGGGTGAGGAGCCCCTCGGTCAGGACCTCGATCCGGGTGCGGGGGCCGATGCGCCGCTCGAAGCGCACCTGGTAGCCGACCGTCTCGCCCAGGGGCTCCCCCAGCAGGTCCGCCATGCGGGCGGCGGTGAGGCGGGCCGCCGCCCGGCGCGGCTCTAGCAGCAGGAGGCGCTGGCCGGCCAGCCAGTCCTCCGCGAGCAGGGCCAGGGGCACGCGGGTGGATTTGCCGGAGCCGGTGGGGGCCTGCAACAGGGCATGACCGGCGCGCAGGGCGGCGCGGAGTTCGTCCAGGACCGCGTCAACGGGCAGGGGGGCGTCGCCGATGGGGAGGGTTGCTTCACTGGGCAGGCGCGCCTCGCTGGGTATGGTCGCTTCGCCAGTTACGGTCACTCCGCTGGGGAGGGATGCGGCGGGAGCGGTCGGGCGGGGACTCAAAGGCTCTCCCTTTGGCTGGCCTCCCGGTAGCGCGCGGCGAGGATGTGGATCAGCCCTGGATGGTCCCCGACCAGGCCCGTCAGGTGGATGGCCAGGGTGGGGAATTCCCCCTGAACGGTGGCACTGATTTCCGCCAGGTCGCCCCCGGGGCCGGCGTGGCGGCCGGCGAAGAGAAACACGGGCAGGACGAACAGCGGACTAAGGTCATCCTCCCTGGCCAGGCGGCGCAGGACCTCGATCAGGAGTTCGCCGTTGAAGTCGTATTGGGCGCCGGGGCGACGCTCCATGGCCGCCTCCTCCAGGTGGCTGTCACCGGCAAGCCGGTCCTTGAGGTCCGCGGCCAGCCAGCGCCGGGTGGCATTGACCTGGGCGCTGGGGGAGCCGTGGTCGACCATCACTACCCGCCGGGGGGGCTGACCGGTCGCCCGCACCGCGCTGGTCAGGCGGTCGAGGAGGATGGTCGTCAGCCGGGGTTCCCCTTGGGGCAGGGGACAGAGGGGCGGCGCCATGGTCAGGGAGAAGGGGCCGCATTCAGCCCTGAGCTGGGCGGCCAGGGCCGGCACGGCCTCTGTCAGGGCGGCGCTGAGGCCAAAGAAGAGGGGCAGGAGCAGAAAGTCCCGGCCCCCGTCCGCGAGTCGGGCGCGCAGCCAGGGCTCCAGGATGGCGGCGGGCCGGCCGTCGAGCCGGTCGCTGGGTACCTGATCCGAATGGGCCAGGGAGACTGGCGACACGGCCTGGCCCAGGTGCTCGGCCAGGCGCTGGGCCAGGGCCCGCAGGGCTAGGGTGGACTGGGGGCGTCGGGAGCCGTTGTCCAGAAGCAGGATCTCGCGCACGGGTGATGACTCGGGTTACTCGGCGTTCGGCCGGGGGACCATGGAGGGGAACATAGGGAAATTATGGGTGGGGTCATGACAGGTCGGCTGGCGTTTGGCGGGGCGACCGCGGGGGAGGCGGTCGGCGAGCCGATCGGCGACCCGGTCGGGACTGCTTTACCGCGTTCTCCGCCGTCGCCATCCGACCCCCGGGAAACCGCCACCACCCAACCCGGAACACCACATGTGTTTGCGGCTGGTGATCTCGCCCCGGCCCGCCCGAAGCGGCGGGCGCTACCCGAGGTAACGCCCGACGGGGCGGATACCGGGGGCCGGATCAGCCGGATCAGGGCGCCAGGACGTAGAGCTCGACGCGACGGTTCTGGCTGCGGCCGGCCGCGGTCTCATTGCTTGCCACAGGCCGATCCTTGCCCAGACCGACGGCCGTCAGGCGATCTGCGGCAACGCCACGGGCAACCAGGGCCGCCATCACCGCCTCCGCACGGGCCTGGGAAAGGGCCAGGTTGGTCTCGTCGCGTCCGGAGCTGTCGGTATGGCCCTCGATACGGACCTTGAGTTCGGGGAAGGCGACCAGCGCGGCGGCGATGCCGTCGAGGCTAGGGATCTGGCCAGCCGGGAGCACGGCCTTGCCGGCCGGGAAGCGGACTTCCTTCTCGGCCAGGGCCAGGAGGATGCCTTGGTCTGTCGCCTGGCCACCGAGGGCGGTCAGCCGGGACCAGACGTCCCGCAGGCGTTTCTGGGCCTGGTCGGCACTGGCGCCAGCCGCGGCCAGTTCCTCCGCGGCCTGCTTACGCTGCTTGTCCAGTTCGGCCTTGGCCTGGGCCAATTGCGTCACGAGATTTTTGCGCTGGGCCTCCATCTCTGCCGTCGCTTGCTGACGTTCGGCCTCGGCCTTGGCCAGTGCCTCCGCCGCCTGCTGGCGCTGAGCGTCCAGATCGGCGCTGAGGGTGGCGATACGGTCCTGGGCCACCGCTAGTTCCTCAGCCAGGGCAACCTTGGCCTGGGCCGCCTCTTGGGTCAGGCGATCCAGTTCGGTTTGAGCCCCGGAGTGGGCCATGCGGGTATGTTCAAGGGTGCCGCGGAGGTTCTCGTGCTCGCCCTGCAGGCCGGCGAGGGCGGCCTCGTCCGCTTCATGCTGTTGCTGGAGCTGAGCGATCAGGACCTCGGCCTGGGTCTGCTCATTGGCCTGGGTGGCGAGGGCAGTCTCGTCCACCTCATGCTGTTGCTGTAGTTGGGCGATCTGTTGCTGTAGTTGGGCCATGAGCGCCTTTGCCTCGCTCATCTCCGCGGCGTGAGCGGTCGCATTGGCCTCGATCTGCTGGTTGAGCTGGGCGATCAGGGCCTCGGCCTCACCCTTGTCAGTGCTGTGGGAAACCAGGGCGGCCTCCAGGCGGGCGGCGGCGTCCTTGAGATTGCCGTCGGCGGCAGTGAGGGCGGCCTCATGTTCCTGGCGGAGACTGGCCAGGGCCTCGCGCTCTGCGGTCAGGGCGGACTCGGTGGTCTGGATCTTGACGGTGGCCGCGCTCAGGGCTTCCTTCAGTTCCTCGCTCTTGTACTTGGTCTGGGACAGGGTCTGATCCAGGGTAGCCAGATTGTGGCGTTCGGCCTCCAGGGACTGGCGGGTCTTGATCAGTTCACCGTTGACGGCCTGGAGACGATGCTCGTAGGTCTCTATCAGGGCCGCCCTTTCCGGCTCACTGCCCACCAGCAGGGTACGGTACTTGACCACTTCGGCCGTGAGGTCATCGGTAACCTGGAGGATGTGGGCCTCATGGTCGGCGGCGGCCTGGGTGGCGGCCTGATGCAGGGTGGCGATCTCACCCTTGAGGGTTTCGATCTCCTGGCCCGCGGCCTGGAGCCGTTGCTGAAGTTCGGCCTGGGTGGCGGCCTGTTCCTCCTGCTTGGCCTGGGCTTGCGCCTTAATCTCTGCCTGGGCCTTGGCCGCCTGGTCGAGGTCGCCAAGGAGGGCGGTCTCCCGCGCCTTGTGCTGGTCGATGGTGGTCGCCAGTTGCCCCTTGAGGTCGGCCTCCTGTGCCCGATGCTGGTCGATCGTGGTGGCGAGCTTTTCCTGGAGGCCGGTATGCGCCACCTGGGACGCAGTGAGGGCCTCGCCCTTGGCGCGGATCTCCGCCTGGTGGGCATCGAGTCGCGCCTGGGTGTGTTGGTAATACCAGGCCATTAGGGCGATCAGGCCGATGGTGAGAACGGCCAACATCAGGGTCCAGGTACGCAAGGGCGAGGCGGGCTGGGTTTCGGGCATCGTCATCCTCCGCGGCGGTGTTGCCGTGATTTATTCGGTTTTGTCCCTGGATGGGGAGGAGGAATACAGTTTATCCCAAGGCCCGCAGGTCGGGGCAGGGATTATTGATCCGCGTCCAAGGGTCTGGCCCCGGCAGCGGGATACCACCCCCGGGCAAAATTGTGGCGGCGTGGCTGATGACAGAGCCCCCGCCGCCAGGCAGAATATTCAGGTGTATCCATCCACATTTTTAGAGGCCGCTCCGCCCTTGCCGGTTGGGGCGGTTTTTATTCTCAGCAGGCTAAATTGGGGATCATCGCCATGCGTCAATTCGTCAAGTCGTTCGCCTGGGCCGCGCTTCTCCCCTCCCTGGCCGCCCCCCTGGCGGCGGGCGCGGCGGAAGAGGTCGTCCATCTCTATAACTGGAATGACTACTTTGCCGAGGACACCTTGTCCGGCTTCCAGGGGCGCACCGGCGTGCGGGCGGTGCTCGACCTCTACGACAGCAACGAGATCCTCGACGCCAAGCTGCTGGCGGGCTCCAGCGGTTACGACCTGGTCTTTCCCACGGCGCTGCCCTTCGCCGCCCGCCAGATCAGGGCCGGCATCTATCAGCCCCTCGACAAGTCCAAGCTGCCGGGCCTGAAGCATCTCGATCCGGAGATCCTCAAATCCCTGCAGGCAGTCGACCCGGGTAACCAGTACCTTGTCCCCTACATGTGGGGCACCACCGGCCTGGGCATCAACGTCGACAAGGTCAAGGCCGCCCTGGGTGAGGAGCCGGAGGCCAGCTGGGCCCTGGTCTTCGATCCGGAAAAGGCCAAGAAGCTCGCCGGCTGTGGTCTAACCCTCTTCGACGATCCCACTGAGGTCTTCGCCGCCGCCCTGACCTATTTGGGCAAGGACCCCAACAGCCGCGACAAAAAGGACCTGGAGGCCGTGCAGAATCTGATCAAGGCCGTGCACCCCTACATCCGCTATTTCCATACCTCCCAGGTCATCAGCGACCTGGCCAATGGCGACACCTGCGTCGCCATGGGCTATTCCGGCGATGTCCTGCAAGCCCGGGACAAGGCTGTGGAGGCGGGTAACGGGGTCAAGGTGGCCTACCTGGTACCTAAAGAGGGCGCCGTGCTCTGGGTCGATGTCATGGCCATCCCCAAGGATGCCCCCAATCCGGCCCAAGGCCTGGCCTTCATCGAATACCTGCTCGATCCCCAGGTCATTGCCGCCGCCTCCAACTATGTCAACTACGCTAATCCCAATCTGGCGGCGACCGAGTTCCTCGACGAGGCGGTGCGTCAGGACCCCGGTGTCTACCCCTCCCCGGAGACCCGTGCCCGGCTCTTCACCCTCAAGGAGCCCAGCGACAAGGAGATGCGTGAGCTCAACCGCATCTGGACCCGCCTCAAGGCCAATCGCTGACGCGGCGCTGAGCTGACCTGATGGCCAGTCTCGTTGCCGAGGGCCAGAGCGGGCACACCGGGCAGGGCGCCCAGGAGGGTCTGGCGGCCTGGCAGGACCCGACCGCCAAGCCCTATGTGCGCATCGCCGGCGTGAGCCGCCACTTTGGCGAGGTCCACGCCCTCAATGATGTGAGCCTGGATATTTACCAGGGGGAATTCTTCTCCCTCCTGGGGGGTTCAGGGTGTGGCAAGTCGACCCTGCTGCGGCTGCTCGCCGGCCTGGACACCCCCACCCGTGGGCGCATCTGGATCGACGGGGTGGACGTCACCGACATCCCCGCCTACCGGCGGCCGGTGAACATGATGTTCCAGTCCTACGCCCTCTTTCCGCACATGACCGTCGAGGCCAACGTCGAGTTCGGTCTGCGTCAGGAGCGGATGCCCAAGGCCGAGCGCGCCGAGCGGGTGGGCGAGATGCTCGACCTGCTGCACATCGGTGAGCTGCGCAAGCGGCGGCCGGATCAGCTCTCCGGCGGTCAGCGCCAGCGCGTCGCCCTGGCCCGGTCCCTGGCCAAGCACCCCAAGCTGCTGCTGCTGGACGAGCCCCTGGGGGCGCTGGACAAGAAGCTGCGCACCCACACCCAGTTCGAACTGGTTAAGCTCCAGGAACGCATCGGCATCACCTTCGTCACCGTCACCCACGACCAGGAAGAGGCCATGACCATGTCCAGCCGCATCGCGGTCATGGATGCCGGCCAGATCATCCAGGTCGACACACCGGGGGCTATCTATGAGTATCCCAACTGCCGGATGGTGGCGAGTTTCATCGGCTCGGTGAATCTCTTCGAGGGCAAGGTCTTCGGCCGCGAGGACAACGACATCCTGGTGGCGGGGGATGATTTCCTGGTCATGCGCCTGCGGTGCCTGCAACCCCTGTCCCTGGGCACGCCGGTCACCGTCGCCGTCCGCCCGGAGAAGATGCGTCTGTGCCCCGAGTGCCAGGGCCCGGGTGATAACCGGGTCACGGGCCGGGTGGAGGACATCGCCTACCTGGGCAATGTCTCCATCTACCACGTCCGCGTCTCGCCGACGCAGGTGGTGACCATGACCCTGGCCAACATGCAACCCCGCACCGAGCAGATGCTGACCTGGGACCAGGAGGTGACCATGACCTGGTCCCCGAGCTGCGGTGTGGTGTTGACGGAGTAGCCCGATGGTTGGGCCAGGAGTCCAACCGATGGTCCCGCGAGGCCGGTGACCAGAGCAGGAGAGGGGATGAGCATGAACCAGACGGCGGCTGAAGAAATCAAGGCCGACAGCCAGGCACCGGCCTACAGCGATAACCGCCTACGCCATTGGCTGGGTTCGCGCTGGCGGCCCGGGCGCTGGGTGACTGTCGGCCTGCCCTATTTCTGGCTGCTGCTGTTCTTCTTTCTGCCCTTCATCATCGTCTTCCAGATCAGCCTGGCGGAGCCCCAGATTGCCCAACCGCCCTATACGGCCCTGCTGGAATGGGTGGACGAGGCGGTGCTCCAGGTCCGCCTCAACCTCGGCAACTACGCCCTGGTGGTGGAGGACGAGCTTTATCGGGCGGCCTTCCTCAATTCCCTCTGGGTCGGCCTGGTCTGTACCCTGGGCTGCCTGCTCATCGGCTACCCTATGGCCTACGCCATCGCCACCGCGCCGGAACGCTGGCGGGTGCCCTTGCTGATGATGATCATCCTGCCCTTCTGGACCTCCTTCCTGATCCGCGTCTACGCCTGGATCGGCATCCTCAAGGGCAACGGCTTGCTCAACAACTTTCTGCTGGCCCTGGGGCTGATCGACGAACCCCTGGCCATCCTCCACACCCAGACGGCGGTCTACATCGGCGTGGTCTATTCCTATCTGCCCTTCATGGTCCTGCCCCTCTACGCCAACCTCAGCCGGCTGGACATGACCCTGCTGGAGGCGGCGGCGGACCTGGGCTGTCGGCCCTGGCGGGCCTTCCTGCGCGTCACCCTGCCCCTGTCCCTGCCGGGCATCCTGGCCGGCAGCCTGCTGGTCTTCATCCCGGTGGTGGGCGAGTTCGTCATCCCCGATCTCCTGGGCGGGCCGGATTCCCTCATGGTCGGGCGCATGCTCTGGACCGAGTTCTTCTCCAACAAGGACTGGCCCCTGGCCTCGGCCCTGGCCCTGGTCCTGCTGGCCCTGCTGGTGGTGCCCTTCGTCGCCCTGCAACGCTGGCAATCGCGCCTGGAGGGTGAGCGATGAAGACCCGGCGCTGGCCCCTCTACAGCCTGCTGGCCTTCGGCTACGCCTTTCTCTACGTGCCGGTGCTGCTGCTGGTCGTCTACTCCTTCAACGCCTCGCGCCTGGTGACCGTCTGGGGTGGTTTCTCCACCCACTGGTACGGCGAGCTGCTGAACAACACCCAGATCCTCGATGCCGCCTGGCTGAGCGTCCGCATCGCCACCGTCAACGCCACCCTGGCGACGGTCCTGGGTACCCTGGCGGCCATGGCCCTGGTGCGGGGCGGACGCTTCCGGGGTCGCGGGGGCTTCGAGTTGCTCCTCACCGCCCCCCTGGTCATGCCCGAGGTCATCGTCGGCCTGTCCTTGTTGCTGCTGTTCGTCGCCATGCAGCACAGCATCGGCTGGCCCGATGGCCGCGGCTTCACCACCATCACCATCGCCCACATCACCTTCAGCATGGCCTACGCTACGGTGGTCATCCGCGCCCGCCTGGCGCAGATGGATCGCTCCCTGGAGGAGGCGGCCATGGACCTGGGCGCCCGGCCCATCGTGGTCTACCTGCGCATCACCCTGCCGCTCATCGCCCCGGCCCTGCTCTCCGCCTGGCTGCTGGCCTTCACCCTGTCCCTGGACGACCTGGTCATCGCCAGCTTCGTCGCCGGTCCCGCCTCCACCACCCTGCCCATGGTGGTCTATTCCAGCGTGCGCCTGGGCGTCTCGCCCCAGATCAATGCCCTGGCCTCCCTGATCCTGCTCTTCGTCTCCCTGGCGGTGATCGTCGCCGGCCTGGCCATGGCGCGGAAGCGGGATTGAGGTGAGGCGGCTTCGGCCTAGTGGGTTGAATTCGTTGATCGAAATCTGAGCCGGGGGCCGGAGGTTGCTCATGTCACACGCTGAACGTGGCGCTGACCTCATTGCTTTGGAGTTGATGGGTGACGCTGGATAGAAGGCAATCTGGACGTGATCGGCATGCTGGCCGGCTCGGCCTATGGGGACCTTCGGCGCTTCGCCAGCACCCATGCCCATGAGGGGCTGCTGGTTTATCTCGACAACTGCGACTACAACACCGCCCAGTATTGCCGGGCCCTCCATCACCTGCGCCTAGCCGGCTGGTTCGATGCCGCCAATGCCGTCCTCATCGGTCGTACGGCCGCGGAGTCCGTCGAGGGCTTCTCCCAGCGCGATGCCCTCCTCAACGCCTTGGGCGACCTGGACATTCCCGTCCTTTACGACCTCGACATCGGCCATCTACCGCCGCAGCTCATGCTGATCAATGGTGCCCTCGCCCACCTGAGCTTCGGCCCCGGGGAGTGGCGAATCGACCAGACCCTGGCCTGAAGGGCGAGTGCTTAGGCCGCCGCAGGCCAGCCGGGTAAGTTAGGCAACCTCTGGGCGGGGAGATTCATGGGGATAATCCGCGGAGTGGGATGGGAAATACGAGGACGCTGGTGCCTGGAAGGGACCTCGGGGGACCTCGGAGCGAACGTTATTTTAGCCGGTGGGAAGGACGATGGAGATCAAGCGCTCAGCCACGATCCAACCGTCCACCAGCTTGGTGGTGGATTGGCGGTAGCATGCAAGCGGTTCGCCGGCACGGTTGTTGGTTAGGCTTATTGCGGCGGCGGGGGGGGAGCGGGACAGGGCGCAAAAATACCATTGCTCAGGGCCTCCAGGCACTGCTTGCCGGTCTGAGTACCCTGGGCTGGGTTGAAACCGGCAAGCATTTCATCATGATCCAGCGAACGAAGCTGGCGCGCCAGGGTGCAGGCGGGTTTCTCCCAGCATGCGATCACCTGGCCGCAGACCTTTTGGACCAGTTGCTCGCAGGGCGGCGTTCCCGCAAGGGGGCCTGCCTGCAGCGAGTTGGCGGGGGCGATGGATGTGGCGGGACTCGTCACGGATGAGTCGGGGGTGGCGGTGCCCTCCGCCTCTTTGGTCACCGCGGGCGGATTGAGCATGTCCTGCCTGGGCACCACGCGCCCTTCCTGTACCAGGACCACGGAGCCGTCCTCCAGACGATGCACGCCGTCCCAGAGCTGGGTCTGGCGGCCGTCCCGGCTGAAAAGGGGTTGATGGGTGCGGGGGTCGATCTGTACCTGCCCGCCTCCCGCCAATGGCGCCCTCCAGGGCTCGCCGGCAGCCGCCGACTGGCTGGCGAGGGAAGGGCCAAGGGCTGCCACCATCAGCAAACCGGGCAGGTAGCCAGCCAGATTGATCTGCAGAATGCCGGACCATGGCACCACCTGCCCGGGTTGCAATTGCTTGACGAACTTCGTCATCAGGGACCTCCAGGGGGAGAGAATGCGTTGAGGACGATGGCCAAGGCCGGACACAAGGGGTAGGACCTGTATTACTCTCGATTCGCCACGGGCCAGACCTCTTCTCAACAAGTCTGGCCTTTGCCTTTATTCTAGTCGACACCTGTCATGGACAGGTCCCCGGGTGTGTGCTCCCAGAAAGGTGCTAACGCCCCGAGGTCTATCGAAATCATGGGAGTAAGCATCATGTCTTCAAGCAAGGTTATCGCCACCCTGGCCGTGTTGGTCCTCACGGCCGGCTGTGTCACCACCCAGGAGGCGGAACGGGCCATGGCCTCGCGCTTCATCGGTCAATCGAGCGATGCTTTCTTCAGCAGTTACGGTGCACCCCAATCGTCCTTCCCCATGCACAACGGCAATACCCTCTATACCTGGCGCGGCGGTCAGACCGTCTACCATCAGCCTGCCCAGTATCAGACCATCACCCCCACAGCGGCTGGCCTGGGTAGCACCACGACCAAGACGACCACCCATACGTCCCATCCCGGTCCTGGTCAGACGGTCACCGAGACCAAGACAAAAAGCTTCAGCTCGGGCATCAGCCTTCCCCAGCAGGTGATGGTCTCGCCGCCACGGGATGTCGCCCTCTTCTGCGAGGCGCAGATCACCGTGAATCCCCAGGGCACCATCACGGCGCTGCGCGTGACCCAGGATACCGATGGCGCCGGCTTGAGCCTGTCGCGTTGCGCCGAGGTGTTTGGGGTGCAATAAACCCTGGCCAGCCGTTCCCCGGCGATAGGGCCTGACGCGCCATCGTAGGCGGGGCCTGACGGTGTCATTGTCACGGGGTAACGGATCCCTTCATCACGTCATGCGCGGTTTTCCAGGTTCGGGTGGTCTTCGGCGGGTGTGTGCAGGGGGATGACTGTGCTGGGCCTGTCGGGGGTGAATCAGGTTGACTCTCGCCAGGGGCCCCCGAGCGGTTCGCTCTACCGGTCACCGGGAAAGGTGCCGGCGGCGAGCAGGTAGAGGAGGGCGGCCAGGATCACCACCGCCGTGAAACCCCAGTGGATGGCCAGCACCGTGGCCAGGACCGCCGCCACCACCGAGGCGAAGCCGTTTACCGCCCAGGCCCAGGGCACCAGGGCCGGGCGACAGGCGCCGAGGCTGGCCAGACCCAGGGGGAAGGGCATGCCCATGGCTAGACCCAGGGGGGCGATCAGCGCCGCGGCCAGGGTCATCTTGGTGCTGATCGCCAGCCCCATCAGTGGTTGAAAAAGGGCGGGCAGGGTGAGGATGTAAGTCAACGTCAGCCCCCCGATGGCCAGGGCCGCCAGTCGTACCGCCCGCCCCCGTGACTGAAAGCGGTCGGATAGGCGGCTGCCCAGGCCGGCGCAGAGCAGGAAGGTAGTCAAGACCAGGGAGACCGCGTAGACCGGGTGGCTGAGGAAGAGGATGAATTTCTGGATGAAGGCGATCTCCACCAGCATGAAGGCCAGCCCCAGGGCGGTGAAATAAGTCAGGACCCGGCCGGCGCCGGGGGCTGGGCTGCTTATGGACTGCTGATCCTCACGTCCATCCCGCGGTGAACGGGCAACCGCGCGTCGCCGCAGAAAAAGCCACAGGGGCAGGAGGGTCAGGAGGGCACCGAAGACCAGGGCCTGGGCCAGGGTGGCGATCAGCACCGGATAGCCCCATTCGAGGAGCGAGAGGCCGCCCCGGGCCTTGAGGCCGAGGATCTCCGTCAGGCTCTCCCAGCGAAAGAAGTGGAAGAAGTAGGGCCGGTCATCGCGGGCCGGGTCGATCCGGAATTTGTAGCGGTCGAGGAAGTCCTGACGGTCCGCGGACAGCAAGGCCGCCGCGCCTTCGTAAAACCAGGGCCGGTCGAGGCGGTTGAAGCGGTTGGCCTCTGCCTGGTTCATGCCAGGTTGCCAGATCAGATCGAAGGCGCGGGCCTCGCGGAAGGCCTTGACCGCGGCCAGCTCCGCCGGGGTGAAGGGGGTCGGTTTCACCAGCAGGGTCGCCGTTTTCCAGCCGCGGATCATCACCAGGTGCGCCCCGGGTTCCCGAACACCCCGGGCCTCCAGGGCCGCCACCGCCGTGGCGAACAGCTTGAGGGGGTCCCGGGGGGGCAGGTTCACCCAGCGGGTGATGGCGAGCAGGCCGCCGGGTGTCAGATGGTCCAGGTAGGTCCCCAGGGCCTCCACCGTGTAGAGATAGGTCTCCGCCAGGCCGTGCAGGCCGGCGGCGGCGGCGGAGAAGGCGTCGAGCAGGGCGACCTGGATGAGATCGTAGCGCTGGGCATGACCTTCGACGAACCCCCGGGCCTCGGCCAGGTGCAGCCGCACGCCGGGGAGGTTGTAGGGGTGGCCGGAGAAGTCACCGAAGGTCTCCTGCACCAAGGCCACCACCTGGGGATTCAACTCCACGGCGTCCACCGTCCGCGCCCCCAGGGCCAGGGCCTGGAGCAGGTCCGTGCCACCGCCCGCGCCCAGGACCAGCACGGCGGGCTCCTGGAGCAGGTGGTAGGGCAGGGCGGAGGTGAGGAAGTCCAGATAGCCCTGGTCAGCCCAGTCGCCATCGAAGCGGTTGATGGCGGTCAGCCCGTCACCGTCCGTAAAGAGGGCGATCTGAGGTGGCGGTTCGGCGGTCGCCAGCAGGCTCAGGCCCGGGGCGTGGCGAAAGGGCACCTGGGGGCTGTCCACGGCGGTGACCACCCCCAAGGGGCTGGAGATCTCCGCCAGGACCCGGGTGCCGGTGATGTGGAGGGTCTGGGACAGTTCCTTGTAAGGGGAGGGGTGGAGGGCGGTCCAGGCCGGGGGCAGGGCGAGGATGCCGATGGCGATCAGCCCCAGGGTGCTGGCGATGGCCCGCCGGCCGGGGGTCCAGACCGCCAGTGCCCCGGCCATCAGCCCCAGGGCCACGCTACCCCGCAGGGCGATAGCCGGCGACAGGAGCAGCAGCAGGCCGATGGCGCCGAGCCCGCCGGCGGCGGCACCGAGGATGTCGGCGGCATAAAGGCGCGGAATCCGGTCCGGGAAGCGGGTGAAACTCAGGCAGAGGGCGGTGGCGGCGCACAGGAAGGGGACGAGCAGCAGGCCATAGATCAGCCCCAGCCGAGCCAGCTGGGAGGGGTCCCAGAGGATCTCCAAGGCATTGAAACCGACCCGCTGGGCGGAGAGAAAGGCCAGGAGTGCGGTCACCCCGAAGAGCCCGGCGGCGATGGCGAAGGCGTCATCGAAATGCGCCTTGAGGGGGGTCTGGGCCAGAGTCACCAGGCCCCCCGCCGCCCCATAACCGAGCAGGGCGACGCTGATCATCATATAGGCGAAGTGGTGCCACTGGATGAGCGAGAAGAGCCGCATCAGCAGCACCTCGTAGCTCAGGACCGCGGCTGAGAGCAGGAAGATGGCGGCATAGGGCGGACGCTGAGCGGCCATGGCGCGGAGGTGGGATCAAATTGAATGGGGTATTGAACGGGTGGCAAGCTGGGTCTGGAGCGGGACACATCCTGGACTGGACTGGAAGGGACGGATCTGGAGCAGTCTTCCGCTATCCGTTCAGTCCTTCCCGCCGCCGGTCAGGGGCACGAAGCTGACCGGGAGGATCTGGCGCGTACTGACCTGGCCGTCCTCGTCCTTTTCCACCAGTAGCAGGTACTGGGCCATGAAGTGGGCGCCGACCGGGATGACCATGCGGCCGCCGGGTTTGAGCTGGCGGATCAGGGGCGGGGGGACATGACTGGCGGCGGCGGTGACGAGGATGGCATCGAAGGGACCGGCCTCCTCCCAGCCGTAATAGCCGTCACCGGTGCGGGTCTGGATGTTGGCATAGCCCAGTTCCCGGATGCGGTTGGCGGCTTCCGTGGCCAGGGGGGCGATGATCTCGATGCTGTAGACCTGGGCGACCAGTTCCGCCAATACCGCCGCCTGATAGCCGGAGCCGGTGCCAATCTCGAGGACGGTCTGGTCGGTCCGCGGGTCGATGAGGTCGGTCATCAGGGCCACGATGTAGGGCTGGGAGATGGTCTGGCCATGACCGATGGCCAGCGGACGGTTGTCGTAGGCGTAGGGGACCTGGTCGGCGGGTACGAAGCGGTGGCGCGGCACCTTGGTCAAGGCGGCCATGACGGCGGCGGAGAAGGCCGGGCGACCGGTTTCACTGAGCGTCTCGGTGGCCAGGTCGGCAATCGCCGTCATCAGCCGTTGCCGCTCGCGAGCGTAGGCGTCGGCAAAGGTGTCGGTGCAGGCCATCTGCGCCATGAGCAGGCAGAGCAAGGCGGGCAGCAGGAACGGGCGCGGCATGATGACAACCCCCTCAGAAGCAGATGATCCCGGGCAATAGCCAGGCGGAGCGGGCCCGGACCGCGAAGGTTGACGGCACCGGCCGACAGCGGGTTGGTCCGGAGGGTCAGTCAGGGTCCTGACTCAAGTATACCCAATGCCTTGCGGTTTTCTGTCGCGTGCGGGCGGGAGGTCCAGAGGCGTCTGGCGGCGTATCGACCGCGGTGATGCGGTTGGTGGACAACTTTGCCGCCGTGGGGATGGCGGCAGGGGTTGGATGGGGTTCAGAGGTCGACGATCAGTTCGTTAAGACGCGCCCCCAATTGCCGTTGGTGTTGCAGGGCGTCGTCGTAGGTGGCGAGGGGGCTCCGGCCCGTGGTCGGTGCGGCTGCGGTGGCGGAGGGGGTGCGGGCAAGGCGTAGCGCCTCCAGCTGTCTGAGGGTCTCCCCCAGGGCCTGGGCGAAGACCTCCAGGGCCTGGCGCAATTCCTGGCCCCGGCGGATGGCGAGATCCTCCGCGGTCAGGCCCCGCATGTCCTCCCCGAGGGCATCCAGGCGGCTGATCAGGAGATTAATCCGGTCTTCCACCCCCCGGCGCGCCTTTGGGCGCAGCAGGAACAGCAGCCGCCGCGCAGAAAGTCCGAAGATCTCGTCGTGCAGCCGCTGATAATCGGCCTTGAGGGCGGCCATGTCGTAGAGCAGTTTGACCAGGTTGGACATCGGAGCACCGGTTGACGGCGAAGGAACGCGGGTGCGGGCGTCCCGGCAGCCAAGAAAGCGCGGGCGCACTGGCAAGATTAGGCCGGCCGGGTCCGGAATGCTAGCCCTCTCTATGCCGGGGAGTGCGATAACGCTCGCAACTCAATTTGCGCTTCCTTTGCGGGTCGGGGGTCGTCTGGCGGGGGACGCCGTGAATTCATCCCTGGCGGCTTTGACGACCGCATCCTTGCGGTCGACGCCCCCGTCAGACGCCTCCCGACCCGCCCTTTCCCCAACTGAAAACTGACAGGCCTTACGTATAGAATGATGGCCAACCTCAACCCGCCTGGAGATCTTCCTGCCATGTCCCCTCCGAACAGCATCCTGGCCATGCTCCTGGCCTCGCTGACCCTCCTGGCGCTGGCCGGTTGTGGCGGCACCCTCGTAGCCCCCGATTCCCTGGTCGAGGATGCGGGTGATGAGGCCTTCGTCGACCAGCTCGTCAAGGCGTGCGGGAAGCGGGAGCTTGGCCGGCAGCCCTTGAACTACCTGGTCCAGGTCGAGACCGGCGACGCCAACATCTATTTCATCGATCAGACCTCCAAGCTCTATTTCGGGCGCATCGATCGTCAGGGCTATGCTTCTAACCTCAATACCTTCCTTCCCGGCGACAACCAGGACGCGCTGAAGTGCATCTTCGCGCAACTCGACCAAGTACCCGGGCGGTGAGCGCCGGCGGCCTAAGGTAACCCTAATATCATGGCGAGCAAGGCCTTTATGGTGGAGTCGGTGACCGGGGAACGCGTGCCCTTCCTGCGCGGTATCCTGGTGCAGTCATTGGTGGACGCGGGTCTGGCCTTTACCGAAGCCTATGCCATCGCTAAGCGGGTGCGTAACCAATTGGTGGGGGATGCCGAGGTCCTGACGACGGCGGAACTGCGCCGCTTGGTCGGGGAGGAAGTGGAACGGCGGCTGGGGAGCGAGGCCCGCACCGACTACGATGCCGGCGGTGGCATCAATCGCGTCCTGGTCAAACGCGCGGGCGGTGTCGAGCCCTTCTCCACCGGCTTCCTGGCCCGGCATCTGGAGGGTTGCGGCATCCGCGCCGCGGTGGCCGCCCGCGGGGCCGCTCTGGTCCATGCCAGCCTGCGCGAGCAGGGTCTGGTCCAGGTCGGGCACAAGGAACTGCGTAAAATCATTTACGCGACCCTCAAGGGCGCGGGCATGAAGGCCGCCGCCAATCGCTTCCTCTCGCGCTGCCGTTTCAATGACAGCGGCCTGCCCCTGGTCATCCTCATCGGCGGGGCCACCGGGGCCGGCAAAAGCACGGTGGCGACCCGGCTGGCCTATCTGCTCGACATCGTCCGCACCCAGTCCACCGACCTGATGCGCGAGATCATCCGCTGTTACCTGGTGCCCCACGTGGCACCCACCCTGGGCTATTCGAGTTTCGATGCCTGGCGGGGCCTGCCCCGGGTCGAGGGGTCCGGCAAGGGCTCCCAGGACCCGGTGATTGCCGGCTTTCTGGCCCAGTTCGGTACGGTGCGCGTGGCCCTGGAGGCGACGATCGCCCGGGCGGTCAAGGAGCGGACGGATCTGATCGTCGATGGGGTCCATGTGCTACCGACCCATCTGGACCTGACGGAGATCCGGGAGAAGGCGGTAGTGGTCCCCCTGATCCTGGCGGTCTCGACCCGGGCCCGGCTGGACGAGCAATTCCAGCGCCGCAGCCGGGAGGCCCCGGACCGGGACTCGGTGCGCCATCGCGAGATGCTGTCCGAGATCTGGACCCTGCAGAACTTCATGGTGGATCAGGCGGAAAAGGCGGATATCCCGGTCATCGTCAACTGGGAACTGGATGAAACCATCAATCAGGTCATGGATGAGGTCATGCGCCACATCGTCGCGCGCTTCCCGCCGGACCAGGAGGCCCTGGAGTGACCTGGCTGCTCAGCCGCTGGCGGTTAGGGCGGCAGGCGGAAGCGCCCGCTACCCTCTGGAGCTATACACCGATCTTTCTGGTCGCCCTGCTCGGGGTCCTGGCTTCATGGTTGGTCTCGGCGCGCATCGGCGAACTGGAGCATCAGCGGCGCTTTGCCAGTTTCTCCGAGGCGGCCCGGGATCGGCTGCTGGTGGTGCAACGGGAAATGGACTATGCCCTGGGTTTGGTCCAGGACCTGGGGGGCTTCTTCGACGCCGCCTCGCGGGTGACACGGCGTCAGTTTCGGGAGTTCGTCGCCCCGACCCTCAAGCGCAATCGCGCCATCCAGTCCCTGCAATGGGCGCCGCGGGTGACGCGGGAGGAGCGGCGGGACTTCGCCGCCAAGGTGCGCCTGGGCATCCCTCGCTTCCAGATTCAGGATCCGCTCCCCGGTGGTGACCGGCGCCCGGCGCCCGACCGGCCGGTACACTTTCCCATCCTCTTCGTCCAGCCCTATCCGGAAAACACCCCGCTCCTCGGTCTGGATCTGGCCGCCGAGCCACAGGTGCTCGAACTGCTCAACCTGGCGGTTGAGCGCCGGACCCTGGTGGTGGGTGAACCGGAGGGCCAGGACGACAAACCCGAGGGTAGTCACTTCGCGGTCTATCGCCCGGTCTTTTCCCGGGTCGAGGACCTGGAGGGGCTGGAGGCGCCGGGGGAGACCGATCTCGAACCGGGATCCATCGAGGAACGGGAGGTACGGGGCTTTGCCGTCGGCGTCTTTCGCTTTGGCTCCCTTATCGATCAGGCCTTGGCCAGCCTGGGGCCCAGCGGGGTGGATATCGCCTTTTGGACCGCAGGTGAGGGTGGGGAGCGGCGGCTGTTCCATGTCCATCGCTCCCGTGCCCGGGACGGGGCGGACTGGCCAGGGGACAGCCAACCCATTGCCGCGACCTATGAGGGCCAGGTACGGGTCGGAGACCAGACCTGGACCCTGGTCTGCGCGCCGGTACCGGGGGCCTTTAGCGCCGAGGGCTGGGGCGGGTCCCTGGTCTTGGTCGGGGGGCTGGCCTTTACCTTTCTCACCTGCATCTACTTCTTCGCCCTGATCGGCCGTGATCGCCAGGTGCGGCGGCTGGTGGCGGAACGGACGCTGGAGCTATCCCACACCAACGAGGCCCTGAACAAGGAGATCGCCGACCGCCGCCGGGCGGAAGAGGCCCTGCAGTACCTCAATATCACCCTGGAACAGCGGGTGGAGCGCCGCACCGCTGAATCGGAACGACGCGCCCGGGATCTGGAGCAGTTCGCCTACGTTGCCTCCCATGACCTCAAGGCGCCCCTGCGCGGGATCGCCAATCTCTCCGAATGGCTCAAGGAGGACCTTCAGGAGCGGCTGACCCCGGAGACCCAGGAGCAGCTCGATCTGTTGCGCGACCGCGTGGCGCGGATGAACGCCCTGATCGAGGGGCTCCTGGCCTACTCCCGGATCGGCCGGGCGGCGGGGAGCCTGGAGACGGTGGATGTTGGTCAGCTGGTGCGGGAGGTCGTGGATTCCCTGGATCCACCGCCGGACTTCCAGGTGGAGATCGCCCCGGACCTGCCGACCTTGCACACGGACCGGCTGCACCTGTCCCAGGTGTTCGCCAATCTCATCACCAACGCCATCCGTCACCATGATCGTGAGGCGGGCCTGGTCAGGATCGCTGGCCGCGCGGAGGGCGAACGCTGGGTCTTCAGCGTCGAGGACGACGGGCCCGGCATCCCCCCCGAGTTCCGGCACAAGATTTTTTTGATGTTTCAGACCCTGGCGGTCAAGGACTACGGCGTCAATACCGGTATCGGCTTGGCCCTGGTCAAGAAACTGGTGGAAGAGCATGGCGGCACCATTCACATCGAGGATGCCGATCTCAGGCAGGATGGCCGGCGTGGCAGCCGGTTCGTGTTTTCCTGGCCTCGGCAGGAACAAGCCGCGGAAGACGGCGCAGACCAGATAACAACTCAACAAGAGGCATCGAGATGAGTGACCCTAACGGCGGCATCCTGCTCGTGGAGGATGATCGCGTCGATGTCATGACGGTGCAGCGTGCCCTCAAGCGCCGCGCGATCACCATCCCCTTGCATGTAGCCCGCACCGCCACCGAGGCCCTTGCTCTGTTGCGGGGCGAAGGTGAGGTCCAGTTCCCTTCCCGTCCGGAACTGATCCTGCTGGACCTCAACCTGCCGCGCATGAGCGGGATCGAGTTCCTCAAGGCCCTGCGGGCCGACCCGGCCCTGCGGGATCTGCGGGTGATCGTGCTGACCTCGTCCAACGAGCCCAATGACCGCGCCGCCGCGTTCCGCTACGAGGCGGAGGATTACATCGTCAAGCCCCACTCCTTCGAGCAATTCACCACGGCCATCCAGACGGTGATCGACGATCTGTTCAGCCTCACCGCTGAATGAGGGCAGGGGGGAGCCACGCATGCGTCTGATCCTGGTCCGCCATTTCCGCACCCAAAGTAACGAGGCGCAACGCATCATGGGCTGGGGCGACGCCCCCCCGGCCAAGAACTGGGAGGAGGATCTGCGTGCGGTCGATCAGTGTCTGGAGCAGCAGCACCTGGTCATCGATGCCATCTTCTCCAGTGACCTGGGGCGGGCCCGGGAAACCGCCCGCTATTTTGCCCGGCGGCGGGGACTGGCGGGGGTAGAGAGCCACTTGGCCTTCAATGAGGTCAACTATGGCGACCTCTTTGGTCTCGATAAGGACAGCGCCAGCACCGCCTATCCCCAGTTCAAGACCGATCCGGATTACGTCTTCCCCGGGGGGGAAAGTTTTCGCCAGATGCAGGCCCGGTGTTGCGCTCAGGTGCTGGAACTGGCCAACCGGCACCCGGAGCGCACGCTTTTACTGGTCGCCCATGCCGGGGTGATCCGCGCCCTGGTCTGCCACTTTCTCGGACTCGACCTGGTTGACCATCTGCGGCGCAAGGTCTCCCACCGCTATATCGGCGACTTCCAGTTTCAGGACGATAACTGTTTGCGCTACGACGAACTCGGTCAGCCCTCGGGTTTCGTCCGCGACGGAATCATTGACGTGCCCTGGATTTGCTCCATTTAAGGGGCGGCGTAACGGAATTATAAAGCTCCATTTTCTGGTTCCCGATCTGTCCCCGGGGTGGCTGGCTCAATTCGGGAAACAACTGATGGCCAGTTGCATGAGGGAACAGATAGGTCCAGGTCTAGGCGGGATGCGGCCGCGTCCAAGCCTGCGGGTCGGCATGATTGCCTGATTCCCAACCCTCCCGATGTTGTGACCATTTCCCGCCCTTCATGGGGGCACCTGACCCTCACCCTCCACCCCAAAAACTGGATTGCGTCTGGTATATCATGGCCAGACCTTGTCTTTCCGCCGGAGTCCTCGCCCATGCTGGTCTTACGTGGCGCCCCTGCCCTCTCCGATTTTCGTCTGCGTAAGCTTGAGCGACGCCTGGTGGCCGCGACCGGCCGGGAGTTACAGCTTTATGCCGAGTTCAGGCATTTCGTCGAGTTAGAGCAGGCCCTGGACGAGGGGGAACTCGCCACCCTGGAGCGTTTGCTGCGCTATGGCCCCCGGCTCTTCAGCCACGAGCCAGCCGGTGAACTCCTGCTGGTGGTCCCCCGGGGGGGGACCATCTCCCCCTGGTCGTCCAAGGCGACCGATATCGCCCACAACTGTGGCCTGGCCAAGATCCGTCGCATTGAGCGGGGCATCGCCTACTGGCTGGATACCCGGCCGGAAGAGATACTTGGCAAGGTCACTGGCGGTATGGGCCCCGTAGAGTTAGGGCGCAATGGTGTTGTTCATGACGTGAATCCACCCGAGCCCCTGACCCATGCCCAGCGCCGGGCGGCCATGGCCATCCTCCACGATCGCATGACCCAGCGGGTACTGTGCGACGAGGAGGACGCCGCCTGCCTCTTCCTCCAGGCCGAGCCGCGGCCCTGCCGCGCCGTGGACCTGCTGGCGGGTGGGCGCGCCGCCCTGGTCCAGGCCAACGGCGAGCTGGGCCTGGCCCTGTCGGAGGACGAGATTGACTACCTGGTCGACAGCTTCACCGGTCTGCGCCGCAATCCCACGGATGTTGAGCTGATGATGTTTGCCCAGGCCAATTCCGAGCATTGCCGGCACAAAATCTTCAACGCCTCCTGGGTCATCGACGGCCAGCCCCAACGCTACTCCCTGTTTGGCATGATCCGCCATACCAGCGAGCAGGCGCCCGACAAGGTGCTTTCCGCCTACCGCGACAATGCCGCGGTCATCCAGGGCTGGGAGGGGCGGCGCCTGATGCCGACAGCCGAGGACGGGGTCTACGGCGAACACGCCGAGGACATCCACATCCTCATGAAGGTGGAGACCCACAACCATCCCACCGCTATCGCCCCGGACCCGGGTGCCGCCACCGGGGCCGGCGGTGAGATCCGCGACGAGGGCGCCACCGGGCGTGGCTCCAAGCCCAAGGCCGGGCTGTGCGGTTTTTCCGTCTCCAACCTGCGTATCCCCGGCCGGGAGCGGCCCTGGGAACGGGACCATGGCCGGCCGGGGCGCATCGTCTCGGCCCTGGACATCATGCTGGAGGGCCCCATCGGCGCTGCCGCTTTTAATAACGAATATGGCCGGCCCAATCTGTGCGGCTATTTCCGCACCTACGAGCAGGCGGTCCCCGGTCCGGGCGGCAGCGAGCTGCGCGGTTACCACAAGCCGATCATGATCGCCGGCGGCCTGGGCAACATCCGCCCCGATCATGTCACCAAGCGCCCCTTCCCGGCGGGCTCGCCCTTGGTGGTGCTGGGCGGGCCGGCCATGCTCATCGGCCTGGGGGGCGGCGCCGCCTCCAGCATGGCCTCCGGGGCCTCGGCGGAGGATCTCGACTTCGCCTCCGTCCAGCGCGCCAACCCGGAGATGCAGCGCCGCTGCCAGGAGGTTATCGACCGCTGCTGCGCCCGGGGTGAAGACAGCCCCATCCTCTTCATCCACGATGTCGGCGCCGGCGGCCTGTCCAATGCCCTGCCGGAGCTGGTCCATGACGCCGGCCGCGGTGGCCGCTTCGAACTGCGGGCGGTGCCCAACGACGACCCCGGCATGTCGCCCATGGAGATCTGGTGTAACGAGTCCCAGGAGCGTTATGTCCTGGCCATCGCCGCCGAGCGTTTGGAGGAGTTCAAGGCGATCTGCGAGCGCGAGCGCTGCCCCTACGCGGTGGTCGGCGAGACCACGGCGGAGGAGCATCTGCTGCTGGGGGACGCCCACTTCAGTAACACCCCCATCGACATGCCCATGCCTCTGCTGTTCGGCAAGCCGCCGCGCATGCTGCGGGAGGTCCGCCATCACCCCTTCCACAAGCCGGCTCTGGACCTGGCCGGGATTGACCTCAAGGAGGCAGCCCTGCGCGTCCTGCGCCTGCCGACAGTGGCGGATAAGACCTTCCTCATCACCATCGGCGATCGCAGCATCACCGGCATGGTGGCGCGCGACCAGATGGTCGGCCCCTGGCAGGTGCCGGTGGCGGACGTAGCGGTGACCACCAGCGACTGCTTCGGCGTTACCGGCGAGGCCATGGCCCTGGGCGAGCGCACCCCCCTGGCCCTGATCGACGCCGCTGCCTCCGGGCGCCTGGCGGTGGGGGAGGCCATCACCAATCTGGCGGCGGCGGATATCGCCGCCCTGGGTGACATCAAGCTGTCCGCCAACTGGATGGCTGCTGCCGGTCACCCCGGCGAGGATGCCCGGCTTTACGAGACGGTCAAGGCGGTGGGGCTGGAGCTGTGCCCGGCCTTGGGGATCGCCATCCCGGTGGGCAAGGATTCCATGAGCATGAAGACGGTCTGGGAACAGGACGGCGAACACCGGACCATGACCGCCCCTCTGTCGCTCATCGTCTCCGCCTTCGCCCCGGTGACCGATGTCCGCCGCACCCTCACGCCCCAGTTGCGGCTGGACCTGGGCGATAGCGATCTGATCCTCATCGACCTGGGGGCGGGGCGCAATCGGCTGGGGGGCTCCTGCCTGGCCCAGGTCTATGGTCAGGTCGGCAGCCAGGGGCCGGACCTGGAGCATCCCGAGAGCCTTAGGCGTTTCTTCGCCGCCATCCGCGAACTGGCGGGGGAGGGGTTGATCCTGGCCTACCACGACCGCTCGGATGGCGGCCTCTTCGTCACCCTCTGCGAAATGGCCTTCGCCGGTCGCTGCGGGCTGGAGATCGACCTGGATGCCCTGGGTGGCGACGATCTCCTGGGTGCCCTATTCAATGAAGAACTGGGCGCCGTCATCCAGGTGCGGCATACCGATACGGACGATGCCCTCAAGGTCCTCCATGATTTAGGCCTGGGCACCCTGTCCTTCGTCATTGGCTCCCCCCTGGGCGCCAATGGGTACCTCCCGGCGGGGGCGGCGGAACCGACCGCCGGGGGAGGGGTGGCCGGTGCGGGGGGCGGTGGTGGTAACGGCGGCCTTGGCCAGGGGCCCATCCGCTTCCTGCGCCATGGCACCCCGGTCCTGGTAGGCTCACGGGTCGAGTTTCAGCGCGCCTGGTCCGAGACGACCTTCGCCCTCCAGTCCCTGCGCGACCACCCGGACTGCGCCGCCGAGGAACATGCCCGCATCGCCGATAGCCGCGACCCCGGCCTCCACGCCAGGCTGGGCTTCGATCCCGAGGAGGACATCGCTGCCCCCTTCATCCTCGCCGGCACCCGGCCACGGCTGGCGGTGCTGCGCGAGCAGGGGGTCAATGGCCAGGTGGAGATGGCCGCGGCCTTCCATCAGGCCGGCTTCGCCTGCGTCGATATCCATATGTCCGACCTCATCGCCGGCCGGATCGGGTTGGAGGACTTCCGGGGCCTGGTCGCCTGCGGTGGTTTTTCCTATGGCGACGTCCTGGGGGCCGGGGAGGGCTGGGCCAAGTCAATCCTCTTCAACCCCCGCGCCCGCGACCAGTTCCAGGCCTTCTTCGCCCGCCCCGATACCTTCGCCCTGGGGGTATGCAACGGCTGCCAGATGCTCTCCAATCTGCGGGAACTCATCCCCGGCGCCGAGCACTGGCCGCATTTCGTGCGCAACCGCTCGGAGCAGTTCGAGGCCCGCACCCTCATGGTCGAGGTCCTGGAGACCCACTCCCTGCTGCTCGCCGGTATGGCCGGTTCTCGGATGCCTATCGCCGTCGCCCATGGTGAGGGCCGTGCTGAGTTCCGTGATGGCGATCACCTGCGCTCCGCGGGCAGTCGGGTGGCCCTGCGCTACGTCGAAAATGCCGGTGGCATTGCCGAGCGCTATCCCGCCAACCCCAACGGCTCCCCCCTGGGCATCGCCGGTCTGGCCAGTAAGGACGGCCGGGTCACCATTATGATGCCCCATCCCGAGCGGGTGTTCCGTGCCGTCCAGCATAGCTGGCGTCCCGACGGGTGGGGGGATGATGGTCCCTGGATGCGTCTCTTCCGCAATGCCCGCGTCTGGGTAAGTTAACTGTCAAGCCCTGTGAAGAAGGTACGGCGAACCCCGCTGGTCGGGCGGGGCGCCGCCCGACCCAGGAAAGCCAAAAGTGGATTGGTCATGGCTGATGGGAAGCGGCTGGGCGCGGCACGGCTTCTTGCCAGAGCCTGATGGGGGTACGAGCGGCCGCTCGCGCCAAGGACCCCCCCCTGTGTATGTCGCAAAAATCACTCCTGCCGCTTTGGTACCACATCGCCCGCGAGCAGCTAGGCGTCCTCTTGCTGACGGCGGACAAGGTGACAGGCATTCAGGTTGATCACCCCCTCAGGGGGTGCCGCCCAGGTGTCGTGGGACTTGCCTAGGGCTGTTATGTGGTAATAAATACACAGTAGCAAGGCTGTGACGCCTCTTCTGGGATTTTAGTTATCAAGTAAATCAAGCGGTTGAAAATGCACCGACCTGAAGTCGTTGCGAATTTGTCGGTAGGGGAAAAAGGTTGCACTTTGGCCTGTGTTTTACGCTACAATTAGGAACGACGGACGATTAAGCGCAACACCTGCGGTTACCCGTGGCTTCATTGGGGCGATTTCCGCCGCCAGGCTTCGGGAGAGGGTGCCAGCATCGTTGTTGTCTTTCGTCTAATGTATAATTTCTGGCCTAGGCCGATACGCCGATTTCTAAACCAAGTCCTTCTAACCTGAACAGAGGATAAGAGAACATGTACAAAGCAACGAAGATCCTAGGCCGTGTGGCGCCGATCGCGCTGGCCGTCACTCTGATGGCTCCCGCCGCTCAAGCGGTTGAGCAGGACAGCTTCTGGTTCGCCTCCGGCGATGCATCCCTTCCCAAAGGCCAGGCCTGGGTCAACAGCGCCGGTGAGTGCTGGCAGAGCGCCTATCCGGATGGACCCAACAACCTGCCCCCCTGCGCTGCTCCCAAGGTGGTTGTCGCCGAGGAGGTGACTGTTCGCCTGAATTTTGAGTTCGATAAGTACCATGTTCCGACTAACGTTGTGAACAAGCAGGAAATTGCGCTGATCGACAAGTACATCGCGGACATCCAATCGACTCCCGAGACCGAGGTGGTAACCGTCGTGGGCCACACCGATGCCGTGGGCTCCGATGCTTACAACATGGCCTTGGGCCAGCGCCGTGCCGATGCCGTACGTAGTTATATCATTGAGCAGGGCTATCCTGCCCAGCACGTGGCCCCCGCCAAGTCCATGGGCAAGCGTGACCTGCTGCCCAATTACCCGCCGGATTCCCTCGAGCAGCGCCGTGTCGTGCTGACCAAAACCGATCTCAAGTAGTTGAGTTTGTCGGCCGCAGGGGATGCCCCCTGCCTGACCGGCTAAAAAAACCGGCCACAATCAAGTGGCCGGTTTTTTTTGCGTCGGGATTCCAGCGCAGGAAGCGGGCCGCTGCTCGGTTTTCGCCCCGGGGATAATCCGCAATCTTTGCGAGGGGTATGCCTCCGACAAGATCTGATCGAGGTCAAGGCATCTTCTTCAGCCACCGGCGAACCTGATCACCCCTTTCCTACCGAGAAGCTATCATGAGCAACACCATTTCCTCCTATATGAGCGCGGACCACCGGCATTGTGATCAATATCTTGCAAGCTTTGAACAAGCCGTGGACCGAAGTGAATGGGAACTGGCCGGCACCTCAGGCCAGGGCTTGCGGGGGGCCCTCCTGACCCATTTCGCTCGTGAGGAGGAAAAGTTGTTCCCTGATCTACTGGCCGTCGACCCGCGCGCCGGGGGGCCGGTCCAGGTCATGACTATGGAACATCGCCAGATGCGCGCTCTGCTCGATGAACTGCAGGAGTCAGTTGGCGGCCGGGACGCAACGGCCTGTCTCGGTCTGACTGAGACGCTGCATTTTCTCATTCAGCAGCATAATGCCAAGGAGGAGGGCATCCTCTATCCCCTGGCGGACCAAGGCCTGGCCACCCAGGCGGAGGAGCTGGTGGCGCAACTCCAGGCGTTCTGAGTCATGGACAGGGAACTGGATGTCAGTGATCTGGAACCACCGGAACCCCTGGAGCGGATCCTGGATGCCCTCATGGAGCTCAGACCGGGGGAGCGTCTCGTCGTCAGGCACCGCCGCCTGCCCTATCCGCTCTTTGACCTGCTACGGCGCATGGGCCATCGCTATGAGGCGGCGGGCGAAGAGGGGGGATACCACATTCTAATCTGGCCGATTGACGAATGATCGACACCCGCAGCCTCAGCCTGGAGCAGGCGCCGCCTTTTCATGTCCCGGCGCGCTTCTTTCTCACGGCGCCCTTGTTTGTCCTGCTGGCGGGTCTTGTGCTGCTCTGGGAAGGTCCAACGCTGCTGGCCTCGCGCTGGCTGCCGCTGGCTCTGGCGGCGACCCACCTGATCGCCATCGGCTACCTGGGCCTAATGATGTGCGGCGCCCTGCTGCAACTGTTGCCGGTGGTCCTGGGGGTGCCGGTGCCCGCGGTGCGCTGGGTGGGTAATCTGTCTCATCCCTTGCTCAGCTTCGGTGCCTTGTTCCTGGCCGGTGGCCTGGGCTACGGCCTGCCTTGGGCCCTCGCCTGGGGGGGGCTGGCCAGTGCCTTGGGGTTTCTCTGCTTCCTGGTGCCGGTCGCCCTGGCCCTATGGCGAGCGCAAGGTGAGCCGGGGACCCGGCGGGCCCTGCGCGCCGCCACCCTGGCCTTGCTCGCCACCCTGCTGCTTGGGCTGGTGCTGAGCGCCTTTCTGCTGGGCCTGGTCCCCCTGGCGGCCTTGACCCGCTGGGTCAATGCCCATGTCATGTGGGGGTTGCTGGGTTGGGTGGGCTTGCTGGTGATCGGGGTCGCCATCCAGGTGATTCCGCTGTTCTTTGTCACCCCGCCCTATCCCGCCCTGGCCCGGGCCTGGCTGGTGCCCCTGCTGCTGGCGATGATCATCCTCGCCAGTCTCGCCGAGGTGAGGGGTTGGGACCTGGCCGCCTACCTGGCTCTGGGAACGGCCGGCGCGGGCTTCGCCCTTTTCGCCCTGCTGACCTTGTGGCTCCTGGCCAGGCGCCGTCGGCGCCGTCTCGACCCCACCCTGCTGCACTGGGGGGCCGCCATGTTGGCCCTGGTCGTGGCGCTCCCAGCCTGGGCCGTGGGAGCGTCGCCGATGCTCGTCGGTATCCTGCTGCTCGTTGGTGTCGGGCTGGGGTTACCCGCGGGTATGCTATTCAAGATTCTGCCCTTCCTCGCCTGGTTTCATCTTCAGCATCGCCAGTTGCAGTCTGGTCGGTTCGATCTGCGCATTCCCCACATGGGCAGCCTGCTAGCGGTGGGCTGGGCGCGACTCCAGTTTGGCCTTCATCTGCTGGCATTGCTTTTGGTGATGGCGGCCGTCTTCGTCCCGGTCCTGGCGCGCCCGGCCGGCCTGGTGCTGGTCCTGGCCGGGTTAGTGCTGGAAGGACTGCTGGTCAGCGTGGTCCTGCGCTACCGGCGGGCATCCCGGGCCTTCCTGGCCCGTCCAGTCCCCTGACTGATCTTGGAAGTAATTCCGCTAACTGTCATGAGGGGGGCACCCCCCTGAAAATGAAAGGCTTTGTCGTGATTTTCACGCTGAATGAGGGACCTGGTCGGGATTGGTTGGCTGGTGGGACTTCACATGGCAATTCAATTTTCAGTTCTCCCGGGTCTGGTGGCGGCTGGCGGGAAAGCCGTGAAGAACTCCCTTTAGTCTTGATCACCGCCTCCCGGTGATTATCACCCCAACCGACGCTACCCCCTCCCCGCACGCCACCCGACCATCCCTGGTCTTACCTTGATTGCCACCTAAGCCCCTATTGGTGCTCTGGGATTGGATGTGCCCACCCGTTGTCAGGCCATGAGGCGACTGAGGAGGAGGACGCCCAGAATCAGGGTGAAGAGGCCGACCCCGCGGCGGATACCGGTCTCCGGCAGGTGGCTGACCGTGGCGGTGGCGAGCGGCACGGAGAGCAGGGCGCCGGCCACCAGGGGCAGGGTGAGGGACCAATCGATGCCGCTCTTGAAAAAGAGGTAGGCCCCGAGGCCGACCGCGCAGGTCAGGGCCTCGGCCATGGAAGTGATGGCCACCGCCTGGCGGGCAGGCACCCCGGACACCACCTGACCGGAAGTCACCAGGGGGCCGTAGCCACCGCCGCTGAGGCCCTTGTTGAAGGCCGCGACCAGGCCGATGGTGAGAATGCCGCCGCGGTGATAACGGATCTGCCGGCGGGCGGTGACCAGGGTGATCAGGCCCATGGCCAGGACGATGACCGCGATCAGCAGCGAAAACCACTGGGCGGAGATCTTGACCGCCAGCATCACCGCCACGATGGCCCCCAGGGCACTGAGGAGGGCCAGCAGACCAAAGGTACGGCGGGCCGCCGGGTCGTTGCGTAGGTCGATGTTGCCATCGCGGTGGTGCATAGCACCCGCGGCCAGGCCGGTGAGCAGTTCCGACAGAAGTATGGCGGGGACGATCTGCAGGGGCTCATAGCCGGCGAGCATCAGGAGGGGGGTCAGGGTCGTGCCGTAGCCCATGCCCAGGCTTGAATCCAGGTACTCACAACCCAGGGCCGCCAGAAAGATGATCAGCAGGGTTCCGGTCGTCCAGTTGGCCTCCGGCGCCGCCACCCAGCCCAGGTCCCGCAGGACGCCCAGGGTGGCGAAGGCCGCCAAGGTGAGACCGATTAGACTAGCCAGGAACAACAGGCGGGTGCGATGCCAGTTATAGAAGGTCTCCAGGGAGAGCAGGGCTTGGCGCAGCATGGGAGGCTCCAGGTAGAAGGGTTGTCCTGTCTGAAGCTTCTCAATAACTATGCCAGATCTTGCCCTTGGATTTCCCTTTTCATTTATATAATTGATAAATATAGATATATTATGCCTGGCTCCTCGCGAATGAATAGGGGTCGGGGCCATTCTCCGCCCAAGGCTAACGAGCCGAGGTGGCAAGTGACGTCACCCGGGAAATAAAACGCCATGACCGTTAAATAGCACGGATTATCCGTTAAGATAGACGTCATGGACGAGTTGCATCAAAGCCTGCTAACCCTCTGGCGTCTGGCCGCCCAGCACTGGCGGCTGGACGACAGCATCGCCGCCATCGCGGCGGAGCTGGGGCGGAACCTGGACTTTCAACGGTTACTGGTGCTGGAATTCACCCCCGGCGAGACCGGCCTCACCTCTGTCGCCCATTGGGGCCTGGCCGCCACGGGTGCCGAGTGCTCGCCCACCGTCGTCCCCGGCAGCAATTTGCCGACCCTGCCTTCGGTCCAGACCAGGTCCGCAACCAGTCCTTCACCTGCTACCACTGCCGGAACGGTAGCTGCTAACTATCATGAGGGGTCGCGACAAACTACAGAAAATAAAGAGATTTTCCGTGACTTTTACGCCAACCCCATGGCCAGGCTGCGGGCCTGGTGCCAGGAGGGGCGGGTCATGCAGGGCGGGGTGGCGGCGCTCCGGGAGCAAGTGCCGGGTCTCGTGCCCGCCTCTTGGCCCGGGGAGATTCTGGTCCTGGGCTTGACCCTGGACCAGGAACCACTGGGTATCCTGCTTCTCGGCATTGACCCACCCGGCACCCTGGATGAGCAGGCAGGGAGCCGGATGCTGGCCCGGCGGGAACCCATGGCCCTCGCTCTGCGCAACCACCAGCGATTGCGGGAGCTACTGGCCCTGCGGGAGGCGGCGGAGGCGGATCGCCGCTCCCTCCTGGCCCGGCTGGGTCGGCGGGAACTCACGGATACCCTGATCGGCGCCGACGCCGGCCTGCGGGAGGTCATGCGTGGCGTGGCACTGGTCGCCCCGGCGACGGCACCGGTGCTGATCCTGGGGGAAACGGGCTCAGGTAAGGAGGTCATCGCCCGCGCCATCCATAGCCGTTCCGCCCGGGCCCAGGGCCCCTTCCTGCGCGTCAACTGCGGGGCCATCCCGCCGGATCTCGTGGATTCGGAGCTTTTCGGTCATGAGAAAGGCAGTTTTACCGGTGCGGGGGCCCGGCGTCTGGGCTGGTTCGAGCGTGCCGACCGCGGCACCCTCTTCCTGGACGAGATCGGCGAACTCTCGCCGGCTATCCAGGTACGGTTACTGCGCATCCTCCAGGATGGTAGCTTTGAGCGGGTAGGAGGGCAGCAGACCCTGCGCGTCGACGTACGCCTGATCGCCGCCACCCATCGCGACCTGCAGGCCATGGTCCGGGATGGCCGATTCCGCGCCGATCTCTGGTATCGCATCAACGTCTTCCCTCTCCACCTGCCCGCCCTGCGCGACAGGCCGGAGGACATCTCCGCCCTGGCCAACCACTTCGCCGAAAAGGCGGCGGTGCGGCTCGGCTTGGCCCTCCAACTCCCCACCCCAGACGACCTGGCCCTGCTGCGGGTCTATCCCTGGCCAGGCAACGTCCGGGAACTGGCGGCGGTCATCGAGCGCGCTGCCATCCTCGGCGATGGCCAGGGGCTGGAGGTGGAACGGGCCTTAGGGACCGGTCCCCTCCTGCCCAAGGTTCCGCCCACGATGCCCGCTGCCCAGCCAACCGCCGGGCCGATGCCGACCAGCGAGCATTCCCAGGACATCGAACCCTTGGAAGAAGCCATCCGGCACCACATCGAGCGGGCCCTGGCCCAGTGTTATGGTCGGGTGGAGGGGCCATTCGGCGCCGCCCGTCTGCTTGCGGTCAATCCCGATACCCTGCGGTCGCGGATGCGCAAGCTGGGCATCAGCCGGACGCCCTTCAAAATGGTCGATAAACCCTGACGGTTACCTTGGATAAAAGGTATCTGGTGGCCTTGAGTACCCTCTGGTCCTCAGGCCAGCGCATGCCGGCCCTTCATGTCCTGATAGACCAGGTTGGAGACGGAGCGGATGGCATCTCCCCGCTTTTTCATCCAGGCAGCGTAGCCCTTGACGCGGACCGGGCTTTCGATGATGGCGATGAAGGTATAGGGGTAGCTGCCACCCCGTTCCCCCGGCGCGACGATGATGCCCATGTCGCCGCACAGCATGGCGGTGGAACCGGTCTTGTCATAGACCCTAACGTTATCGGGCATGGCAGCCACGCCATCGACCATGCGGTCGCGATTGGACAGGGCGAGCAGGGCGCGCATCTCATCCGCGTAGGGCAATTTGCTTAGCCACATGGCCTCCAGAAAGCGATGATAGTCGCCGGCGGAGGCCCGGTTGCGGTAGGTCCTGCCGCCCTTGGGGATGTACTCGACGATATGGGTGTCCTGAAAGATGCCTGGCCCGTGCCGTTTCAGGACCCGTTCGACGTCGCCGGGGCCCTTGCCGCCGGCGTTCTGGGTCACCAGCTTCATGATCTTGTTGGTGGAGTCATTGCAGCTGGAGCGGATCATGCGCTGCATGGACCTGCGGATCTCAGGCGTATAGTCGATCTGCTTCGATTGGTTGGCCTGGAAGAACCAGGCCTGGCAGACGAAGGGCTTGATCATGCTGGCCGCCTGGCGAGAGACATCCTCGTTGATGGCCACTAGCTTTTGTCGCGTGGTGAAGTCATAGACCGACCAAGAGACCTTGTCCTTGGCTCCGATCTGGCCCTGGGCGCGCAGATTGGCGATGTGATTTGCTACCCGGGTCTGGAGGCTGCTGCCTGCGGCGAGGGTGGGGTGGGAGGGGATCAGGGCCAGGGGCGCCAGGAGATAGCCCGTGGCGCCAAAGGCCAGATGACGCAGGAAATCACGACGACTGAGGTTGGCGCTCATCAGCGGACTAGCTCCTCAAGTGACGGTGGCAGAGAGGGAGGCATTCAACCCCTCATCCCAACCCGCCCTCCGCGGGTCAGGAGAGTCGGCCAGTTGGCTGGCCTTGCCGTCAGGCGCACCCCTGGTGGGGGAGGGCCGGGGAGAGGGGGAACGATTGGGGGTAAAGATACCTAGGATTGCCGTGGTCGACAAACCTGACCTCAAGTGATGACGTCCGGCTGGGCCCGGCCGGTGCGCCCCTGGATCTGCGCCAGTTCGTTGGCGATCAGGATGAGGGGCGCCATGGCCGCCTGGGTCTCCTGGTCGTGCCGGGCCGGGTCGGCCTCGTAGGATTCCAGATAGACGCGCAGGGTGGCACCTTGGGTCCCGGTGCCGGACAGGCGGAAGACCAGGCGCGAGCCCCCTTCCAGGCCGATGCGGATGCCCTGACCTTCCGAGCGGCTGGCGTCCACCGGGTCCGTGTAGGCGAAGTCGTCGGCGTAACTGACCTTGTAATCCCCCAGGCGCTTGCCGACCAGGGTGGGCAGCAGGACGCGCAGATGGTCCATCAGGCCCGCGGCGGCCTCGGCGTCCACCGCCTCGTAATCATGGCGGGTGTAGAAGTTGCGCCCGTAGCGGCGCCAGTGGTCGCGGACGATGTCACCGACGGCCTCCTGACGGGCCGCCAGCAGGTTGAGCCAGAAGAGGACCGCCCAAAGGCCATCCTTCTCCCGCACATGGTCGGAGCCGGAGCCAAAGCTCTCCTCGCCGCAGAGGGTGATACGACCGGCGTCGAGCAGATTGCCGAAGAATTTCCAGCCGGTGGGCGTCTCGTAGCAGGCGATCCCCAGGCGCTCCGCCACCCGGTCGGCGGCCTGACTGGTGGGCATGGAGCGGGCGACGCCGACAATACCCTCCGCATAGCCGGGGACCAGATGGGCATTGGCGGCCATCACCGCCAGGCTGTCGCTGGGGGTGACAAAAAAGTCCCGCCCCAGGATCATGTTACGGTCGCCGTCGCCATCGGAGGCGGCGCCGAAGTCCAGGCCCTCCGGACCCTGGCAGAGGGCCACCAGTTCCTGGGCGTGAGCAAGATTGGGGTCCGGGTGGTGGCCGCCGAAGTCTTCCAGGGGCACCCCATTCATGACCGTGCCAGTAGGGGCGCCGAGGCGATGCTCGATAATCTCCACGGCATAGGGGCCAGTGACGGCGCTCATGGCGTCGAACTTCATGCGGAACCGGCCCCCGGCGAAGAGGCGGCGGATGGCCTCGAAATCGAAGAGACTGGCCATGAGGTCGGCATAATCCGCCACCGGGTCGATGACCTGCACCGCCATCTTGCCCAACTGGCTGGCACCCAGGTGGTCCAGGTCCAGATCGTCGGCCTCAAGGGTGCGGTAACGGTCGATCTTCTGGGTGCGCTGGTAGATGGCCTCGGTCACGGCCTCCGGGGCTGGGCCACCGTTAGCGGCATTGAATTTTATACCGAAATCCTCATCCGGACCGCCGGGGTTGTGGCTAGCGGAGAGGACGATGCCGCCCTGGGCGCCAAACTTGCGGATGGCGTGGGAGCAGGCCGGGGTCGAGAGGATGCCGCCACGCCCGACCAGCGCCTTGGCGACACCGTTGGCAGCGGCGAGCCGCAGGATGGTCTGAATCGCGGTACGATTGTAATAACGGCCGTCACCCCCCACCACCAGGGTGCCGCCGGACAGCTCCTTTTGGGAGTCGAAGATGGCCTGGACGAAGTTCTCCAGGTAACCGGGTTCCTGAAACACCTTGACCTTCTTGCGCAGACCGGAGGTACCCGGACGCTGCCCAGGGAAGGGATGGGTGGTGACGACTTTCGGCTCCATCGCGGATGCCCCCTTGAAGTTGAGTGAAGCGACCCTATACCGGCGCCCTGTCAGCGGAGTTCAGGCTGGCCACGGTTGTATTGCCCATTGTAGCGCCCCGGCGCCGGCCCTGACATCACTCCACCCCACTCCACCCCAACGATCGCCGCGGGCGATCGCAACCTTGCAGGTATTTATCCCCATGACTGTAGAGGCCCATAAGGAAACCCTGGAATTCAAAGCCGAGGTGAGCCAGGTGCTCGACCTGGTCATCCGCTCCCTCTATTCAAATAAGGAGATCTTCCTCCGCGAGCTGGTGTCCAACGCCTCGGATGCCGCCGAGAAGTTGCGCTTCGAGGCCCTCTCGGACGACGGCCTGCTGGAGAACGCCCCTGAGCTGCGCATCCGCGTCGAGGTCGACAAGGACGCCGGCACCCTGACCGTCAGCGACAACGGCATCGGCATGAGCCGCCAGGAGGTCATGGAGACCATTGGCAGCATCGCCAGCTCCGGTACCCGGCGCTTTCTGGAGGCCATGACCGGCGACCAGACCAAGGACAGCGTCCTCATCGGCCAGTTCGGCGTCGGTTTCTATTCCTCCTATATCGTCGCCGACAAGGTGGTCCTCATCACCCGGCGCGCCGGCCTGGGTGCCGAGCACGGGGTGCGCTGGTCCTCCGATGGCCGCGGCCAGTACGATATCGAGACCCTCGAGGTACCGGAGCGCGGCACCCGCGTCACCCTGCATCTCAAGGAGGACGAAAAGGAGTTCCTGGAGCCCTGGCGGTTGCGCACCATCATCAGCAAGTTCTCCGACCATGTCGCCCTGCCAGTGGAGATGCTGAAGGAGACCTACGGCGAGAAAACAGAGGAGGAACAGGAGGAGGCCAAGGCCCCCGAGTGGGAGCGGGTCAACCAGGGCACCGCCCTGTGGATGCGCAATAAGGCCGACGTGACGGAGGAGGAGTACAAGGAGTTCTACAAGCACATCTCACATGACTTCGAGGAACCCTTGGCCTGGGTCCACAACCGGGTAGAGGGTACCAACGAGTACAGTGCCCTGCTGTTCATCCCCAAGCGCGCTCCCTGGGACCTCTGGGACCGGGACCAGAAGCATGGCGTCAAGCTCTACGTCCGCCGCGTCTTCATCATGGACGAGGCGGAAAAGCTGATGCCCCATTACCTGCGCTTCGTCAAGGGCGTGGTGGACTCCGACGATCTGCCCCTCAACGTCTCCCGCGAGATCCTCCAGCACAACCGCAAGATCGACACCATCCGCGGCGCCAATATCAAGCGCATCCTCGGCCAACTGGAGACCATGGCCAAGGATGAGGCGGAGAAATACCAGGAATTCTGGAAGGAGTTCGGTAAGGTCATCAAGGAGGGACCGGGCGAGGACTTCGCCAACCGCGAGCGCATCGCTGGCCT
>SACH01000527.1 GCA_009928645.1 Gammaproteobacteria bacterium | reverse complement strand
GGCACCGCCCCGGATGCTGTTGGTCGCCACCAGCCCGACGTAGCGCACCCTGCCCGCTGCGATCTGTGCCCGTGCCTTCTCGAACCAGTAGGTCACCAGATCAGCCCCGCCCGGTACCCGCCCTTGATAAAGGGACCGAAGCCGCGTCACGTAGTCTCCACCGAGGGCCGCCAGGAGTTTGCTGCCCCCCAGAAAGGGCGGATTCCCCACGATGGCATCCGCCTCTGGCCACTCTGGCTCCGTCCCATCCGGGTTCAGAATGGCATCCCGCAGTTGGATGTTGTCCAGGTTGCGCAGAATGGGCGACCGGGACAGGGCAAAGCCGTGATTCAGCATCCACTGAATCTCGCCAATCCACAGGGACACCCGCGCCAGTTCCGCCGCGAAGGGGTTGATCTCGATCCCCAGCAGGTTCTCCGGCCCGATGGCGGGAAACTGCCGTCCCAGGCCCAGGGCCTCGGCCTCGGTGATGACCTGATGCTCCAGGTCCTTCAGCCCCAGCAGGGAGAGGAGCAGAAAGTTCCCCGACCCACACGCCGGGTCGAGGACGCGGAAGCTCTGCAACCGGTGGAGGAAGCCCTGAAACAGCTCATTGGCCGCCTTCCTGGCCTTGGTCGCGGTCGCGGGTGACGTGGCGGCCTGCGCCTTGTCGAGGTGCGGTTGCATCTGCGCCATGACCGCCGCCCACTCCGCCCGCAGGGGGTCCAGCACCACCGGGTTGACCAGGCGCATGATGGTCTCGGAGTCGGTGTATTCGGCGCCCAACTGCGCCCGCAGGGCCGGGTCCAGGCTGCGCACGAACAGGGTGCCAGCGATGGTGGGATCAATGGCGGACCAGTCCAGGGCCGCCAGGGCCTGGAGTTGCTTCAGGTCGGCCAATTCCAGGGGCAGGGCCTGGGCCTCGGTGAACAGGCCGCCGTTAAACCAGGCCACCTCCTCAAAGGCGACCTCCCCGCCCGTGGCCATCGCCCCTAACAGGGCCTCCAACCGGGATTGCGCCCGCTCGGGGTGGGCCTGCACCGACTTTATCAGCCGCGTGAACAGATTGTCCGGGAGCAGGTCGATGTCTTCCGCGAACAGGCAGAACAGGATCTGCTGCGTGAAGTGGGCCACCCGCAGGGGGTCATGCCCTCGCCCGCGCCAGGTCTGGGCCAGGGCGCCCAGTTGCGCCGCCGCTTGTTCGGTGAGTTCCGACGTTTTGACCGTGGGCTTTAATCGCTCGGGCTGGAGGAAGGCCGCCTTGAGGAGGGCGAGCGTGGCGGGATCGCGCAGGTCCGCCACCGTCAGGACGTGACAGACCGGCACCAGGCCGGTAAAGGCGGTATGGATGCGGATCACGTCGATGTCCGACACGATCAGCAGCGGGGGATACGCCAGGGTCGGGGTGTAGAGCTGGAGTTGTTTGAAGGCCGCGTCCAGGTCCTTGCCGGGGCTCTTGTACTCCCAGGCGAAGCAACCTTTTCGCCACACATCGGCCCACCCCTCGCCCCCGCCGGCCTTGCTGGCGCCCTTCTCGAAGCAGAACCAGGCGCCTTCGGGGTCGGCCAGGGCCGGGCTGTTGACGCCGACCAGGGCACAGAGGTCGAGGAAGTGCTCTTGGGAGGCTTGTTTTTCCTTGAGCTTTACGCCGTCCCATTTGCGGATAAAGTCGTCCGGAGTCATCACGCTTCCTGGCTGGGTGGATAAACTAACGAGCCACCGGGCTCGGGGCGGAG
>SACH01000025.1 GCA_009928645.1 Gammaproteobacteria bacterium | reverse complement strand
ATCGACCAGGACCACCACCGGCTGGCCATGCCGGTCGCGGGCGTGGCGGATCAGGTCGCCAAAGCAACCGGGGACATCGTTGTGTTCCCAGTCACAGGCAATGCCGAGCCGCTCGCCGTTGTCCTGGATCAGGCGATAGATGCGCCGGTCCAGTTCCGCCCGGCTTTGCACCACCCCGGCGGCGAAGTCCAGCAGGATAACCGGATAACGCCGCTGCCAGTCCCACTGGTCGTGGATGAAGAGGCCGCGAAAAAGCGCTTCATTGCCCTCGAACAATTCCTTCAGGGTATCGACGAACAGGCTCTTGCCAAAGCGGCGCGGGCGGGAGAGGAAATAGGCCTTGCCCGTCGCCGCCAGCGCCAGGGCGTGGGGGGTCTTGTCCACGTAGGCGTAGCCTTCCGCGATGATCTGGCGGAAGGTCTGAATGCCGATAGGGAGCTTGCGGGGGCGGTCAGGCATGGTGGCGGGTGCACTCATCAGCGGAGTGTCGAGAGTATAGCCCAGCCCCTGCGATCTCTTGCCATAGGGCTGATTTATTTCCTGGTTGCGGTTTAGCCCGGGATGCGCTGCGATGGCCCGCGGTGGCCAGCGGGCACCTGACTCCCCACCCGGCCGCAATCGGTTCCGGGGTCGCCTAAGGGGGCCAAGCGATGTCGACCCAGACGCCGAAATGGTCCGAAGGAGGCCGTCCCGCCCCTGGGCCTGGCCCCGGCGTGACCAGACCGACGGCGAGCGGTGTCAGGTCGCTTGACACTAGGATCCGATCCAGCCGGCGGCTCGGCTCATTGGTGAAGGCCTGGGCACGGGCAAGTGGGTTGCGCTCGACGTCATAGGTCAGACCCGCATCGTCCGGGCGCAGCAGAAGCCAGGTGTCCCGCCACTCCGCGAGATGCGGCAACCGCTGTTCCGCGTCGGCGTCGCCATGGTTGAAATCCCCGACGATGAGGGTCCGGCGACGGCTGTCGAGTTCACGGTTCCCGGCGACGGCCTGAATCTGTCTGACGCGCCCCGTCATCGCCTCGGGTAGCGACTCCAGATGGAGCGTGGCGAGGGTGAGGTCCTGGCCGTCGATCGCGATGCGGGCGCTGAGCAGGGTGCGACCCGTGGGGCTGGGCAGCTTCTGGTAATGGACACGAGTGAGGGGATGGCGGGAGAGGATCAGCAACCCCCCGGGTGGTTCCGCCCCCGCGCTCGGGGTGGCCTGAAAGGTCGCGTGGTAAGTCCGCCAATGGGGATCCGTGCTGACCAGGCGCAGAAAGGGGCCGGTCACCTCCTGGAAGGCGACCAAGTCCGCCCTCAGCCGCTGACTGGCTGCCAAGAGCTCCCGCGCCCGGCGGACCCCCGACGTTTCCCGCCAGCCCAGGGCCTCCACCCACACCTCCCAGAGGTCCGGGGCCAGGACGTTCCAGGTCAGGACGCGCAGGGAGCCGCTGGGTCCGTCCTCAGGAAGGGGGGCTGCCGGCGCTTCGGCGGGGGTCGGCGCGTCCACCAGTACCTCAGGGCAGCCGGTGACCAAGATTACAACCAGGCCCATCGCCAGCAGCATCACCCTACGGAGGCGCCGCCGCCAGCGGGGCCTGGGGAGTTTGCGGGGGCGGTCTGGCATGATGGCGGGTGTCACTCATCAGCGGGGTGTCGAGAGTATAGCCCAGGCCCTGCGGACTCTTGCCGTAAGGCTGATTTCATTGAGGCTGTTTCGCCCGGGACGCGCTTCGGTGGCCATCGAGCATCTGAAGGTTGCTCCGTCCGATCAAGGCTTCGGAGACCCCTGGCGGCTTGTAGCGGAATACGTTTGCCGTAGGGCCTCTCCCGCTCACCCACACGGACCCGCCCGATAACCGGCAACCGCAGGCTCAGGTCGTAGAGATGCACACCCACAATCAAGAGTATTATTGAAAATTCGGTCTTTTATACAGAATTTTCAATCATGAGACGTGAACACTACCTGGCCCAGATCACCCGCCACTTCGCGATCCATCCGGTGGTGGCCCTGCTGGGACCGCGCCAGTGCGGCAAGACGACCCTGGCGCGGATGTACTCCGAGGAGTTGTCCGATATCCCAGTGGTCCGCTTCGATCTGGAAGACCCGACCGATCTCGCCGCGCTGGCGGAACCCAAGTTGGCGCTTCAGGATTTGCGGGGCCTGGTGATCATCGATGAGGTGCAGCGTTTACCGGAACTTTTCCCGATCCTGCGGGTGCTGGTCGATCGCCCGGGCAACCCGGCCCGCTTTCTGATCCTGGGCAGCGCCTCGCGGGACCTGATCCGCCAGTCCTCGGAGACCCTGGCGGGACGCATCGGCCATCTGGAATTGACGCCCTTCCAGTTGACGGAGGCCGGGGCGCCCGCCCTGCGGACCCTCTGGGCGCGCGGCGGATTCCCGCCCGCCTTTCTGGCTCCCAACGAGGCGCATAGTTACCAGTGGCGCAAGGATTATGTCGCCACCTTCCTGGAGCGTGATCTGCCGGCATTGGGGATTGGCATCCCCCCTCAGTCCCTGCGCCGCTTCTGGATGATGCTGGCCCACTACCACGGGCAACTACTCAATTTTTCCGAGCTGGGACGTTCCTTTGGGGCTGCCGATACCACGATCCGGAGTTATCTCGACATCCTTGAGGCGACCTTCATGGTGCGCTTGCTGCAGCCCTGGCATGAAAACGTAGGCAAGCGCCAGGTCAAGGCGCCCAAGCTGTTTTTCCGTGATCCCGGCCTGCTGCACACCCTGTTAGGGATCAGTGACCTGGACGCCCTGCTCCATCATCCCAAGCTGGGCAGTTCCTGGGAGGGATTCGCCCTGGAGGAGACGTTGCGCGCCCTGGGCGTCGACCGGGAGGATGCCTGGTTCTGGGCAACCCATGCCGGCGCGGAACTCGATCTGTTGGTGACCTCCGGGGGCCGGCGGCTGGGCTTCGAGATCAAGTACACGGCGAGCCCCCGGCTGACGAAATCGATGCGCTCGGCCATGGATACCCTGCATCTCGATCGCCTGGTGGTCATCTATCCGGGGGAGCGCCAACTGGCACTTACGGAGCAAATTCAGGCCATTGGGCTGGCGGACCTGGTCAAGAAGGCAGGCGAGTTCGCCTAGGGATTTACCCTCGCCGGGCCTAAAAAAGGGCATTTTGCGAAAGCCATTTGCTCGGAGCGCGAAAAAAGGGCGTTTTGCGAAACGAACCCATTTGGCCGGAGCACGAAAAAGGGCATTTTGCGAAACAAACCCATTTTCCCCTTGCTCCGGTTCACCCCCACGGCACGGCCGTGAGCCGCAAATCCGGGCCGATTTGCCGCAGATCCTGAATCTCCAGGGCCAAACGGTCGTTCATCCGTTCCAGACCGGGGAGATGGAAGAGACCACGCCCGGCGTCGCCCATGAGGTGGGGGGCGAGGTAGAGCACCAGTTCATCGACCAGGCCGGCCTGCAGGGCGCTGCCGGCGAGGGTGGCGCCGGCCTCGATCAGGACCTCGTTGATCTCCATGCGCGCGAGGTAGCGCAGCAGGGTCTCCAGGTCCAGGCCACCGGGACCGGGCGGGAGCCGGAGGATACCCGCGCCAGTGGCCTCCAGATGGGTGGCGGCTGCCAAATGGGCGGCGTGTTTGGGATCCAGGCGGGTATGGGAGTCGTCATCGAGGTCCGGCTCCTGGGCATGGGCCGGGGCGCGATCCGGTGCCTGGTCCCCTGATGGGGCGGGAAAGGGTGTGAGATGCGGCTCGGTCGTCGGAAGAGGCTCCGGGTTTCCGGGCCTGAGGCCATCGGCTTCCGGGTCCAGGCAAGCGATCAGGGTCTGTCCCGGCAGAGAAAGCAGCCGCGCCGTGGGCGGGGTGCGCAGGTGGCTGTCCACCACCACCCGCAGGGGCTGGCGCACCGTGCCGTCCGGCCCGCCCCCCGGCAGGTCCGCCGGACGGAGGCGCACGTTCAGGGAGGGATCGTCCGCCAGCAGGGTGCCGACGCCGGTGAGGATAGCGGAACTGCGGGCGCGCAGGAATTGCACGTCCCGCCGGGCCGCCGCGGAGGTGATCCACTGACTCTCGCCGCTGGCCATGGCGGTGCGCCCGTCCAGGCTCGCCGCCAGCTTGACGCGGACATGGGGCAGGCCCCGTTCCATGCGCTTGATAAAGCCGGGATTGAGACGGCGCGCCTCCTCCTCCAGCAGGCCCTGTGCGACCGCTACTCCCCCGGCGCGCAGCCGGTCCAGGCCAGAGCCAGCAACCAGGGGATTGGGGTCGGTCATGGCTACCACCACCCGTGCCACTCCGGCCGCCAGCAGGGCCTCGGTACAGGGCGGGGTCCGGCCGTGATGACAGCAGGGTTCCAGGCTGACGTAGGCGGTGGCGCCCCGCGCCGCGTCCCCCGCCGCCGCCAGGGCGAGGGGTTCCGCATGGGGGCTGCCGGCGCGCCGGTGCCAGCCCTCCCCCACCACCACACCCGCCTTGACGATGACGCAGCCGACGCGGGGGTTGGGATCGGTGGTGTACAAGCCCTGGGATGCCAGATGGATGGCACGGGCCATGAAGTGGCGATCAGCGATACGGTCGCCAGCGGGGTCGGGGCTAGTCATCGATGGCTGTTGGCTTGCGGAGCGGGTGGCGTCTGACGGGGGATGAGCTAAATGCATCTTGGCAGGCCTAGCGTCTGCCACCCCGCAGTGGAGCCTCCCGCCAGGCGCTGCCCAAACCTCCGCCCATCGCACCCAAGAAGGTTACGTAGGGGGCATGAATCGATCATGCCTTGCGGCCCAGCTCCGACAGCAGGTCCAATTGCTTGCGCTGGGCCTCGGGGCCGGGCTGGCGCTCCAGGCGATCAATTTCCTCGCGGAAGGCGCGCACGTCCTCGAACTTGCGATAGACGGAGGCGAAGCGGACGAAGGCGACCTCATCCAGTTGGCGCAGTTCCTCCATCACCAACTCGCCGATCTGGCGAGAGGAGACCTCGCCCTCGCCGCTGGCAATGAGCTTGCGGTTGATGCGCGCCAGGGCGGCCTCGACCTGCTCCGTCGGCACCTTGCGCTTTTCCAGGGCGCGCATCATGCCCGAGTAGACCTTGCGGCCGTCGAAGGGCACCCGGCTGCCATCGCGCTTGATGACCCGGGGCAGGTTGAGCTCCGCCGCCTCGTAGGTGGTGAAGCGGTCCTTGCACACCAGGCACTCCCGGCGACGGCGCACTTGGTCACCGTCCCCGGACAGCCGGGAGTCGATGACCTTGGTGTCCTGGGCACCGCAATAGGGACAGCGCATTCAGTCAGACCCGGCACACATGAGGTCGGGGTTCACTCCGCCCCCACGCCGATCCGGCCGCACCACCCTGGGGATCAGAACCGGGTCGCACGCTATCCGCCACGCCGAAACCCGCCCTTAGTACCGGTACACACCGCCCTCAGTGCCGATACACCGGAAAACGGGCGCACAGGTCGAGGACCTTGGCCTTGACCTGGTCACTGACCGCCTGATCACCCCGGGCGTCGATCAGATCGCACATCCAGCCCGCCAGGTCCCGGGCCTCGGCCTCGCCGCAGCCGCGGGTGGTCAGGGCCGGGGTGCCGACGCGGATGCCGCTGGTGACGAAGGGCGACTGGGGGTCGTTGGGCACGGCGTTCTTGTTGACGGTGATGTTGGCCGCCCCCAGCCAGGCGTCCACCTCCTTGCCGGTCAGGCCCTGGGCGATGAAGCTGACCAGGAAGAGGTGATCGTCGGTACCGCCGGAGACCACGTCGTAGCCCCGATCTAGGAAGACCTGGGCCATGGCGCGGGCATTGGCCAGGACCTGGCGCTGGTAGTCCTTGAATTCGGGGTCCATGGCCTCTTTGAAGGCCACCGCCTTGGCGGCGATGACGTGCATCAGCGGGCCGCCCTGGATGCCGGGGAAGACCAGGGAGTTGAGCTTCTTCTCGATCTCCGGGTTGGCCTTGGCCAGGATCAGTCCGCCCCGGGGGCCGCGCAGGGTCTTGTGGGTGGTGGTGGTGGTGACGTCGGCGATCTGGACCGGGCTGGGGTAGAGCCCCGCCGCCACCAGGCCGGCGACATGGGCCATATCCACCAGCAGGTAGGCCCCGACGGCGTCGGCGATGTCGCGGAAGCGCTGCCAGTCCACCACCCGAGAGTAGGCGGAAAAGCCGGCGACGATCAGCTTGGGCTGGTGCTCCTTGGCCAGGCGCGCCACCTCGGCGTAGTCGATCTCGCCAGTGGCCGGGTCCAGACCGTACTGGTAGGCGCGGTAGAGCTTGCCGGAGAAGTTGGGCTTGGCGCCATGGGTCAGGTGGCCGCCGTGGGCCAGGCTCATGCCCAGCACCACGTCGCCGGGCTCGCACAGGGCCATGTAGACGGCGGCGTTGGCCTGGGAGCCGGAATGGGGCTGGACGTTGGCGAAGTCGGCGCCGAACAGGGCCTTGGCGCGGTCGATGGCCAGTTGCTCGGCGATGTCGACGAATTCGCAGCCGCCATAGTAACGCTTGCCGGGATAGCCCTCGGCGTACTTGTTGGTCAGGACCGAACCCTGGGCCTGCATCACCCGGGGGCTGGTGTAATTCTCCGAGGCGATGAGCTCGACGTGCTCCTCCTGCCGGCGCTCCTCGTTCTGGATCGCGGCCCAGAGCTCGTCATCATAGCCCTCGATGCGGGTGGTCTGGTCAAACATGGCGGAACCTCAAAGGGGGAAAATCAGCGCATTCTAGCCGCTTTGGCCGCTAGCATGCGCGCCTTCCTGGGGCGGGGTTGCGCGGACACCTGCCAGTGGTTGAATTACTCTCCAATGAAACAAATCCCGTCTCCCCGGTCAGTTCATCTGGCGGACGCCAGTCACGGGGCGAACTCTCGCGGCGGGGATGAACACTCAGGCAGCGACGATCCTGGCCGTGGGCCGGCCAGCCGTCACCTCACAACCGCGTCAAGCTCACCGTCTGCCGGAAGCGCGCCAGGGCGAGGACGAAGGCCAGGCCTCCCAGGCCCAGGGTGGCGGCCAGGTGCGGCCAGATCAGTTCCAGGCCGGCCCCGCGAAAGACCAGCGACTGCATGTAGGCGACGATATGGGTGGTCGGCGAGACCAGCATCAGCCGCTGCAGGAACTCCGGCATGGAGTCGAGGGGGGTGTTGGCCCCCGAGAGCATGTACATCACCAGGAAGACCGGGATGGAGAGCAAGCCGAACTGGGGCATGGTCCGGGCCAGGGTGGCGAGGAAGATCCCCAGGGCGGTAAGGGCAAAGAGATAGACCGCCAGGCCCAGGACGACCAAGGCCGGCGAACCCGTGCTCGGTGCCCCCAGCACACCACCGACGACCAGGACCAGGGACAGGCTGGCCGCCACCAGGATGACCAGACCATTGGCCCAGACCTTGGCCAGCATGATCTCGGCGGCGGTGAGGGGCATCACCAGCAGATGTTCGATAGTGCCATGCTCCCGCTCGCGGATCAGGGCCGCACCGGTGAGGAGGATACCCAGCAGGGTGACCATGTTGACGATCTGCATCACCGCCAAGAACCAGGTCGAGTCGCCGTTGGGATTGAAGGCCAGCCGGGTCACCGCCGTCACCGCCGGGAGTGGGGCGGGTGCCTCGTCGCGCAGATGAAAGAGGGGTTCCTCGGCCAGCACCCGTTCCAGGTAGCGCCCCCCCGCGCCAGCCATGGCCATGGCGGTGGCGTCGACATTGACCTGGATCTCCGGTTGGCGCCCTTCCCGGGCGTCGGCGTGGAGGCGGGGCGGGAAGTCGACGACAAAGGTAAAGCGGCCTGCATCCAGGGCCTGGTCCATCTCCGTGGCCGGGAGAAGCACGGGCGGCTGGAAATAGGGCGGGCGCAGGGCCGCCGTCAGGCGTGCTGACAGGGGAGAGCGGTCCTCGTCTACCACCGCCACCGAGGCGTTCTCCAGTTGGATCTTGACCCCCCGGGCCGGGGCGATGATGGCGAGGGTAAAGCAGTAGAGGATCAGCACGACCAGCACCGGATCGTAGCGCAGGCTGGCAAGCTCCTTCAGTCCCAGGCGATAGATGGCGCTGAGCCTCATGATTACCCCACTGTTCGGATTACCCGACCGACTGCATTAGCTCTCCAACCGAATGACCATTCCGACCGGGATCAGGAGTGATCCCCGGTGGCGGCGATGCCCGCCAGTTCCGCAGCCAAGCTGGCGAGGAGGTGAGCCGCGCCCTCCGCCCCTTCATGGTCCCAGGTCCGCAGGGTCCCGGCCATGAAGCCGAGGGCCGAGGCGATCTCAAAAAGCCGTTGCGCCCTGGACGAGTCGGTTTGGCGGGGCCCTTCCCCGGGCGGGTGTGGCGTCGCCCTGGGGCCAGAGGGCGGGACGACCAGCTCATCTGGCTCGCGAACGGCGTACAAGTCGTCAAAGATGTCAGGCAGAGCCACCGGTTCGACTGGAGGGAGATCGTTGGCATCCTCTTCCTGGAACCACTCAGGAATGACGAACTCCGGCGAGGTGGTGGCTGGCTGGGGGGGATGTTCTTGACTCATGGTGGTGGTCCCACGGGACCTGGCCCGATAGAAATCCTGAATGCCTCGGACATCACTGGCCCCGAGGCGCCGAAGACTGAGCGACGGGGAGGTTAAGGAACAGCGAAGGAGTTGGGGATTTGAGGAGGGGAGAAGGAGGATGTAGGGGGTGTACCCCCGGCTGGCCTGGAGACGGCATGCGCTCCGGCCCCCCGGGGGAGAAGAGAAAACCAAGTCCTAGGGTTGGACCGGGGTGGGTGGCATGAGACTGGGACTACCCATTGGCACTGGCGCAGGCACGGGCGCCATAGTCGTTACAGGTGCAGTCTCTGACACAGTCACCATCGGCGGTGTCGATTCCGGCGCTGGTACAGACTCGGGAACCGGTAACGGAGCGGATACGGGCGCTGCTGGCACTGACTGGGGAGTCATCGGCGACAGCGATACCGGCGCCGGCGCCGGCACTGACTCGGGCACCTTCACCGAAACGGTCTCCGGCGCCGGCACAGGCGTGGGCTCCAGGAGAGGTGCGGTTTTCGGGGCTGGTACGGACTCCGGCGCCATGGCCGATGCTGGGGCGCGAAGTACTTGGGTCTCGGCCACAGCGCTGCTGGCCGCTGGCGCCGCGGCGGGTGGTTGATTCGTTCCCGGCATCGCCATGCCCGCCGGAGGGGAGTCCCCCGCCCTATCCATCTTATTGAAGAAACGGAAGAAGTCGGAATCGGGCTGCATCACCAGCATGTCTCCGCCTTGGCCAAAGGAGGTGCGGTAGGCATTCAGGCTGCGGTAAAAGGCATAAAAATCCCGATCCTGGTTGTAAGCCTGGGCATAGATCTCGGCGGCCTTGGCGTCGCCCTCACCGCGGGCCTCCTCCGCCAGCTTGTAGGCATCGGCAATGATGACAGTTCGCTGCCGGTCAGCATCGGCACGGATGCGCTCTGCGGCCTCGGAACCCTTGGCGCGTAGGTCGCGGGCGACCCGTTCGCGCTCCGCCCGCATACGTTCGTAGACGGATTCGCTGACTTCCGGGGGCAGGTCAATCTTCTTCACCCGCACGTCCACCACCTCGATGCCCAATTCGGCGACCTGGCGATCGACGGCCTTGGTCAGTTCGTCCATGAGTTGATAGCGGTCTTCCGAGACGACCTCCTGGATGGTGCGGCGACCAAACTCGTCGCGCAGGCCGGTGTTGATCCGCTCGGCAAGGAGACGGCTGGTACGACCACTGTCACCGCCGGTGGAGCGGAAGAACTGGCCGGGGTTGGTGATCCGCCACTTAGCATAAGAGTCGACGATCACGTCCTTCTTTTCCACCGTCAGGAAGCGCTGGGGACGGGCCTCCAGGGTCTGGAGACGGCCGTCGAACTTCTTGACGTTGTTGATGAGAGGGATCATGAAGTGCAGGCCCGGCTTGTAATCGCTGTCGACGATCTCACCCAGACGCAGCTTGAGGGCTACCTCCCACTGATTGACGATGAAGGCCGAGGCATATAAAAACAGGGCCAGGACCGCCAGCCCGATGGGGGCGAAAAACTTGATCGGGGCATTCATCAGCGCTCCCTCCGCTCGCGGGACGTGTCACGGGAATCCTTCTTGGCGGGCTGGCTGGTATCGCTGGATGGGGGAGCCGGGGGCGGCGCAACCGCCCGGGGCGCCTCGACCGCCGGTTTTTTGTTGATCAGTTGATCCAGGGGGAGATAGACGAGACTGTTGGCGCCCTCCTTGACATCCAGCAGGACCTTATTGGTCTCACCCATGACCTTTTCCATCGTTTCCAGGTAGAGCCGTTCCCGGGTCACCTCCGGGGCCTTGGCATATTCGCCCAGGACGGAGAGGAAGCGGGCGGATTCACCCTCGGCGCTGGCGATCACCCGGTCCCGATAGGCCTTGGCGTCGGCATCCATCCGCGCCGCCTCACCGCGGGCCTGGGGCAGGACCTCGTTGGAGTAGGCCTCGGCCTTATTCTCCAGCCGTTCCTTGTCCTCGCGGGCCTTGATGGCATCGTCGAAGGCATCCTTAACCTGCTCCGGCGGCTTGGCCGGCTGCATGTTGACCGAGGTGACTTCAAGCCCAGTCTTGTACTGGTTCATCAGGTTCTGCACCCGCTCCTTGATGCTGACCGCGATAGCGCCACGACCCTCGGTAAGGATGAAGTCGAGCTTGCTGGCGCCGATGGTCTTGCGTACCTCGGTCTCCGTGGCATCACGCAGGGTCTTTTCCGGGGTCTGGTCCTGGAAGAGATAGTCCGCGGCGTCCTGGATGCGGGACTGCACCGTCAGTTCCAACTCGACGATGTTCTCGTCCTGGGTGAGCATGGAGGCCTTGTGGGTGAAGGACGAGATCTCGTCGACGTTGACCTTGACGACCTCCTCGATGGGATAAGGAATCCGCCAATGAGGGCCCGGCTCGGTCATATAGGCATAGGCGCCGAAGCGCAGGACCACGCCGCGCTCCGCTGGCTGGATGAGGTAGATGCCGGACAGCAGCCAGAGCACCAGCAGGACCCCCCCCAGCGCGCCGAGGACCTTGCCATTGAGTCCGCCACCGGGCAGCTTGGGGAAACCGCCCCCCCGTCCGCCGCCAGGACCACCGCCCTGGTCATCAGGTTCCTGTCCCGAGGGCCGTTTCTTGCCGCCAAAGAGCCCGCCCAGGCTCTCCTGGAGCTTGCGCACCACCTCATCGAGGTCCGGGGGACCCTGCTGGTCGCCTCCGCTCTTGCCGCTCCAGGGGTCCTTGTTACCGCTACCACCGGGCTCATTCCAGGCCATAGTCACTCCTAAGCCTTGCAGTTGACCCGCGGGTCGTGGCACCGCGGGTCGTTGTCGTGGGTTCGTCAGACGTTCGGGCATTGTAAGTAAGGTCTAAGCGCTTCGGCAAACCCGCCTCCGGCCGTCCCCATCATGCCTCGTCCAGACGCTCAACGAGCGCCGGCGCGCGGCTCAGCAGACGTTCCAGATCCGCGGGGGCCACCCGGACCTCCAGGTCCCAGCCGCCCTGGTCGGTATGCGCCTCGGCCAGAATCTCAGCATGGCTGAAAAACCAGGCCCGCAAGCCGCCCTCGGCCGGGGTCAGACGCACCCGGCGATGCAGCCAGCCGGCGCCGACATGCTCGGCGATCGCCATAAGCAGGAGGTCGAGCCCGACGCCACTCCCGGCGCTGAGCCAGACCCGCCGTGCCCGGCCATCGGCATCGCGCTCGATCCGCGGCTCAGCCTCCGGCAGCAGATCGATCTTGTTGAAGACCTGGAGCTGCGGCGTCTCGCCCGCCCCGATCTCCGCCAATACCTCCTCCACGTCGGCGATGCAGCCGTCCCGCCGTGCCCCAGCGGCATCGACGACATGCAGCAGCAGGTCCGCCATCCGCGTCTCCTCCAGGGTGGAGCGGAAGGCGGCCACCAGTTCATGAGGCAGATCGCTGACGAAGCCCACGGTGTCGGCCAGGATCACCGCCTGCCCCCCCGGGAGTTCCAGGCGCCGCAGGGTGGGGTCCAGGGTGGCGAACAACTGATCCGCCTGGAAGACACCGGCCTGGGTCAGGGCATTGAAGAGGGTCGACTTGCCAGCATTGGTATAGCCCACCAGGGACAGGGTTGGCAGTTCCGCCTTGTTCCGGGCCCGCCGCCCCTGGGCACGCTGGCCCACGATGCGCGCCAGCCGTTTGTGGAGGGTGGCGATGCGCTTGCCCAGCAACCGGCGGTCGGTCTCGAGCTGGGTTTCGCCGGGACCGCGCAGGCCGATGCCTCCCTTTTGGCGCTCCAGATGGGTCCAGCCGCGGACCAGCCGGGTGGAGAGATGGGTGAGCTGGGCGAGTTCCACCTGGAGCTTGCCCTCGAAGGACCGGGCCCGTTGGGCGAAGATGTCGAGGATCAGGCCGGCGCGATCGAGGACCCGGCACTGGAGGTGCCGCTCCAGGTTGCGTTCCTGGGCCGGAGAGAGGGCATGGGCAAAGATCACCAACTCCGCCTCACCGCTCTCCACCAGCAGCTTGAGCTCATCGGCCTTGCCGCTGCCGATGAAGAGGCGCGGATCCGGCTTATCACGGCTGCCCGACAATTCACCGACGATCTCGGCCCCAGCGGCCCGGGCGAGGAGGCGAAATTCCTCGCGCTCCTCGGGCTCCATGACCCGCCCCAGGTCCAGATGGACCAGGATGGCCCTTTCCCCGGCACGCGGGCGGTCAAACATGCTGACCGGCGGGCGACGGGCGATCGGGGAAAAGGGTGCTCAGGCCCGGCGATTGGCGACCGGGACCGACAGGGCCGCTAGGCAGTCTTACCACGGGATCAGATATTGCCGGGTTCCGGCAGATCGTCCAGACCGGGGGGGGAGAGCCGGACGTTACGCGCGGGCACGACCGTAGAGATGGCGTGTTTGTAGATCATCTGGCTGACATTGTTCTTGAGCAGGACGACGAACTGATCGAAGGACTCGATCTGCCCCTGCAGCTTGATGCCGTTGACCAGGAAGATGGAGACGGGGACGCGCTCCTTCCTCAGGGCGTTGAGAAAGGGGTCTTGCAGGTTTTGCCCTTTGGACATGGAGAAAGCTCCTGATTCTTGTAGTAATTGCATGATTAGAACTTGACGGCGGGACAAAAAAGACGCGCCCGCTTAACAGATGGTGAATGAGACAGGGAAAGGTCACCGAGGTTCACGGCAGCGCCCGGCTGACTAGCGCCAGGGCCCGCTCCGTGGGAGCTTCGTCATCGAACAGGAACTGACAATCCGACTCAGCACGCAGCCAGGTCATCTGCCGTTTGGCCAGTTGCCGGGTGGCAATCACGCCCCGCTCGATGGCCTCAGTATAACGTGTGGCACCCAATAAGTAATTCAACATTTGCCGATAGCCGACGCTGCGCAGGGCGGGAAGATCCGGCGTCAGGTCGCCCCGCGCCCAGAGGTGGCGAACCTCCGCCTCGAAGCCCAGGGCCAGCATGGCCTGAAAACGCTGGTGGATCCGCTCGCCCAATACCGCCCGCTCCCGGGGGAGGCGGACCAGCTTGAGCAGCCGGTAAGGCATGGGCTCAAAGCCATGTCCGTCGCCGGTGCCGGACTGACGCTGTAACTCGCTCATGGGTCGCCCGGTGACCTCGAACACCTCCAGGGCGCGCTGAATGCGCTGGGGGTCGTTAGGGTGAATCCGGGCGGCGGCAGCGGGGTCTACCCGCGCCAGCCGCTGATGCAGTTCCCCCCACCCGGTAACTGCCGCCTCCGCCTCCAACCGCGCCCGGATCGCCGGATCGGCCGCCGGCAAGGGGGAAAGGCCCTGGGTAAGGGCGCGAAAATAGAGGCCGGTACCGCCCACGAGCAGGGGCACCCGGCCCTGGGCGCTGATGGCCGCCATCTCCCGCAAGGCATCGGCGCGGAAACGGGCGGCGGAGTAGGCCTCGGCGGGGTCGAGGATGTCGATGAGCCGGTGGGGCGCCCGGGCCAGGATCTCCGGCCCCGGCTTGGCGGAGCCGATATCCAGGCCTCGATAAACCTGGGTCGAATCCACGCTGACGATATCGCAGGGGAAACGGCTGACGAGTTCCAAGGCCAGGGCGGTCTTGCCCGTGGCGGTGGGCCCCATGATGAAGATGGCGAGGGGGCGGGACATGCGAGGGTGGCCCGCGCTCAGCGCCCGCGGGCGAAGAGGCGGTCGAGTTCCGCCAGGGTCAGGCGCACCCAGGTGGGACGGCCATGGTTGCATTGATCGACGCGTGCGGTGCGCTCCATCTCCCGCAGCAGGGCATTCATCTCCTCCAGGGTCAGCCGGCGGTTGGCCCGCACGGCGCGATGGCAGGCCAGGGTAGCGAGGACCTCGTTGACCCGGGACTGGAGCAGGTCGCTGCGGCCATGGACCACCAGGTCCGCCAGCAGATCCCGCAGCAGGCCCTCGGCGTCGGCGCCCTGGAGCAGGACCGGGATCTCCCGCACCGCGAGACTGGCCGCGCCGACCCGGTCGACCGTCAGACCAAAGCGGCGGAAGTGATCGGCATGGTCCGCGGCCAGATCGGCCTCACGCTCGCTGACCCGCACCGCCAGGGGCACCAGCAGGGGCTGTCGGCGCAGCCCGGAGCCCTCCTCCCAGGCCCGTTTGAGACGTTCGTAGGCAATGCGCTCATGCGCGGCGTGCATATCGACGATGATCAGCCCATCCGCGGCCTGGGCAAGGATATAGATTCCCTGGAGCTGGGCCAGGGCATAACCCAGAGGGGGGATCTCTTCCCAGGCCGCCGGCTCGGAGGGCGGGTAAATGGCCTGGGTGGGGTCCCAATCACCGCGCCGCTCGCCGATGCTGCCGGCTACGCCCGCGGACAGGGGCAACTGCCGCGCCGGCGGGAGAGGCGGCGGTGGGGAGCCGGAACCCACTGGCGCTTCGCCCAGGGAGGCCTCCTCACCCCGCCCAGGCACGGCCGCGGGCGCGCCGGGCAGGCCCAATTCTCCCGCCGCCAGCCGCCGGTGCAGGGCACGGAAGATGAAGTCGTGGACCTGGCGCCCCTCGCGGAAACGCACCTCCTGCTTGGCAGGATGGACATTGACGTCCACCATCACCGGCGGCAGTTCCAGATAGAGGACATAGGCCGGGTGACGGCTGTGGTGGAGGACATCCTGAAAGGCCTGACGCACGGCATGGGTCACCAGTTTGTCCCGCACCAGACGGCCGTTGACGTAGAAGAACTGCAGATCGGCCTGGCTGCGGGAGAAGGCCGGCGCCGCCACCCAGCCGGAGAGGCGCAGGTCGACCGCGACCTCCGCCACCGCCAAGGCATGGGCGAGGAAGCCCTCCCCGGCCAGGGCCGCCAGGCGCTGGCGCAGGCCCGTCTCGCCCGCGGCGGCCGGCAGATCGAGCAGGACCCGGCCATTGTGCTGGAGACGAAAACGGGTCTCGGCCCGGGCCAGGGCGATGCGTCGCACCACCGCCTCGATATGCCCCAGCTCGGTCTTCTCGGCGCGCAGAAATTTCCGCCGGGCAGGGGTGTTGTAGAAGAGATCCCGGACTTCGACAGTCGTCCCGGGCGGGTGCGCGACCGGCTCCGGGGCGTCGAGTCGATCGCCGCCGTCACCGCGAATGGCCCAGGCCTGGTCGGCCTCCCGGGTACGGGAGCGCACCTCCAGTCGTGACACTGAGGCGATGCTGGGCAAGGCCTCACCACGGAAACCCAGGGAGACCACCGCTTCCAGCTCCGCCAGGCTGGCAATCTTGCTGGTGGCGTGGCGGCTCAAGGCCAAGGCCAGCTCCTCCCCGGGGATGCCGCAGCCGTTGTCCCGCACCCGCAGCAGCTTCACCCCGCCCTGCTCCAGGTCGATCTCGATCCGCTCCGCCCCGGCATCCAGGCTGTTCTCGATCAGCTCCTTGACCACCGAGGCCGGGCGCTCCACCACCTCACCGGCGGCGATCTGATTGATGAGCTGGGCCGGCAGGGGGCGGATGCGGCGCAAGGGCGAGGTTTCGCTAGTCATGGGTCGGGATAGAAGCAAAAAGGACGCCGGCAAGCAAGCCGGTATTAGCTAGCCTCCCATGCGCCGACCCCGGCGGTTGAATCCCCAGGGCGGGCTTGGGCTATCATGAGCACCCTTTATCCACCCCTAACCTCCAAGGCCAGACATGCCCCAGGAATCCCTCAGCGGACAGCCCTCCCGGCTGTCCATCGCCATCACCGGCTCGGGCGGCAGCGGCGCCGTCACGACCGGGTCGATCCTCCTCGCCGCCGTGGCCCGTGCCGGCTTCCATGGCCTCATGACCCGCTCCGCCGGGCCCCAGATCCGCGGCGGTGAGTCCGCGGCCATGGTGCGCTTCGGTCCCGGCCCGGTGAACGGCATGGACGACCGCTTCGATATCTTGGTGGCCCTGGACTGGCTCAATATCAGCCGGTTTTTCGACGAGATCCCCCTGGGGCCGGCGAGCCGGGTGCTCAGCGACCCGGCGGGGGGCGCCGTGCCGGCGGAGATCCTCGCCAGCGGCGCCCAGGTCATCGAGCTCCCCTTGAAGGCCATGGCCGATGCCGTGGCGGGTGGCCGCCTCAACATGGCCGCCCTCGGGGCCGCCGGGGCCATGGCCGGCCTCCCCCTCGCCGCCCTGGAGGCCGCGGCGACGGTGACCCTGGGGCGTAAGAGCGCCGACATCGCCGCGGCGGCGGTGGCCTGTCTCCAGGCCGGTTACGCCGCCGCCCCCGCCCGTCCCGTGACCGCCATCGCCGGCACCGAGCGCTGGAATATGAGTGGCAACGAGGCCAGCGGCCTGGGGGCCCTGCGGGGCGGGGTGCGCTTCGTCGCCGCCTATCCCATCACCCCGGCCACCGAGATGCTGGAGTGGCTGGCCCCCCGCCTGGAAAAGGTCGGCGGCGGTCTGCTCCAGGCGGAGGACGAACTGGCCTCGGTAAACATGATCATTGGCGGCTCCTTCGGCGGCGTACCCTCCCTCACCGCCACCTCCGGTCCCGGCCTGAGCCTGATGATGGAGGGCCTGGGCCTGGCGGTGACCAGCGAGACGCCCATCGTCGTCGCCAACGTCATGCGCGGCGGCCCCTCCACCGGCATCCCCACCAAGTCGGAGCAGTCGGACCTCAACATCGCCCTCTATGGCTTCCACGGCGACGCCCCCCATCTGGTGCTGGCGGCCACCGACATCCGCGACTGCACCTTCACCACCCAGTGGGCGGTGCGCCTGGCGGAACATCTGCAAACCGTGGCCATCGTCCTCAGCGACCAGGCCCTGGGCCAATCGCGCACCATCTGCGACCCGCCCGCCCCGTTCCCGGATGAACTGCCCCGGGTGACGGCGGAGATCGGCGATGCGCCCTACCGGCGCTATGCCCTCACGGAGTCGGGCGTCTCCCCCATGGCCCTACCCGGCCAGCCCGGGGGGTTCTACGTCGCCGACGGCCTGGAGCATAACCCCCGCGGCACCCCCTCTAGCATGGCTAAGGACCATGCCGCCCAACTGGACAAGCGCCGCCGCAAGCTGCTGGACTTCAACTATGGCCCCTGGTGGGCGGAGATCAGTGGCGCCGGCCCCCTGGCCCTGGTGACCTGGGGCTCCGCCACCGGCGCCGTGGTCGAGGCCGCCGAACGCCTGACCGCTGCTGGTCACCCGGCGCGGGCCATCGCCCTGCGGCTCATCGCCCCCCTGCGCCACGCCGACCTGGCCCAGGCCCTGGCCGGCGCCGAGCGGGTCCTGGTGGTGGAACAGAACCAGGGCGGCCAGCTCTTCCACTATCTGCATGGCGAACAGGCCCTGCCGGCGGATGCCCACTCCATCGCCCGCCCCGGTCCCCTGCCCTTGCGGCCCGGCGACATCGTCGCCGCCGCCCTGGCTACCGCCAGCGACCGCCCCGCCCCCTCTGCTGCCCAGGAGCTTTGATATGGAAGGCGCATCCACCTCCAGCACCTACCAGGCCCCGGTCCTCAAGGCCAAGGACTACAAGTCCGACATCAACCCCATCTGGTGCCCCGGCTGCGGCGACTTCGGCGTCCTCGCCGCCATGACCAAGGCCGCCGCCTACCTGGGCCTGGCCAAGGAGCAACTGGCCATGGTCTCCGGCATCGGCTGCTCCTCGCGCCTGCCGGCCTATATCAATAGTTACGGTTTCCATGGCATCCACGGCCGCTCCCTGGCCATCGCCGCCGGGCTCAAGGCGGCGCGGCCGGACCTGACGGTAGTGGTCGCCGGCGGTGACGGCGATGGCTTCTCCATCGGCGGCAACCACTTCATCCACGCCTGCCGGCGCAACATGGACCTGACCTACATCGTCATGGACAACGAGGTCTATGGCATGACCAAGGGCCAGGCCTCCCCCACCACCCAGCCGGACTGGCGCAACAGCAAACTCACCCCCCGGGGCACCGGGGTGCGGCGCTTCCAGCCCGCCGCCCTGGCCCTGGCCGCCGGCGCCTCCTTCATCGCCCGGGGTTTCACCGGCGACCCCAGCGGCCTGACCCAGCTCATTGTCCAGGCCATCCAGCACCCCGGCTTCTCCTTCCTCCATGTTCTCAGCCCCTGCCAGACCTACCAGCCGGAGCAGAAGGAGTGGAAGCACCTGGTTCATGAGAGTGAGGAGCAGGCCACCGACGATCCCATCGATGCCGCCCGCCGCATCCAGGCCGATGATGGCATGTCCCTCGGCGTCATCTATTCCCAGTCACTGCCCACCTGGCTGCCCCCCCACCTGTCCCAGGCCAGCCTACCGGAGATCGAAGCGGAGTTTCACCTGTGAGCGACCACCACCCCGAACACATCGCCAGCGTCCCCGAATTCCTCGCCCATGCCCTGGAGCTGGAGTACGAGTCCGCCGAGCGCTACCGCGAGCTGGCCGGCAACATGAGCGTCCACAACAACCCGGAGATCGCCGAGCTCTTCGAGTACCTGGCGCGCATGAGCGACCTCCACGCCCAGGAGGTCGAGGAGCACGCCCGGGATATCCAGTTGCCCCAGATCGCGCCCTGGGACTACAAATGGGCCGCCGGTGGCAGTCCCGAGGCCAATGCCGCGGAACAGGACGAGGAACTCAGCTACCTCATGACCCCCATCCAGGCCATGCACCTGGCCCTGCACAACGAGCTCCGCGGCCGCGACTTCTACGCCCGCGTCGCCGCCGGTTCCCCCAACCCCGAGGTACGGCGCCTCGCCACCGAGATGGCTGAGGAGGAGACCGAGCACGCCGAACTGCTGGAGCAACGCCTGGCCAGGATGGACCCCCGCCGCGCCGAGCCGGTAGAAGACCTGGACCCGCCCAATATGCCGGAGTGATGGGCCGCCGACGACCTGGGTCCCCGCGCCGGACGGGCGGGGCGGCCGTCCATCCCGGCTAAGGCGACAGGTCGCCGGGGGATTGCTCCTGCGGACTCTGAATGAGGGCGGCGTAGTGGTTGGCGTATTCTCGGTCGGCTCCGACCATGTGGCCGACCAGCCAGTGCTGGAGGGCCGCCAGGGTCTCGGCGTCGAGGTGGCTGGTGGCCTGACGGTCCAGATCCCGGACCATCTCGACGTATTCCGCCAGCAGGAGGGCGTGCTCGCTGCGATGCGCGGCCAGTTCCGGATAATCGATGGCGCGCATCAGCGCCTCTTCGTGCTTGAAATGCTCCCGAGCCTGGTCAGCGAGGATTTCCAGGGCGATGATGAGCGCCCGGTGACGGTCCGCCGCCTCCCGCTCGTCGCCCGGGGTCTCGCCAACCCCGCTCCTGTCCCTATCCTGACCGGACAAGCCGGGGAGGGGCGCGACGAAGCGCTCGGCGAGTCGATTCAGGCCCTCCACCAGGGCACGGTGTTCCTCGTCGATGGGATCGATGTGGAGATTCCAGTGATCCTGCCAACTGATCGAGAACATGGGCTTGGCCTCAGCTAAGGCGATACCACCTGGAGACCATTGTGGCCGATACCTGGCCACTCCGCCAGCCGCAGCCGCCGGAGGCCAAAAGAAATCCTCATCCTTATTGTGGCACTATCGCCCAAGCTCGCCCCTCTCCCCAACCCCTCTCCCACCCGGGGCGTGGGGCTCATTATGACGAGAGAGAGCGCCATGCCAATGAATAATCAGGGGCTTGTCGTGATTTTGACGCCAAGACCCGCCAGTCCTTGTTGAACGGTTCCTGAGCAACGGATTTCGGACCTCCCCATGCGCCATGCCACCCCGCCCCCGCCCGGCCGCCCCGGCAGCCGCAACCTCAAGCCCCTGCTGCGCCTGCTGGCCTTCGTCCGCCCCTACCTGGGACGGGTGCTGCTCGCGGTCCTGGCCTTGCTGGTCGCCGCTGGGGCCGTCCTCGCCTTCGGCCAGGTGATCCGCGAGGTGGTGGACACCGGGCTCAAGACCGGCTCCGACGCCGCCCTCAACCGCTCCCTGCTGCTTTTCCTGGCGGTAGTGCTGACCATGGCCGGGGCCATCCTGGCGCGCTCCTGGCTGCTGAGCTGGATCGGCGAACGGGTGGTCGCCGACATCCGGGTAGCGGTCTTCTCCCGGGTGCTGGGGCTGGATGTGGGCTTCTTCGAGACCAGCCGCACCGGGGAGCTCATCTCCCGCCTGACCGCGGACACCACCCTGTTGCAGACCGTGGTGGGCTCGACCCTGGCCATGGCCCTGCGCGCCCTGCTGCTGATCAGCGGCGGACTCGTCATGCTCGCCCTCACCAGCCCCTGGCTCACCGGGCTGGTGCTCCTCGGCACCCCCCTGGTGGTCCTGCCCCTCTGGCTGCTCGGCCACCGGCTGCGACGCCTGGCCCGCGCCAGCCAGGACCGGGTCGCCGACGTGGGGGCCTTCGTCGACGAGGTGCTGCACGCCATCCGCACCGTCCAGGCCTTCTGCCACGAGGCCATCGACCGGGCCCGCTACCGGGAGCGGGTGGAGGCGGCCTTCGCCACCGCCATGGGCCGCGCCCGGCTCAGCGCCAGCCTGGGGGCCATCGCCACCGCCCTGACCTTCGGCGCCATCGGCGTCGTGCTGTGGGTCGGCGGGCGCGAAGTCCTGGCGGGGCGCCTGAGCGGCGGCGAGCTCTCGGCCTTTCTCTTTTACGCCGTCCTGGTGGCCAGTTCCATCGGTGGCCTGAGCGAGATCGCCGGGGAACTGCTGCGCGGGGCCGGGGCCAGCGAGCGCCTGATGGAACTGCTGGCCACCGAGAGTCAGATCCGCGCCCCCGCCATCCCCCAGGCCCTGCCCAGCCCGCCCCGGGGGGCGATCGAGATCGCCGCGCTGAGTTTCGCCTATCCCGCCCACCCCGAGCTGTCGGTGATCAAGGACCTGAGCCTCCACATCCGGCCGGGAGAAAAGGTCGCCCTGGTCGGTCCCTCGGGGAGCGGCAAGTCCACCCTGCTCCAACTCCTGCTGCGGTTCTACGACCCCCAGGCCGGGGCCCTGCGCCTCGATGGCGTCGACCTGCGCGACCTGGACCCGGCGGCCTTCCGGCGGCACATCGCCCTGGTCCCCCAGGACCCGGTGATCTTCGGCGCCGATGCCTGGGAGAACATCCGCTACGGTCTGGACGGGGTGCCGGAAGCGGCGGTGCGGCGCGCCGCCGACGCCGCCCATGCCAGTGAGTTCCTGGACCGGCTCCCGGAGGGTTTCAACACCTTCCTCGGCGAGCGCGGGGTGCGGCTCTCCGGCGGCCAGCGCCAGCGCCTGGCCATCGCCCGCGCCCTGCTGCGGGACCCGGTCCTGCTGCTGCTGGACGAGGCCACCAGCGCCCTGGACGCGGAGAGTGAGCGCCTGGTGCAACTGGCCCTCACCGAGCTGATGGCGGGCCGCACCAGCATCATCATCGCCCACCGCCTGGCGACGGTGCGGCGGGTCGACCGCATCCTGGTCCTGGACCAGGGGCGCCTGGTCGCCGCTGGCAGCCACGAGGAACTGATGGCCCAGAACGGCCTCTACGCCCGCCTGGCCTCCCTGCAGTTTCGGGAATCACCATGAATAGCCCCCCGCGCCTGCGCCGGCTGGCGGGCCTGCCCCTTAGCGTGAAAGTCACGGGAAAGCTTTTCATTATCAGGGGTGTGGCCTGCCACCTCATGAAAGTTAGCCTGACGCTCCCCTCCATCCTGGCGGGGAGCGTTATCAATCGCGTCATGGCGGTGGAACTGGGGCTGCCAGTGATCCTGGCGGGACTCTTCGTCGCCATTCCTGCATCGCGGCCGACCGCGAGGACCCGCGGCCAGGAATCCCTACCCGGACCTCGTATAAACTGAGGCGCCAGGTCTGATCACGCGAAGCGGAGAGGAGAGGAGAGGAGAGGAGAGGAGATGAAAGCCAATTACTTCCTTGCTGTTCTGCTGACTGTCGGTGGCCTCTGCCAGGCCGGGGACGCGCCCTCCAGCTTGCCACTGCCGGTCCCCGCCGCTGCCAGCCTGCCGGCTGGCCCCCTGGGCGAAAGCATTGTCAGGGGTCGCGCCTATCTGGCGCAGACGAAGGAACGGCTGCCGGACTTCGTCGGCAACGGCCTCGCCTGCAAAAACTGCCACCTTGGCAACGGAATCGAAGTTGGCACTGAACCCCACGCCGGCCCCTTTGTCGGCGTGGTGGCCGGTTTCCCGCAGTATCGCTCCCGTGACGGTGCCGTGAACACCCTTGAGCAGCGCATCAACTCCTGCTTCGAGCGCAGCCTGAACGGCAAGCCCCTGCCCCTGGATCACCCCGCCATGATCGACATGGTGGCCTACATGACCTGGCTGTCCCAGGGCGTGCCGGTAGGCACCCAGCCCGGGGGGCACGGCATGCCCCAGCTCAAGCTCCCACGGTCGCCCGACCTGGCCCAGGGGAAAGCCGTCTACCAGGCCAGGTGCCTGGCCTGCCACGGCATCGATGGCTCCGGGCTGGCAAACCCCGCTGGCGGCTATGTCTTCCCGCCCCTCTGGGGGCCTCAGTCCTTCAACATCGCCGCCGGCATGGCCCGCCACTTCACCGCCGCCGGCTTCATCAAGCACAACATGCCCCTGGGCCAGGGCAACAGCCTCAGCGATGACGAGGTCTTTGACGTCGCGGCCTATGTCATCCATCAGGACCGCCCCGATTTCCCCGGCAAGATCAAGGACTGGCCCCAGGGCGACAAGCCCCAGGATGCCCGGTACTGAGCCCGGAGCCGAGCACCGACCTGGCCCCATCATCGAGAAGCCCATGAGCCTCAAGACTACCCATATCCTCAAGATTCTGCGTGAACGCTTCCATGCCTTTCCCGGCCTCTCCGACCGCTGTCTGACGGAATCCTTGCAGATCTTCCGTCTCTTCGACCTGCGCGAGGGCGAGGGCCTGCGCCTCACCGGCGGCGACCTCCCCGACCGCCTCTACGTCGCCATCGGCCGGGTGGCGATCACGGATGCCGAGGGCCGCCGCCAGGAGCTGGCTGCCGCCGATCGCGGCTACTTCCTCCTGCCACCCCTCCCCGCGGCGGTGACGGTGGAGGCCCTGGACGACGCCCACCTCTGCCATATCGACACCGCCCTGGCCGACTACCTGCTCACCCTGGAACAGGTGGCGCGCAGCCTCGCCGAGCCCGGCTCCCCCCGCGACGACTACCTGCGCCTGGTGCGCGCGACCGCCCCCTTCCAGCGCATCCCCCTGGAGAACGCCGAACTGGCCCTCGCCAGCCTGCGCGAGCGGCAAGTCAAGGCCGGTGACGAGATCCTCAGGATGGGGAAGGAGGCCGATGCCTTCCATGTCATCGCCGCCGGTCGCGCCGAGCTCTGGCAGATCGACGACGAGGAAGGCATCCCCATGAAGGCCGCCGAACTGGGGCACGGCGACGCCTTCGGTGAGGACGCCCTGCTCACCGGCAAGATCAGCCCGGTGACGGTGCGCATGCTGCAGGATGGCATCCTGCTCGAACTCACCCGCGAGGATTTCAACCGGCTCCTGGCCCGACCACTGGTCCGCGAGGTCGATACCCCCGTGGCCAAGGCCATGATCGACAATCAGTATGTTGCGTTGGACGTGCGCCTGCAGGAGGAGTTCGACGAGGGCCACATCCCCGGCGCCACACTCATCCCCCTGTCGCAACTACGCCAGCGGGCCAGCGAACTCGACCCCGCCGCTCGCTACGTGGCGTACTGCCGCAGTGGCCGGCGGAGCGCGGTGGCGGCCTTCCTGCTCAGCCAGCTCGGCTTCGACGCCGTCAGCATGGCGGGCGGCGTTCTGGCCTGGAACGACCCGCTGACGGAGCCGGTGCCGGAGGAATGAGGAACCGCGGGAGAGGACGCCTGCTACCCCTCCCCCGACCCGCTAAGTCCTGTCCGGACAGCGCAAGGCTTGGGCAGGCCGTCCTCCCTCCATCCTCCTCAAACTGTTATTAGAGGCCCGCCGCACCCTCTGATGATGAAAGAGAGCCCATGTCCCAGGGGGCTGTCTTCCACGCGAATCTCCGAGAGAGGGTCTCGCTCGCGAGGGGGTCAGGGCCCATCATCCCCACGCTTGGCGTATACTTTGGTTCGCGTAACTCATATCGGAGAACCTGCATGCCACGCGGAGGAGCACGTCCCGGCGCCGGGCGCAAGGTAGGATCGGGTCGTTGGGGCGAGCCGACGAAGGTGGTGCGCCTGCCAGTCAGTCGCATCCCGCAGATCCAGGACTGGCTGGGGGCGCCAGCGCTGGGGCCGGACCTGGAGGGCCTGGAACCCGCCGGGCCGACCACGCCCCTGTCCCGGCCCCTGTTCTCGTCCCGGGTTCCCGCCGGTTTTCCCTCGCCGGCGGATGAGTATGCCGAGGGCAACCTGGACCTGCACCAGTACCTCATCCCCCATCGGGAATCGACCTTCTACGTCCGTGTCAAGGGCCAGTCCATGAGCGGGGCCGGCATCCTGGACGGCGACCTGCTGGTGGTCGATCGGAACCGGGAGCCGCGCCACGGCGACATCGTCCTGGCCATCATCGACAACGAACTGACCGTCAAGGAACTGGACCAGCGCGGGCCGGTGCCGACCCTCAAGTCCCATCACCCGGACTATGCCCCCATCGCCCTGCGCTCGGCCCAGGAGCTCCTGGTCTGGGGTGTGGTTGGCGGCGTGGTGCGCAAGCTGCCATGACCCTGGCTCCTTCGCCGCCGCGGTAGTTCACCTATATCCATGGTCCCACCCCGTGTCCACTCGCGGCTTCGCCCTTACCAACCGCCCGGGATGGGTTGGAAAGGAGCCGAAAAGTGATGATGGTCAATAAGCCATGAGCTTTGGTCACGGCACGGCACCCCCTCATGCGAATGAGCGGCGCGGGTTTCGCGCATGATGTGCCCTGATTCTGGCCATGGCCCCAGGGCCGACCCCAACTCCCATCCCGACCCCAGTCCCCGCGAGCGCCTCGCCGGCGCCGTCGAGCGCGTCACCTACCACAGCGAGGCCTCGGGCTTCTGCGTCCTGCGCGTCAAGGTCCGGGGGCACCAGGACCTGGTGACGGTGGTCGGCAACGCCGCCGCGGTCACCCCCGGGGAGTACATCGAGGCCCAGGGCCTGTGGGTCAATGACCGCCAGCACGGCCTCCAGTACCGCGCCGACCAGCTCCAGGTGGTACCCCCCAGCACCCTGGAGGGCATCGAGAAGTACCTGGGCTCCGGCATGGTCAAGGGCATCGGCCCCCACTTCGCCCGCAAGCTGGTGCGTGCCTTCGGCGAGGCGGTGTTCGATGTCATCGAGGCCAGCCCCGAGCGACTGGAGGAACTGGAGGGTATCGGCCCCAAGCGCCGGGAGAGGGTGGTGGCCGCCTGGGCGGAGCAGAAGGTCATCCGCGAGATCATGGTCTTCCTCCAGTCCCACGGCGTCGGCACCTCCCGGGCGGTGCGCATCTACAAGACCTACGGCGACGCCGCCATCCTCAAGGTCAGCGAGAACCCCTACCGCCTGGCCCTGGACATCTGGGGCATCGGCTTCAAGACCGCCGACACCATCGCCCAGAGCCTGGGCATCCCCCACGACTCCCTGCTCCGCGCCCAGGCCGGGGTACGCCATGTCCTCCAGGTCTGGTCCGAGCAGGGCCACTGTGCCGCCCCGCCCGAGAAGCTGACGGCCATGGCGGTGGACCTCTTGGGCATCCCGGAGGCCATCATCCAGCAGGCCATCGACCTGGAACGGGCGGAGGGCAACCTGATCCTGGACCTGGACCTGCTGTTCCTGACCCCCTTGCAGCGGGCGGAGGCCGGCTGCGCCCAGCACCTGCGCCGTCTCCTGGCCGGGACCCCGCCCTGGGGCCTCATCGACCCCAACCGGGCCCTGCCCTGGGTCGAGGCCCAGACCGGACTGCAACTCTCACCCTCCCAGCGCCAGGCGGTGGCGACCATGCTCGCCAATAAGGTGACCATCATCACCGGCGGCCCCGGGGTGGGTAAGACCACCCTGGTAAACAGCCTGTTGCGCATCCTCCAGGCCAAACAGGTCGAGGTGCTGCTCGCTGCCCCCACCGGCCGCGCCGCCAAACGCCTCACGGAGACCACGGGCCTGGAGGCCAGGACCGTCCACCGCCTGCTGGAGTTTGACCCCACCCGCTTCCAGTTTAAGCGCGACGCCGACCACCCCCTGGAGACCCAACTCCTGGTCCTCGACGAGGCCTCGATGATGGACACGGTGCTGATGAACCAGGTGCTGCGCGCCATCCCGGACGAGGCCGGTTTGTTGATCGTCGGCGACGTCGACCAGTTACCCTCGGTAGGGCCGGGGGCCGTGCTGGCGGACCTGATCGATTCCGGCGCCATCCCCACCGTGCGCCTGACCGAGATCTTCCGCCAGGCCCAGTCCTCCCGCATCATCACCAACGCCCATCGCATCAACCGCGGCGAGCTGCCCCTGGCCCCGCCCAAGGGCGAGACCAGCGACTTCTACCTCATCCACGCCGAGACCCCCGAGGACATCGCCACCAAGCTGTTCACCAGCGTCACCGAACGCCTCCCGCGGACCTTCGGCGTCGATCCGGCGCGGGACATCCAGGTCCTGACCCCCATGAACCGTGGCGGCCTAGGGGTCAGGGCCCTCAACGCCGAGCTCCAGGCCCGGCTCAACCCCGATCGCCAGCCGCGCGTCGAGCGCTTCGGCACCACCTTCGCCCCGGGCGACAAGGTCCTGCAGCGGGTCAACAACTACGACAAGGAGGTCTTCAACGGCGACATCGGCTGGATCAGCAACCTGGACCCGGAGCAGGGCACCCTCACCGTCGACGTGGATGGCCGGGCGGTGGAGTACGAGTTCAGCGAACTGGACGAGCTGTCGCTGGCCTATGCCGCCAGCATCCACAAGGCCCAGGGCTCGGAATACCCGGTGGTGGTCATCCCCCTGGCCATGCAGCACTTCACCCTGCTGGAGCGCAACCTGCTCTACACCGCCGTGACCCGCGGCCGCCGCCTGGTGGTGGTCATCGCCGAACCCAAGGCCCTGGCCATCGCCGTCAAGCGCCGGGAGTCGCGCCAGCGCATCACCCGGCTACGGGAGCGGTTGCTGGCGGGCTAAGGTCGGCCGGCCGATCACGGCGGATATTGCCGATATAGCCATTACCGGTTAGCGCCACGGCCAGTCAGTTTCCGGTCGGGCGGACAGGGGAGGGTCGGGTGGCGTCTGGCGGGGGTGTCAACCGCAAGGATGCGGTTGCCAAGCCTCCATGGACGGATTCACGGCGTCCCCCGTCAGACGCCACCCGACCCGGAATCCTTGCGCCACCGCCTCACCAGCCGGGGCAGGAAGGCCAGGGTCGCCAGCAGGGCCAGGGCGATGATGACCTTATGCACCAGGCCCTCCCCCCCGACTGCGGCCTCGCGGCCGGCGTAGCCCAGCCAGGTGAAGGCAAAGGCCGGGGGCGCCATGCAGATCGCCGTGGTCAGCAAATAGGGCAGGAAGCGGATGCGGGTGACCCCCAAGGCGTAATTCATCAGGAAGAAGGGAAAGAGCGGCACCAGGCGGACGAAGGCGACGAAGCGCCAGCCCTCAGCCTCCACCCCCCGCACCAGGCGCTCCAGCAGGCCGCGGTTGCGGGCCTGGACCCAATCGGCGGCCAGGTAGCGGGCGATCAGGAAGGCCAGACCAGCGCCGATCGTGGAGCCGGTGAGATTGAAGAGGGTCCCCCAAAAGGGGCCAAAGAGGGCACCGCCGGCCAGGGTCAGGATGGCGCCAGGGAGGAGCAGTACGGTGGTCAGGGCGTAGACGGCCATGAACAGCAAAGGCCCCGCCGGACCGGCGGCGTCCATCCAGGCCGCCAGGGCCTCCGCCTCGAAGTGCTCATGATGACTCAGGAGCAGGGCGGCCCCCGCCGCCAAGGCCAGGATCAGCCAGAGACGGGCGCCCACTCTCACCACAATCGCCACCAAGGCATGAGCCTTCCCCGCCTCAATCCTTCATGGCATCGATCATCTGCGCCTTGGCCTCACGGTAATCCTGGTTTGCCTCCTGCATCATCTCCTCCGCGGCCTCCAGGGCCTTGAGGGCCTCCTCGATGTCGGTGCCGGCGAGCATGAGGGGGATCTTGGCGACCTCACGCTCATCACCTTCCACCAGGCTCATGCTGCCCAGGTCGCCATGCAGCAGGGTGAGGCGATGCTGGCAGAGGGTGTTGGCATCCTCGTGCTGGCAGGAGCAACTCGCCGCCATGTTGCTGCCCTTGCGCTGGAAGATGACCTCGCAGGGCGCCTCGTCCCCCTGCTGGACCACCAGGCGGATCTTGCGCAGGGGATACTGGAGCTGCTCATAGGCCTCCACCGCCTTCTTCACCGAGACGTAGAACTCCTGGGTGCCGATGGCGGCGGAGAGGCCGACCTTCTCCAGTTGTTCCATCAAGGGCCGGGTGGCATCGGCGATCTTGACGTCGACCCCGGCCTCCTCGAACTGGCGGTGGAGATCGGCGAAGCGCTGGGCGGCGGTGATGTCCATATCGGTGATGGCCTGGGCGTCGATGATCACCCACTTGATGGGCGGCTCGGTCTCCGCCACCAGGGTCTCCAGCCGGTCCATGACGAAGCGGGAGTTGGCGAAGATCAGGGGGCCGTAGAGGCGGTAGATGAGCAGGCCGGGCACGGTCTCGCCGGGGGCTGGGGCGCCATCGGGGCTGACGATGCCCTCGGGCAGGGTAGAGAGGTTGCGGGCGAGTTTGGTCCCGGGACGGATGGCGCCGAGGTCCTGGAACTTGCCACCGGGGCGCAGGCGGCGCAGGACGGCGTCCTTGGGCCGGGCGAATTCGACGATGACGCCAACCAGCGAGATGAGCAGGCCGAAGATGATGCCGGGGACGACGCCGGCGATGAGGATGGCGCTGGTCACCGCCAGGGAGATGAAAAACTCAAAGCGGTCCATGCGGAACAGGTCGCGCAGGGCCGCGATCTCCAGCATGCCGAAGCCGGTGACGATGAGGATGGCGCCCAGGGAGACCTTGGGCAGCATGCCGATCAGGTCGGTAAGGAAGAACAGGGAGAGCAGCAGGCCCGCCGCAGCAACCAGTTGCGCCACCTGGGTCTTGCCACCGGTGGAGTCGACGATGGAGGTACGGGACTGGCTGGCGGAAACCGGGAAGCCCTGCAACAGGCCGGCGCCCAGATTGGCGACGCCCAGGGCGTTGAGCTCGGCGTTGGGGGTGATCTCGTAGCGATTCTTGTTGGCGAAGGTCTGGGCAAGGAGTATACCGTCGGAGAAGGCGAGGAAGGCGATGGCCACCGCGGCCGGGGCCAGGGCGCTGATATCGGAGAAATGGAAGGTGGGGAGCACCAGTTCCGGGATACCGGAGGGGACCTCCCCCACCAGCTTGATGCCCATGGCCTCCAGGCCCATGAACTGGGCAGCGAGGATGCCGATGGCCGACACCGCCAGGGCGCTGGGCACCCGCGGCAGGTGTTTGTTGAGCAGGATCAGCGTCAGGATCATGGCGAAGCCGAAGAGAAAGGTCGGGACATTCGCCTGGGGTAACTGGGTGATCACCTGCCAGAGCAGGGGAAAGAAGTGTTCGCCGTCGGTATGCACGTCGAACAGCTTGCCCAATTGGGTGGCGGCGAGGATCAGGGAGGCGCCGTTGAGGTAACCGATGAGCACCGGGCGGGAGAGAAAGTCGGCGATGACCCCCACCTTCAGTCGGGCGGCGAGGATGAGGATGATGCCGGAGAGGATGGCCAGGGTGGCGGCCAGGGCCGGGATGCGACTGGGATCGCCGGCGGCCAGGGGCAGGATGGCGGTACCGGCCAGCAGGCCGATGGCGGCGTCCGGGCCGGCGATGACGTGACGCGAGGAGGCAAACAGGGCGTAGCCGATGGAGGCGGCGAGGGCGGCGTAGATGCCAGTGATGGGCGGCATGTGCACCAGTTCGGCGTAAGCGATGACCGAGGGAATCATAACCACGCAGGCGGTGATGCCGGCGATGAGGTCGCCGCGCAGCCATTTGACCTGGTAGGTGGCCAGGACGGTAAGCAGGGGGATACCTAGGGAAAATCGGCGACCGGCAACGGTGTTCGTCATTCAGGGCCTCGTGGATGGGTGATCTGCACCCTTGAGGACAGGGAGTCGTGCGGGTTCTCCTATCCGATTCGGGAGCAGGAACCCCGCCGCCAGCGGGGTGAGCGCAGCGCGGGCGTCATGCACACGCAACGATAAGGTAATCAACTGGTCATGAAAAGCCGGCAGTGGGGTCTATCATGCACTTAAACCTAGCGCATTGCCGTTTTCCCCCGGGCAAGGGCGGCTCCGGAGCGTCTGCCGGGCTGTCCACCCCGGGGATAGGGTCAGCAAGCCCACGGGGATCTTGTTTGGCGTCCCCTCTGGGCGCCACCCGGTCAGGAGGGACCGAACCTTGGGTTGCCCGCGCGTCGAAGAGCGGTTTTTGCGGGGATGAGCGCGTTGGAGTAGGCTAGCGGCCCTGCCCGCAGCCGGCGACCTGTGCTGCGGCAACCCGTTCCCGATGCCTACCGTCACCCAGAGGTTCACTGTGGAAAAGGACTTGCGCGAGGCCGCCCTCGACTATCACCGCCGCCCCACCCCGGGCAAGATTGCCGTCACCCCTACCAAGGGGCTGACCAACCAGCGCGACCTGGCCCTGGCCTACTCCCCCGGAGTCGCCGCCGCCTGTGACGCCATCGTCGCCGATCCCGCCACCGCCGCAGACTATACCTCTCGCGCCAATCTGGTGGGGGTGGTCACCAACGGCACCGCCGTCCTCGGCCTGGGCGACATCGGCCCCCTGGCGGCCAAGCCGGTCATGGAGGGCAAGGGCTGCCTGTTCAAAAAGTTCGCCGGCATCGACGTCTTCGACATCGAGCTGGAGGAAAAGGACCCGGACCGGCTGATCGAGATCATCGCCGCCCTGGAACCAACCCTGGGCGGGGTCAACCTGGAGGACATCAAGGCCCCGGAGTGTTTCTACATCGAGCGCCAGCTCAAGGCGCGGATGAAGATCCCGGTCTTTCACGACGACCAGCACGGCACGGCCATCATCTCCGCCGCCGCCCTGCTCAACGGCCTCAAGGTGGTTGGCAAGGATATCGGGGCGGTCAAGGTGGTCTGCTCCGGCGCCGGGGCGGCGGCCATCTCCTGCCTCGACCTCTGGTGCGAACTGGGCGTGCGCCGTGACCACGTCACGGTCTGCGACTCCAAGGGCGTGATCTATGTTGGGCGGCCCGGGGGGCTGGACGAAACCAAGGCGCGCTATGCCCGGGACACGGCCGCCCGCACCCTGGGCGAGGCCATCGTCGGCGCCGACATCTTCCTCGGCCTCTCCACCGCCGGGGTCCTGGCCCCGGAGATGGTCAAGACCATGGCCGAGCAGCCCATGATCCTGGCCCTGGCCAACCCCACCCCGGAGATCATGCCCGACCTGGCCAAGGCGGCGCGACCGGACGCCATCATCGCCACCGGTCGCTCGGACTACCCTAACCAGGTCAACAACGTCCTCTGCTTCCCCTTCATCTTCCGTGGCGCCCTGGATGTCGGCGCCACCAGCATCACCGAGGCGATGAAGATCGCCAGCGTGCATGCCATCGCCGAACTAGCGGAGGCCGAGGTCACCGACGAGGTGGCCCTGGCCTACCCCAACCGGGAACTGACCTTCGGCCCGGACTACCTGATCCCGACCCCCTTCGATCCGCGCCTGATCGTCCGCATCGCGCCGGCCGTAGCCCAGGCCGCTATCGCCTCCGGGGTTGCCACCCGGCCGATCAACGACTGGGACGCCTACCGCGCCAAGCTCACCGAGTTCATCTACCGCACCGGCGTGGGCATGCGCGCCATCTTCCAGGCCGCCCGCCGCACCCCCGGCAAACGCATCATCCTGGCGGAAGGCGAGGACGAGCGGGTGCTACGCGCTGCCCAGATCCTCATCGAGGAGCGGATTGCCCGTCCCATCCTCATCGGCTGGCCCAGCGTGATCGAATACCGACTGGAGAAGGCCAAGCTGCGCATGCGCCCCGGCGTCGACTTCGATCTGGTCAACCCGGAATCCGACGACCGCTACCGCGAATGCTGGGAGGCCTATCTCAAGCTGATGGTGCGGCGCGGCGTGACCCCGGCTATTGCCAAGTCCACCCTGCGGCGCGACAACACCGTCATCGGCGCCATGCTCCTCCGGCTGGGCTATGGCGATGGCCTGCTGTGTGGCACCAGCGGACTCTACGCCGACCACCTCCAGGTGATCCGCGACGTCATCGGCAAGCGCTCCTGCGTCAACACCCTCGCGGCAATGAATTTTCTCATGCTGCCCGGCCGCTCCCTGTTCATGTGCGATACCCACGTCAACCAGGACCCGGATGCCCAGCAGATTGCCGAGATGACCCTGCAGGCCGCCGAAGAGGTACGCCGTTTCGGCGTCCAACCCAAGGTGGCCCTGCTGTCCCACTCCAATTTCGGCTCCAGCCCCTCGGAATCGGCACGCAAGATGGGTCGCGCCGCCGCCCTCATCGACGCCATGAGCGCCGGCGAACTGGAGGTGGATGGCGAGATGCACGGCGACGCCGCCCTCTCCGAGGAGTTCCGCCGCGCCGCCAACCCGGACTCGCCCCTCAAGGGCGAGGCCAACCTGTTGATCATGCCCAACATCGACGCCGCCAACATCGCCTACAACCTGCTGAAGATGACCGGTGGCGAGGGCGTGACCATCGGCCCCATCCTTCTCGGTGCCGCCCGCCCGGTACACATCCTCACCACCACCTCTACCGTCCGCCGACTGGTGAACATGGCCGCCCTGGCGGTAGTGGAGTCCCTGGAACGATAAGCAGCGGTGGATGACCGGGCCCGACCATCCACGCCGGAGAGGACGGGGCGGAGAACCGCAGCCGGGAAACCCAGGTTCCCCATCCGGATCCGAGGCTGGTTCCCGGGCGTCGCCCCAATCCCTTGATCATCACCGCCACCTATCAGGATCATCATCTTGGCTTTAGCGATCTTCGACCTCGACAACACCCTCCTGGCGGGGGATTCGGATTATCTCTGGGGCCTGTTCCTCGCCGAACAGGGGATCGTCGATCGCGACCATTACGAGCGGGAAAACGAGCGTTTCTACCGCGAATACAAGGAGGGAAGGCTCGATATCCAGGAATTCCTGCGCTTTTCCCTGCGGGTCCTGCGAGACCACGACCGGGAGGCCTTGCTCGGCTGGCGCGCCCGCTTCCTGGACGAGAAGATCGAACCCATCGTCCTCGCCGGCGCACTGACCCTGGTGGAGCGGCACCAGGCCGCGGGGGACACCCTGCTGATCATCACCGCCACCAACGCCTTCGTCACCGCGCCCATCGCCGACCGCTTCGGCATCCCCCACCTCATCGCCAGCATCCCGGAGGAACGGGGGGGGCGTTTCACCGGCGAGGTCGCCGGGACCCCCTCCTTCCAGCACGGCAAGGTCGAGCGCCTGCGCGAATGGCTGACCGAGCGGGGAGGTGATCTGAGCGGCAGCCACTTCTACAGCGACTCCCATAACGACATCCCCCTCCTGGAACTGGTCGACCGCCCCGTGGCGGTGGACCCGGACGAGCGCCTGGCCCACCATGCCCGCCAGCGGGGCTGGCCCATCATCTCCCTCCGGGACCCCTTGCCTGGCAGGGGCCTCGACTGAGAGGCCATGCGAGCGACCCCGCTTTCTTCACCAGCTCCGCGGCCCAGGCCGCACCAAAGGTGACGATGCAACCGTTAGCCGCCCTCTGGCGGGGGCTGAAGGTCTTGCTGCACCTGCTGGCCGCCTTCCTGCTGGTGGCCTTGTTGATGGCCCCGGCCCGGGTCTTGGGACGTCGGTCTCGCCAGGCCCCGGCCCTGTCACGCTGGTGGTACCGGCGCCTGTGCCGCATCCTGGGGCTGCGCCTGGTGGTGACGGGGGACTTGGCGCCCGGGGTGCTGCTGGTGGCGAACCACGTCTCCTGGCTCGACATCCCGGTCCTCGGCGCCCAGGGCGACCTCTGTTTCCTCTCCAAGGCGGAGATCCGCGCCTGGCCCCTGATCGGCTGGATGGCCGAGGTCCTGGGCACCCTCTTCATCAGCCGCGGCGCCCATCAGGCCCGGGGGCTGGCGGAACAAATCGCCGACCGCGCCCGCGACGGCCAGGTGGTGGTCATCTTTCCCGAGGCCACCACCAGTGATGGCTCCTGGCTGCGGCCCTTCCACCCCCGGCTCTTTGCCGCCGCCCAGGACAGCGGCGCCGCCCTCCAGCCGGTCGCCATCCGCTATGGCGAACCGGACCACCGGGATCTCATCGCCCCCTTCATCGACGACGACCGACCCTGGCCCCACCTGCTACGGGTTCTCAAACACCCGGGCATCCGGGTGGAGGCGCGATTCCTTGCCCTCATTCCCAGCCAGGGCATGGACCGCAAGTCCATGGCCCGCGCCTGCCGGGAGGCGATCGGGGCATCCCTGGGGCTGGAGACCGACGCTGACCAGACGGCCGCCCCTCGCGCCGCTCAGGACCGATAACAAAAATACCGCCCTCGTCTTGCGCGAGTCAGTTACCGGATTGCGGATGACTGGACTCCTCGCCACCCCGGCCCGGCCCGGCAACAAAAAACCGCGCCGGAGCGCGGTTCAGGGACAGGGCGCGTAAAGTGCCCTCATCCGGGGGGATGAGGGACCCGCGCTTCGGTCTTATTTGGCCTCGGCGGCGGGAGCGGCCGGAGGAGCGGGCGGGGCATAGGGGGCATAGGGCGCGCCGTAGGGGGCGTAGCCATAGGGGCCACCCCAGTAGGGGCCATAGCCATAGCCGTAGTAGTCACGATAACGGTTGTAACCGCGGCCCCAACCACGTCCACCACCGGACATGTTCATGTTGAAGTCGCCGTAGCCGTCACCGAACATGTCGTTCCACCAGTCGTTGCCGGAGTTGCCCCAGCCCGGGCCACCCCAACCCGGACCGCCCCAGAAGGCGGAGGCGGAGGCGGAGGCGCCCAGCAGGGCGGCGACGGCAGCAGCGGTAGCAAGCTTCTTCATTCAGTTTCTCCTCATTATTTCTGAGTCTTGTTCAGTGAGCGCGGTACCTTGTGTACCCACGGTCACTATAATATTAGCATTCGATTATTTTCAAAATAGATAATATTTATCACCCCCTCTGTTTTGATTGATCAGGGCTAATAATAAGACTTCTGCCCTGGCCTTCAAGCCTTCAGGCGCCTCGCAGCCGCCGGGCGACCTGGACGAGGTCCTGCCAGGCCCTGGCCTTCTGCTCCGGAGAGCGCAGCAGATAGGAGGGGTGATAGGTCACCATCAGGGGCAGGGCCGCGGGACCGAAACTGAGCCAACGCCCACGCAACCGGCCCACGGCCTCGTCGGTTTCCAGCAGATTCTGGGCGGAGATGCGTCCGAGGGAGACCAGGACGCGCGGCTGCACCAGCGCGATCTGGCGCAGCAGAAAGGCACGGCAGGCCGCCGCCTCCTCCGGCTTGGGGTCACGATTACCGGGCGGCCGGCACTTGAGGATGTTGGCGATGAAGACCTGGTCCCGGTCCAGGCCGATGGCGGCGAGCATGCGATCAAGGAGTTGCCCGGCGCGCCCGACGAAGGGCTCGCCCCGCCGGTCCTCCTCGGCCCCGGGGGCCTCGCCGATGAACATGAGGTCCGCGTCCCGGCGGCCCACGCCGAACACGGTCTGGGTACGCGTCGCGCACAGGCCGCAGGCGCGGCAAGTGGCGACCGCCGCGCGCAGCTCATCCCAGCCCAGGGTGGAAACCTCGACCGTGGGGGCAGCGGTGTCAACCCTGGCCGGAACCGGCGCACCCGGACCGCTGCGAGCAGTGGGTGAGAAGGGTGAGTTGGGCGTGATGGGTAAGCGCGGCGCTTCGGGGGCGGTGGATACGCGGTTTGCGCTGGGCGCGCCGGATGAGAGCGACGCGGCGGCGGGGAGAGGGTCAGCCGCCTGACCTGCGTCGCGAGGGGCATCGTCCCCCTCCCCCGCCGGAGCCCCGGCCCGGTGCCGCCACACCTGGATGCCCATGGCCTCCAGGTAGAGACGGCGCCGGACCGGGTCTAGGGTGGCGCCCATGGCGTGGATCAGACGTCCGCCCCTTGGGGATGGGCCCGCTCCAGGGGCTTGAGCACCTTGTTGCAGGCATTGATGTAGGCCTTGGCGGAGGCGACGATGATGTCGGTGTCCGCCCCCTGGCCGTTGACGATGCGCCCACCCTTCTCCAGGCGCACCGTGACCTCGCCCTGGGCGTCGGTACCGCTGGTGATGCTGTTGACCGAGTAGAGGCGTAGCGTGGTACCGGAGTTGACGATGGACTCGATGGCCTTAAAGGTGGCGTCCACCGGGCCGCCGCCGATAGCCGCGCCTGGTTCCTCCTGGCCATCCATCTGCAACACCACCTCGGCCTTGGGGGTCTCACCGGTTTCGGAGCAGACCTTCATGGACACCAGCTTGAGGCGCTCGTTAGCCGCATCGAGGTTGGCATCCGTCACCAGGGTCTGGAGGTCCTCGTCGAAGATCTCGTGCTTCTTGTCCGCCAACTCCTTGAAGCGGGCGAAGGCGGCGTTGAGGTCCTCCTCGGAGTCGAAGGTGATGCCGATCTCCGCCAGGCGGCTCTTGAAGGCGTTACGGCCCGAGTGCTTGCCCAGGACCATGCGGTTCTCGGTCCAGCCCACGTCCTCGGCGCGCATGATCTCGTAGGTCTCGCGGTGCTTGAGAACACCGTCCTGGTGGATGCCGGACTCGTGGGCGAAGGCGTTGGCCCCGACCACCGCCTTGTTGGGCTGCACGGGAAAGCCGGTGATGCCGGACACCAGGCGCGAGCAATGGACGATCTGGGTGGTGTCGATGCGGGTGTCGCAGGCGAAGTGGTCCTGACGGGTGCGCACCGCCATGACGATCTCCTCCAGGGCGGCGTTGCCGGCGCGTTCCCCCAGGCCATTGATGGTGCACTCCACCTGGCGGGCACCATTGCGTACCGCGGCCAAGGAGTTGGCGACGGCCAGGCCGAGGTCGTTGTGGCAGTGGACGGAGAAGACCGCCTGATCGGCATTGGGAATGCGCTCGATGAGCCCACGGATGAGGTCGCCGAACTGGTAGGGCACGCTGTAGCCCACCGTATCGGGGATGTTGACCGTGCGCGCCCCGGCCTTGATCACCGCCTCCAGGACCCGGCAGAGAAAATCGGGCTCGGAACGGCCGGCGTCTTCCGGGGAGAACTCAACGTTATCGGTGTAGCGTCGCGCCCGTTTGACGGCATGCACCGCCTGCTCCACCACCTGGTCCGGGGTCATGCGCAGCTTGCGCTCCATGTGGATGGGCGAGGTGGCGATAAAGGTGTGAATACGCGCCGACTTGGCCCCGGCGAGGGCCTCGCCGGCGATGTCAATATCCTTGTCCAGGGCCCGGGCCAGGCCGCAGACCGTGCTGTCCTTGATAGCCGCCGCCACGGCCTTGACGGCCTCGAAGTCCCCAGGGCTGGCCGTGGGGAAACCGGCCTCGATGACATCGACCCGGAGCTTTTCCAGGGCCTTGGCGATGCGCACCTTCTCCTCCTTGGTCATGGAGGCCCCGGGGCTCTGCTCGCCGTCCCGGAGGGTGGTATCGAAGATGATGAGGTGCTCTTTGCTCATGACTCGCTCCCGCGTATGCGCGTGACCCGCCAGGGACCACCTGGGGCCGCTTGGCGTGGAATTCGGTATCTGACTGGGTGCGTATTCTAAGCCCCCGCCGGGGCCTGTGCCTGGTATCTGCCCCTCAGGGCAGCAGCAGGGCGAGCGACAGGCTCAGGGCTGGCAGCCCCGCCGGGAGGACGGGCGCGGAAAGCGCCGGGGAGAGGAAGGTGATGCTTGAGATGGTCATGGCTGTTCTCTGAGGGCGAATATAGGGCATGCCAGGACCGATGCCAAGGGGTTCCCGCTGCGATGAGCGGTGGTTTACCTATCGCCCATTACCCGGGCCATTCCAGATCGGGTACGGGTACGTCTCGCCTTGGAAGGCATCCGCTCCGCAATCATATAAACTTCGTTCTGAGACACCTCATCCGCGGATCAGGCCCGGGCAAGGACCTGATGAACTTCCCCTCAGCATCCGGACGGCAGGACCCATGGAGTACAAAGACTATTACAAGACCCTCGGGGTCCCACGCAACGCCACTAAGGAGGCCATCAAGCAGGCCTACCGCAAGCTGGCGCGCAAATACCACCCGGACGTGAGCAAGGAGCCAGACGCCGAGGCGCGATTCAAGGAGATCAACGAGGCCAATGAGGTCCTCAAGGACCCAGAGAAACGGACGGCCTACGATGCCCTCGGCAGCCAGTGGCGCGCCGGCCAGGAGTTCCGACCGCCACCTGGCCAAGGTGGTTTCCATCGCGAGTTCCGTTACAGCACCGGCGACGGCGGCGGCTTCAGCGATTTCTTCTCCTCCCTGTTCGGCGGTGGCGGGGGCCTGGGTGGCTTCGGCGACGCCTTCGGCGAGGCTCGACGCGGCGGCGCCGGTGGTGGCCGGCGCGAGGACCTTTTTCGCCAGCGGGGCCAGGACCAGACCGCCCAGGTGGAGATCAGCCTGGAGGAAGCCTTCGCCGGTGGCACCCGCGAACTGCGGCTGGAAACCCCGACCCAGGATGCCCAGGGCCAGGTCCACCTCCAGCACCGCACCCTCAAGGTCCGCATCCCCCCCGGCGTCAGCCAGGGGCGCCAGATCCGTCTGGCCGGCCAGGGCCAGCCGGGCTTCGCCGGGGGACCCGCCGGGGACCTCTACCTGGAAGTCCACCTCCGACCCCACCGAGTCTTTCAGACCGACGGCCGGGACATCCTCCTCCATCTGCCCATCACCCCCTGGGAGGCGGCCCTGGGCGCCCAACTCCAGGTGCCCACTCTGGGTGGTCCCGTCACCCTCAAGATCCCCGCCGGGAGTCAGAGCGGCAAACGCATGCGGCTCAAGGGCCGTGGCCTGCCCGGGGACCCTCCCGGCGACCAAATCCTCATCCTTGAGATCCACACCCCGGCCGCCGAGACGGAGGAGGCCAAGGCCCTCTACCAGCGCATGGCGGAAAGCCTGCCTTTCAATCCCCGCGCCAAGTTCGGAGGCTGAGCCATGAACCAGCCCATCGACCGCTTCCGCGACCATCCCCTGGACGTCCTCCCCGAACTGATCCTGGAGGAGAGCCCGGCCATCGGCCTGGCGGACCTGACCCAGGTCTGCGGCGTCAGCACCGAGGTACTGATCCTGCTGGTGGACGAGGGCCTGCTCTCCCCGCGCGGCCAGTCTCCCACCGACTGGCGCTTCGACAGCCATCAGATCAGCCGGGTGCGCCGCGCCCTGCGCCTCAGTCACGATCTGGAACTCGACTGGCCCGCCACCACCCTCGCCCTTGAACTCCTCGATGAAATCCAGCACCTGCGCCAGCGCATCCACTGCCTGGAACTTCGGCTCGGGCGCTGGGACTGAGGACGCGGCTGGCAAAGCAACTCATCGGCTGGGGGGAAAAACTTCTGCGTGATGGCTGTCCTGAGGGTAGCGGAACACATCGCTCGGGAGGCGTCCGAAACGCTGCTTGAAGGCCCGCCGCAACTCATGACTGCCACTGTAACCAACCAGGTGGGCGATTTCCTCGACCCTATGCTCCCCCTGCAAAAGCAACCGATGTGCATGATGCAGCCGCTGCTCGCGCAAAAAGCCGGCCACCCCCATACCCAGGTGCTCCTGAAAAATCTTTTGCAGCGTCGTCCGATTGGTCCCACACGCCCGGGCCAGGGCGACGATGTCGGGGGGATCGACCAAATCGGTGAGCAAGACCGTTCGGGCCTTGACGAAAATGCTCAGCCACCGGGGCAAGGGG
>SACH01000024.1 GCA_009928645.1 Gammaproteobacteria bacterium | reverse complement strand
GTCTTGCTTTGAATGCGCATGGTGGGTTGGCTCCAGGTTAGGGGGGTCTTAAGATTAGGTTATTATAATCAATATCTTGCTTAAGTTAATGGCATTGCCATAGAAGCTGCCCAGGTCGAAGTGCGCGGGAGGCACGGCATCCCATCACTGTCTGAACTGAAGTCGGGGGTTCGGCGCGCTGATTTTTGGGTCTTTCTCGTCATGCTGGTGCTTGCGCTTGCGGGAGCCGGCGTCTCGCAGGCCGAGGATCAGGGTGGGATTCTGCGGTTGTACTGGTTCGGTCTGATCGGTCTCGGGCCTGTGGGATATCGGATGGTTCGTGACCATCGAGTTCCTTCTGAACGGCGTGGCGGCGGCCTTCCTCGCACTGGTTGCACGGCGAACGGGTAAGCCCCGCACAGCGTATGTCGGTCAAAGGAGCGCGGTTGGATCAGATTTGGCCGAGGGGGACTGACGGCTTCGGCACCGCTGGCCGTAATGGGCTAGCACACCCATTTGCCGAACGTTTTCGCTCGGTACGTTACCAGATATGATATTGCCGCCCCTTGATCGAGGATATGCAGCACCTGTTCAGGGTCTTTGCCATGCATCCGCTTTTTCACCCCATGATCGAGGCTAAGGCGGGTATCTGGTGCGTTCGGCTGCGATGGGTTATAGGTCGGATGTTGAGCGCGAAATCGGTGACAACACCGGCGTCAGGACAGTCAGGAGATCTTCATGTGTACATCGCTCGTTTATCGTGACGCCGCCGGAAGGGCCTATTTCGGGCGGACCCTCGAGCTCACGGTCGATCTGCCCTATCGCGTCGCCTGGTTCCCCGCGGGTTTCGCGATGAACTCCCGGATTGCGGATCATCCACCCGTGCGCTTCACGACCCGCTACGGTGTGCTCGCCATTACCATGCCGGCGCGGATCCCGACGAAAGACGACCCTATCGGTCCGGCGGATCTCAAGGTTTTGGAGGGTCTGAACGATCAAGGCCTGACCTTCAGTCTGCTGTCCTATCCAACGGCTGCCGGGACCGAGGCGCCGATCCCGAGCCAGACTGCGGTGCTTTCGGCTTCCGATCTCGGGCTCTGGGCGCTGGGGCAGTTCGGCTCCGTTGCCGGAGTCAAAGCGGCGCTTGCCACGCAGCCGCTGATGCTGGAGGCCCTGGCGATGCTCGGCGGCGTGGTGTCTCCCTTCCATTACCTGGTGAACGACGCCACCGGCGCCTCCTTCGTCATCGAATTCCATAAGGGCGAGATGTCGGTCTACGACAATCCCGTGCGAGTGCTGACCAACGGCCCGCGCTTTGACTGGCATTTGACGAATCTCGACAACTACACGTTTCTCAGCAACGTGGATCGGCCGACGGCGGCCTTCGGCGACTATGTGGCCACTCAGCCGGATTCGGGTGTCGCGACCTCGGGTTTGCCGGCGTCCAACACCTCGGTCGGGCGCTTCGTGCGAGCCGCGTTCTACGCCCAGTACACCGAGAAGGCCGATACGCCGGACCGGGCCGTGACGACGCTTGCCCATGTCATGAACAATTTCGACCGGCCGCGCGGGGTGACGATCGATCTTCCCGAGGCCGGGATCAGCCATCTGGAGGTCAAGGGTCTCGACGCGCCGGGCGGTGCTGCTGCCACCGAGTTCACCTGCTGGACGAGCCTCTCCGACTTGGACCGCAAGCTCTTCTTTCTTAGAGATTACGAGACCTACAACTACACGCGTTTCGACCTCACGGCACTGGCCGGAGCAGACAAGCCGCTGGTGTTGCCGTTTCAACAATTGAGGGGCGATCCGGCGGACGGGTCGGCAGCGCCTAAGTCGGCGTGAAGCTCAAGCGGGTCGGGGAGAACCTGATGCATTGCCCAGGATTCGCTGCCCCCCCGATCATTGGGAGCACAACCGTGAGGTGGATCGCTCCGCTCGCGCACCTGTTGCTCGGGCTGCAAGGCTGCGGATACACGGCAAGCCCCTCGCTGCCGTTCTACGGCGCCTATTTCCCCTACTGGCTGTTCTGCGCCGTCCTTGGCGTGCTTGGCTCCGTGCTCGTGCGGATGCTGCTGATTCGCTTAGGTATCGACGAAGGCATACCGATGCGCACGCTCGTCTATATCGCGCTCGCCTGCCTGATTGCCTTTGCTGTCGCGGCAGCCACATTCGGGCGCTAGTGCATGGCCACGTCTGCCTATGCGCGAAAATACACGGTTGTCGGCATCATCGTTGCGCTGGTGATCGTCATCGGCGCGGTATTCTCGGGATGGTTGTACTTCCAACGCGCCGCGAACAATCCCCTGTCCGAGGATGCCGTGCTGACGGCGAGTGTCGTCAACGTTGCCGCCACGATCGCGGGTCGGGTCGTGACCATCGCCGTGGTGGACAACCAGCGTGTCGCCGAGGGTGATCTGCTGTTTGCGATCGATCCCGAGCCCTACCGGCTCGCCGTGGCGCAGGTTACGGCAGACCTGCGACTCGCCGAGGCGACGCGCGACGCTCAACGTCGGACGATCTCCGCCGAGCGGTCGAACGCGGCCGTTGCCGCCGAGCAGGTTCAGCGCGCCCGCACCAACCTCGCGCTCGCCGAGGCGACGCTCGCCCGGCTCTTGCCCCTGGCGCCGAAGGCTTACGTCACTGCCCAGCAGGTCGACGATGCCCGTACCGCGCGGGATGACGCCCAATCCAGCCTCGATCAGGCGCTGCGCCAGGCCGACGCGGCAGATGCACTGGTGACCACCCTCGAGGCTTCGGATGCGCTGGTCGCCGCCCGGCGGGCGGCGCTGGCTATCGCCGAGCGAGACCTGGCGGCGACGCAGGTGCGTGCGCCCCATGATGGACTGGTCGTCGGCCTAACCGTCTCGACCGGCGAGATCGTCGCACCCGGTCAGTCGCTCTTCACGCTGATCGACACCGAGTATTGGTATGCCTCGGCAACCTTCCCCGAGACGGAGCTTTCCCGCATCGCGATCGGCGACTGCGCGACCGTCTATGCGCTCGCCGATCGTTCGCGCCCCGTCCTCGGGACGGTCGAAAGCATCGGTTGGGGCGTCATTTCCGAGGATTTGGTGAATCTGCCCCGCGGTCTGCCCTATGTTCCGAAGTCGCTCAACTGGGTGCGCATCGCCCAGCGCTTCCCGGTGCGGATCAGGCTCGACAACCCACCCGCGCCGCTGATGCGATTGGGCGCGTCGGCCGTTGCGGTGGTGCGGCATGGCGAAGACTGTGATATCAGCGCAGCGGAGTGACGCTGTCGAGGCGCCGCCGTCGCGATGGCGCCAGACGCTTGAAGACCTGCGGCCGTTTCCCGGCCGGGCCGAGATGACCTGGCGGGTTGCACTGCTGTGCGCGCTGGTGACCGGCGCCGCCATGATGTTCGAAATCCCCGAGGCGGCGATCAGCTGCTACTTGATCATCTTTTTGATGAAGCCCGACGCCGTGGTGAACATCGGTACCGGCATCGGCTTCCTGGTGCTGCTGCCTGGACTTATCGCCTTCCTCGTCTGGATCGTGAACCTGACCAGCGGCTCGACGCTGCACATCATGGCGGCGATCGTCATCACCTCCTGTGTGTTCCTCTACCTCGGCGCGGCGACGCAATTGGGCGAGCAGGGCAGCGTGGCGGCGCTGATCATCGCCTTCGTGCTGACCTTGATCGTCCAGGCGCCGTTCGGCGACGCCGCGACCTTCGCCTTGCGCGAGGCCTGGGCGATGGCCGCGCTGCCGATGATCCTGATGGTCGGCTTCAATCTCGTCCTCGGCTTTTCGCCCGTGACGCTGTTGCGCGACACGCTCCGAGCCCGGCTGGCCGTCGCCGCGCAGGCCCTGGAGACCGGCGAACCGGCGCGGTTGCGTGAGCTGCTGCGCGAAGGTAACGCACCCTTCGACCCGCAGGCGCTGGTTGCGCGGGTGCTGCGCTTTGTTCCGCTCGCGGCCGCCCGGCAAATCGCGGCAGATGTCCGATCGGGCTTTGCACTGATGCTCGCGGTATCGGCGCTTCCCGTGGATCTCGCCCCGCGCCGTCGCGTCGCGCTCGCGGACCAGATCCGTGCGGCCTACGCCGCGCTTGGCGAGGGCGAGGCCCCGCCGATGCCACCTGATCCGCCTGCAAACGCCGGCCCGGCCGAGCGGGCGGCCTGGGACGCACTGAGCGTGCTCGCCGGAGCACCCGAGCCCGAGGTCGTGCCGGCACCCAAGACGCCCTTCATCGCCCCGGACGCGCTGACCAATCCCGCCTACCCCCGCTTTGCACTCAAGACCACGGCGGCGGCGGTGATTTGCTTCCTCATCTATACGGCGATCGACTGGCAGGGGATCCATACGGCGATGATCACCTGCTATGTCGCCGCGCTCGCCACGACCGGCGAGACCGTGCATAAGCTCGCCTTGCGCATCACCGGGTGCCTGATCGGGGCGGCGCTCGGGGTCGCGGCGATCTTCTGGGTCATTCCCCGGATCGACGGGATCGGCGCGCTGATGGTCCTCGTGTTTCTCGGCTGCCTCGTCGGCGCCTGGGTCTCGACCGGCCCCGAGCGCATCGCCTACGCCGGTGTACAGATTGCACTCGCCTTCCTGCTGACGGTGCTGCAGGGCTTCGGTCCGAGTGTCAGTCTTGATACCGCACAGGGAAGGATCTTCGGCATTCTGCTCGGCAATCTCGTGGTCTATCTGATCTTTACGCGCATCTGGCCGGCGCCCGTCGCGGGCGAGGTCCGCGCATTTTTCGCGCGCGCCCTCGCGGAGCTGGCGCGGATGGCGCGGCTTGCTCCCGAACGGCGACCGCACGCCGTGGGCAGCGCCGCCGCGGTCGAAGCACTGGCCGGCAAGGCCGAGGAGGCGCTGCGCGTGCTGCCCTTCGAGCCGCGCGGGTTGCGGCCGACGCCCACCCGCGAGACGGCGCTCCGTGGCGCGGTCACCGAGATCGAGGCGCTCAATCGCGCCATCTGGTTGAGCCGTGACGCGGACCTCGAGCACACCGCCGAGCGGCTCGACTTCCTCGCCGAACGGTTTCGCGGGCCCGCCGGAGAACCGGGACGCTGCCCCGGCTCCGCCACTTCGGCGTCGCTAACTCGGCGTGTTGGTCCAGCGCCGATGGCCGGCCCCTTCAGTCACCCCCTCGACCAACTGCAGGCAGCCGCGGGATGACCGGTCGCCACCTCTTGCCGCGGGCCGCCGGTGCCCTGGTTGTCGCCCTCGCGCTGGCTGGCTGCGCCTCCAACGCAGCAAACATGACCTCCGCCTCTGCTGACCAGCCCTGGACGCCCCGGAGCGATGAGGGGACCGGCCTGTGGAGTCTCGCGCCCCCGGCTCCGCCCGCGCCGGTGGGTGGGGCGGCGGATTTCCGCGTCCCCGCGGATTCCGAACGCGCTCGGCTCGCGCCGCCCGAGGGGATCGATCCGGGCCGGATTTATCGCCTGCCGGAGCTCATCGATCTCGCACAGCGCACGAACCCGGCGACCCGAGTCTCCTGGCAACAGGCCCGGCAGGCGGCACTCGCTGTCGGCATGGTGGAGGCAACCTACCTGCCCGTCCTCGCCGCGAGTGTGATCGGTGGGTATCAGGAACTGACCACGCCGCTGCCGGAGGTGCTGGGCGAAAGCCTCGATTTCGAGACCACCGAAGAGGGTACGGCGCAGATTCTCGCGCTGCAGTGGCTGGTGTTTGACTTTGGCCAGCGCCAGGCACTCGCGGCCGCGGCCAAGCACGCGGCCATCGCGGCGAACATCCTCTTCAATGGCACCCATCAAAAGCTGATCTTCGACGTATCCCAGGCCTATTACATCTATGGTGCCGCGATCCAACGACGCGGCTTTGCCGAAACGGCGTTGCGGAACGCCGAAGCGGTCCGGACCGCTGTCGAAGCACGCGCGGCCCAGGGTCTGGACACCAGCGTGGCGACGGCACAGGCGCGTCAAGCCGTGGCGCAGGCCGAGTTACGTCGGGTCCAAGCGGACGGGGCAGAGCGCGATGCGTACCAGAACCTGCTCGCGGCGGTGGGCGTGAACGCCCCTTTGGAGGTCGATGCGGTCAGCGCCGCGCACCGGCCCCTTCCTGCCCCGGCCTCCGCACCGCTTGAGGAGACGATCCAACGGGCGCTTTCGCAGCGACCCGATGTGGCGGCGAGCTACGCGGCGCTGCAAGCCAGCAAGGCCGGTGTCAATGCCGCGCAGGCGAACTTTCTGCCCAAGGTCTATGTAAGCGGCAACCTCGCGTGGGGCTCGGGAAACTTCGATGTTTCCGGCCTACCCTCGATCGGCCAGCAGGGCTCCGGCACCGGCCTGCTGGTGGGGGTGACGGTGCCACTCTACGACTCCGGTCTGCGAGCGGCGCAGGTTAAAGAGGCTGAATCCCGGGCCGAGATGGCCGCGGATGAATTTCAGCGGGTGCAGACCGCCGCGGTGACCGAAATCGTTGCGGCTCGCAACGCGCTGGGGACCGCCCTCGAATCGCACCGCGCTGCCACGGCGCTCGTCGGTGCCACCGCGACCACCTATGATGCCGCCTTCGCGGCCTACCGCAGTGGCGTCGGCACGGTCGATGCCGCGATCGCGGCCGACACGGCACTGCTCGACGCGCGCGGGGCCCAGGCAGAGGCGCATGCGGCTGCGCTGATCAGCGCGGTGAACCTCGCCTTTGTCGTCGGCTCGCTGACCTCGCGCGAGAGCCTGCCCTGAGGTGCGGACGCTGCCGATGCCGATGTGATCGACGTTTCTGGGCCGCCGAGATCTTGATGGGGTTTCGATGCGCCCTTTTTCCATTGCCGAGGAGTATTCAACGATGCCCAAGCAGGATGTTAGCCAGGTTCGCGGCGACCGGGATTCTCGATACGACGAGAGAGAGGACGGCAACGACGAGACCTACGGTTCGAGCGATCTCGCCACGGGCCTTCCGAAGTCGACTTTCCCCGATCGCGAGCGCGATCCGCGGCGTATCTTTGCCGCGGTCCGTGACGAGCTGATGCTCGACGGGAATTCGCGTCAGAATCTCGCGACCTTCTGCCAGACTTGGGAAGAGCCCGAGATCCATCGGCTGATGGATGCCTGTATCGACAAGAACATGATCGACAAGGACGAATATCCGCAGACGGCCGAGATTGAATCGCGCTGTGTGAAGATGCTCGCCGATCTTTGGCATGCGCCTGCCGGCGAGCAGGCGGTCGGATGCTCAACCACCGGCTCCAGCGAGGCCGCGATGTTGGGCGGGCTGGCCATGAAACGCCGCTGGGAGATGCGTCGCCGGGCCGAGGGCAGGTCCACCGAAAAGCCGAATCTCATTACCGGGCCCGTCCAGATTTGCTGGCACAAATTCACCCGCTACTGGGATATCGAGCACCGTGAGATTCCGATGGACAAGGGGCGACTCTTGATGACGCCCGAAGAGGTCCTGAGCCGCTGCGACGAGAACACGATCGGTGTCGTGCCGACACTGGGCGTGACCTTCACCGGCGAGTACGAGCCGGTAAAGGCGGTCAGCGACGCATTGGATGCCTTCCAGACTAAGAGCGGTCTCGACATCCCGATCCACGTCGACGGCGCCAGCGGCGGCTTCCTCGCCCCCTTCTGCGCACCTGACTTGGAGTGGGACTTTCGTTTGCCGAGGGTACGTTCAATCAACGCTTCGGGGCATAAGTTCGGCCTCGCCCCGCTCGGTGTGGGTTGGGTGCTGTGGCGCGAAGAGCAATACCTGCCCGAGAGTATGGTGTTCTGGGTGAACTATCTCGGCGGCAACATGCGCGACATCGCGCTGAACTTTTCGCGGCCCGGCGGGCAGATCGTTTGCCAGTACTACAACTTCCTTCGCCTCGGACGGGAGGGCTACCGTAAGGTTCATACCGCCTGCTATCGCAGCGCTGAATATCTGGCCGCGGAGATCGCGACGATGGGGCCGTTCGAGATCGTCTACGGCGGCGACATGGCACGCGGCATCCCGGCGATTGCTTGGAAGCTCGCGGAGGGCGCCGATCCGGGCTTCACCCTGTACGATCTCGCCGACCGGCTTCGGGTGCGCGGCTGGCAGGTGCCGGCGTACTCGTTGCCGGCGAATTGTCAAGACCAAGTGGTCCAGAGGATCTTGGTGCGCAACGGCGTGAGCCGCGATCTCTGTGTGCTGCTCATTGATCACATGAAGGCGGCCTTGGATCATATCGAAGCGCATCCGATTCAGGCGTCGCTCACGGGCAAAGAGGCATCGGGCTTCCATCATTAGGACGCTGTATCATGTCTCAAATGCATGGTAACCGGTCGGCACGGCGACCTGGCGCGGAGAGCATAGTCGGTGCGCGGCTTGCTCCTTCCCGCTGATCATAAAGAGGACAGCATTGTCGAGATTGCAGATCGAAACAGGGCTTGCCACCGGATACGCGGCCGCAGAAGTTGCCACGGGCGATGAGAAGCTCGGTTCCCCCGCACCAGTTCCGGCACCCGTCGTATGAGTACGACTGCTAATCGGCGCTCGATCCGCAACCCGTTTGTTTCTCGCCTTGTCGAAACTGGGGATGACGGTCATCAGCTGGTTTTCCTGTCAAGGCGTTACCGCAAGCAACTGCAACCGCTCCACCTGAGTCCCAGTGGCGTGCGGCTGCGCCTGTCGCTGCCGCAAGCGTCCTGGTTCCGGCTCTGGGCACCTCGGCGCTTGGCCTGGTGGATTGCCCTGTTGTTTCTTATCGGGTCCGCCTGCTTCGCCTACGGCAGCTTTGCCACCAACTGGCCACAGTTGCTAGAGCCGGGAATGACCACGGCATCCGCCATCGGAGTCGTCTTTTTCGTCGGTTCGTTTTTATTTACGGCTGCTGCCGGTCTGCAACTGCTGGAGGCATTCAACGGGGATATCGCCGACCTGGGAACGGGGCCGGACGGTCAGCGCCCCGCTTGGCGCTGGTTCGCGTGGAAACCTCACAACGCGGGTTATCTTTCCAGTCTGATCCAGTTTGCGGGCACCTTGTTGTTCAACCTCAATACCGGAAATGCGCTCCTTGCGGGACTCGGTTGGGTGGAGAAGGATGTGTTGATCTGGACCCCCGATCTGACTGGGAGCATCTGTTTTCTTGCGGCCAGTTACTTGGCATTGATGGAAATCTCGCACGGTTGGTGGTCGTTCGAACCGCGCCAAGTCGCCTGGTGGGTGGTCATGATCAACTTGGCCGGCTCGGTCGCATTCCAGGTTTCGGCCATCTATGCGTTCTTCCCACCGCCACCCGACGCTGGTTGGAACTGGGATGCAAATCTATGGACCTTCGTCGGCGCCCTGTGCTTCTTTGTCGCGAGCTACCTGATGATCCCTGAGCTGTTCGATGCGGATGCAACAGCGCCCGATAAGTCGGTGCTATTACGCTGAAACAAGCGCTGCATTGCATCACCTTTGATCCAGGGTTAGATGCGAGCCCGGATCCGAACAATGCACACTTGCGTTGTTCCAAAGTGCATTGCTTTCCGGTGGGGTACGCCTGCGGGATTTTTGGGTAGGGTTGCGCCGGACCACGTGGCCCTCAGTCCGCCTTCGCCTTTGTGATTAACCACTGAGGCACGGTCAAATCCCAGCGAATCGCTGCCGCACGCAGCGCGAAGATGATAGCGACACAGCAGAGCGCACCGGCAGCTTGATGCTCCGGAACCCAGGACAGTAGCGCGACGTAGAGCGTGCATCCGATCAGCACCGGCGTGGCATAGAGTTCGCGCGTCATCAAGAGCGTCTGGCGACCTGACAATACATCGCGAAGTAGGCCTCCACCGATGGCCGTGACGATACCCAGGATGATCGGGGCGAGCGGGCGACCGAAGTCCATAGCCCATGCCTTGTCGACGGTCTGTATCGCAAACAAGGCGGCACCGAGGCCGTCGATATACAGCATGAGTTGGTAGATCTCTCTGCGCGTGAACAACGACTCAGCAAAGAAGGTGACCAGGCTCGCACCGATGGCGACCCACAGGTAATTCAGATCGGCAGCCCAGAAGACCGGAACATCCAAGGTCATATCCCTGATGGTACCGCCGCCGACCGCCGTGATAATGCCAAGCACGATGGCACTGAAGAGATCGATCCCTTTCGGCGCCAAAACGAGCACTGCCGTCACAGCAAAGGCGGTGATTCCCGCTATGCCGATCCAATAGCTGAAAGACTGCATCTGAGGCCACCGCCAAGGGGACAGAAGGATCTGCCCGAGAGTATAGTGTTCTGGGTGAATTATCTCGGCGGCAACATGCGTGATATCGCGCTGAACTTCTCGCGGCCTGCCGGGCAGAGCGTTTGCCAGTACTACAACTTCCTCCGCCATGGGCGGGAGGGTTGCCGTAAGGCCCAAGCAAGCGATCCAAAGGGCAGTGAAAAGACTGGCGGTCAGCGAACTACCAGAAAGAAATCAGCCCCGCGATTCCTCGATCAGGGCACGGATCAGCGGCAGGGTAGGGCGCTTTTTGTGGGCGAGACTCGCCTGATCCAGTTGTCCGAGCAGGCCTAGCAGGTAGCCGGGCTCCCGGGGGCAACGCTTGAGAAGATAGGTGATGGCCTCCTCTCCCAGCTTAAGACCGCGGCGTCGGGCGGCGTGGCGGAGAAGTGCGGCGCAATCCTCCTCATCCAGCGGCCTCAGCCGGTAGCTGGCGCCCCAGGCCAGCCGTGAGGCGAGATCCGGCAGGTGGATGCCAAGCTCCGCGGGGGGGTGTCGGGCCGCCACCAGCAGCCCGCGGCCGGCATCCCGCAGGCGATTGTAGAGGTGAAAGAGGGCCTCTTCCCAGGTTGCCTGACCGATCACGGCCTCCAGGCCGTCGAGGGCGATGCGGTCCCAGCACTCCAGGGCATCGAGGATGGCGGGTTGCAGACCGGGATGGTCCAGGGGCAGACAGGCCGCGGCCAGTCCCTCCTGGCGCGCGGCCTGGCAGGCCGCCTGGAGGAGGTGGCTTTTACCCGTGCCCGGGGGGCCAAAGACATAGAGAAACGGGCCGGTGGCCGCGGGCTGGTAGGTCGCAACCCGGGGCGGGGCCTCAGGGGTGTGCGGGAGGGGCGATGGCCGGGCCCAGGCGGTCAGGGCCGCGACTACCTCGGCATTGGGCCCGGCCAGATAGGCGGAGAAGTCCGACTCGGCCCCCGGGGTCAGGGCCAGCGGCAGTTGCGGGCCACCCAGCGCCCCGGGCTGGGGGCGGCTGGCGCCCTCTGGGGACTGGCGGGGGAGGGGGGATGGCAACCCCGGGTCCGGGCGGGGTCCGGGCGATGCCGACCCCAGGTCCGGGGAAGGGGTGGGCGTGGTGTCCTCGGACACGCTCACGTCGCCGTCAGCCGGCCCGTTCCAGGGCGAGGGCCGCCCGTGCCAGACGCCGCCCCAGGGCCTGGCAGAGGTGCTTTTCTTCCTCGCTCAGGGGTAGTTGGCTGTCACCCCCGGCCAGATGGGAGGGGCCATAGGGCGTGCCGCCACTGGTGGTGCGGAGCAGGTCGGTCTCGCTGTAGGGCAGGCCCATGAGCAGCATGCCGTGGTGCAGCAGGGGCAGCATCATGCTCAGCAGGGTGCTCTCCTGGCCGCCGTGGAGGCTGGAGGTGGAGGTGAAGACGGCGGCGGGTTTGCCGATCAGGGCCCCGGACAGCCAGAGGGCGCTGGTGCCGTCGAGGAAATACTTCAGCGGCGCGGCCATGTTGCCGAAGCGGGTGGGACTGCCGAGGGCCAGACCGGCGGCGTGGCGCAGGTCGTCCAGGTCGGCGTAGGGGGCCCCACTGGCGGGGATGCCGTCCTCCGTCGCCTCGCAGACGGTGGAGACCGCCGGAACGGTCCGCAGTCGGGCCTCGATGCCCGGCACCTCTTCGACGCCGCGGGCAATGAGGTGCGCCATTTCGGCCGTGGCGCCATGGCGACTGTAGTAGAGGATCAGAAGGTAGGGCATGGCGGTGAATACTCGGGCTGAGGGTGAATTCTCGGACAGAGGTGAGGTTAGTAACGAGGGGCCATCATTTCTGGTAGGGGAAAATCGTTAGGCGCTGGGCGGGCGTGGCGGCAGGTCAGAGAATGGCCAGCACGGTCTCTGGCGGTCGCCCCAGTGCCGCCCGGCCGTCCTTGAGCAGGATGGGGCGCTCGATGAGCATGGGGTGAGCAATCATGGCCTTGATGAGGTCCTGACGCGACAGGGCAGGATCGTCCAGGCCCAGTTCCCGGTATTCCTTCTCCTTGGTGCGCATCAGTTGCCGCGGCTCCAGACCCAGTTGGTGCAGAATCTGGTTCAGCGTCGTGAAGGTGGGCGGGGTCTTGAGGTAGTCGACGATCTCGGGTTCAAGCCCTCGATCGCGCAGCAGTTGCAGGGTCTCGCGGGATTTACTGCAGCGTGGATTATGATAGAGGGTAATGGACATGTCTGACTCGCTGTGGACGGGCCCAGGTGATTCGCAAGCGCCCTATTCTAACTCCGGGGCCAACAAAATCGGCGTGAAGGTGGATCTGACGTGGGTGAGGCCAGCGTACTGTGATGCAACAGCCGGGTGGAGATGAACTCATTGGGATGCGCTGCCTGGTGTCCGGCCGGGTCCAGGGGGTCTTTTTCCGTGCCTCCACCCGGGAAGAGGCCCGGCGGCTGGGGTTAAGCGGTTATGCGCGCAATCTCACCGATGGGCGGGTCGAGGTCCTGGCCTGTGGGTCGCGGGCGGCGGTAGCCGCGTTGCGCGACTGGCTGCGCCTGGGCCCACCCCTCGCCCGGGTCGAGGCCCTCGCGTGCGAGCCCGTGCCTCACCAGGCGCTGAGCGGTTTCCTGAATCGTTAGGACGGGCGATGCGCCAACTTACTGATTTCCTCATTTGCTGTCTTCTTCACTTCTGACCCCCGACCCCGACCCCGACCCGCGACCCCCGGAGAGGTGGACCAGGGGGCCCTACGGAGAACCCGACGGTGCAACTGCCACCCCTGACGGACGGACGCATCCTGCGCCGTTACCAACGCTTCCTCGCCGAGGTGGAACTGGCGGATGGCACCCGGGTCACCGCCCATGTCCCCAATACCGGCCGCATGACCAGTTGCTGGGAACCGGGGGCCCCCGTCCAGCTCAGTCACCATGAAGACCCCCGGCGCCGCCTGGCCTGGACCCTGGAGCGGGTGGACATGGGCCAGGGCTGGATCGGCGTCCACACCGGACGCCCCAACGCCGTCCTCGCGGAGGGCATCGCCGCCGGGCGCATCCCGGCCCTGGCGGGCTACCATTCCGTGCGCCGCGAGCAGGTCTACGCCCCCGCCGGTCAGGCGGCGGGCCGGCTGGACCTGGCCCTGCGGGAAGGCCCGGCCCCCGATGCCCTGGTGGAGATCAAGAACACGACCCTGCTTGAAGGTGAGCGGGTGCTGTTTCCGGATGCGGTCAGCGAGCGCGGTCGCAAGCATCTCGATCTGCTGGCGACCGCCCGGGCGGCGGGCTGGCGGGCGATCATCCTCTTCGCCGTCAACCGGCCCGAGGGCCAGTGCTTCGCCCCGGCCGCGGCGGTCGATCCCCGGTATGCCGAGCGGCTGCGTCAGGTCGCCGCCGTTGGGGTTGAACTCCTCGCCATCCGCCTGCGGCACACCGCGACGGGCATCGAGACGGCTGAGAGCCTGCCCGTCACCCTCGCTTGAACACCAGGTAGGAGAAGCAGGACCAGGCACCCACCTGGCGAGGACTCAATAGCCGCTACCGCTGAGGTCGAGGGGATCGGGGTAGGCGGCGATGCGCTCGACGCCCGTGGCGAGGCGGCCGTCCGGGTGAAGTTCCAGCCAGCGAAAACCGGGGGTGGCCGGGTCGAGGGCGAAGTCCAGGCTCCCGGGCAGGAACTGGATGCAGGTCGAGGGGGCGCCGAGCAGGGCGACGCCCCGGCGCTCCCCGACGTATTCCTGGTGCACATGGCCAAAAACGATCGCCCGCACCTGGGGATGACGGTCGATGATGGCGAAAAAGTCATCCGGGTTGTCCAGGGTCATCTCGTCCAGCCAGGGGCTGCCCAGGGGCAGGGGCTGATGATGCAGGACTACCAGGGCCGGGGCCTGTGGCCGGGCGGCCAGGGCCGCCTCCAGGATCCCCAACTGCTTCGCCGCCAGATGCCCGCCCTCGGAGCCGGGCAGGTGGGAGTCGAGCAGCGCCAGGTTCCAGGGTCCGCAGTCGACCCGGCGCGGCATGTCGATCGGGCCGCCGACCAGGCTGCGGGCCATTTCCGCCGGCACGTCGTGATTGCCGGGGATGGCGTGGCAGGGGAGGCCCAGTCGCGCGCAGCGCCCGGCGAGATAACGGTAGCTGGCCGGGCTGGCATCCTGGGACAGGTCGCCGGTGAGCAAGACCCGGTCCGCAAGGTCAAGGTGCGGCGTGGCTAGGTCCAGGACCCACTCCAGGGTCAGGCGCGTCCGCTGGCCGAGCAGATCCCCCTCAGGGTCGGCAAAGATGTGCGGGTCGGAGATCTGCAGCAGGCGCTGGGTGGCGGGGTGGGGCATCAGCGGCGTCTCCCGGAGCCCCCGGCGTGAATGACGCTCCAGGGACCAACCGCCAGCCACCCCCGGCTTGCCTTATCCGGGGTGGGGCGAACCCCCTGGCGTGGGTCAGTTGTCATCCTCGACCCCCAGGGCCTTGAGGGTCTTCTTCACCAGACCGGAATCGCCATCCCAGTCCGGAACGCTGACGATCACCTCTTCGGGCTCCCCCGCTTCCAGGCGCGCCGGGTTGGGGGTGGTGAAACCCTCGACGCGGGTCATGACGTCACCGTCGAAATAGATCACCAGCGGCTTCTTCTCCATGTCCCGATGGGGATGACGGATGGTATAGGTGTAATACCAGCGATCCTGGTGGAAGAGGTCGGTGAGCATGGGCGTGCCCAGCAGGTAGCGGACCTGACTGCGCGTCATGCCCGGTTCGAGCCGGTCGACCATCTCCTCGGTGATGATGTTGCCCTGCTGGATGGTCATCTGATAGACGAAGGGCAACCGGTTGAGGGCCGATTCCTGGTAGTCGGGCGCGCCGTCCTGCTTGGTGGCGCAGCCGCTGAGGGCGAGGCTTGCACCCAAGGCCAATAAAATGGGAAGCTTTTGCATCTTTTTGGTCGATACCCGGACGGACGCCGATTCAAGGGGCCAAATAATACCCCAGCCCATGCAGCCTGGGGGAACGAATCGGCAGGTGGACCGGGGGAGGAGGGTGGGCGTGGACAAGACGGATATCAAGCAGGCGGGGCTCAAGGTGACGCTACCCCGCGTCAAGATCCTGGAGATCCTGGAGGCCAGCGGTAAGGGCGAGGGTCCGCGTCACCTGCGCGCGGAAGACGTGTATCGCCGGTTGCTGGAGCGGGGCGAGGAGATTGGCCTGGCCACCGTGTATCGGGTGCTGACCCAATTCGTGGAGGCCGGGCTGGTCTGTCGCCATAACTTCGAGGGCGGACAGTCGGTCTTCGAACTGGATCGCGGGGCGCATCACGACCATCTGGTGTGCATGAAGTGTGGCCAGGTGGTGGAATTCATGGATGAGGCGATTGAGAGCCGACAGGAGGCCATCGCCGCCGAGCATGGTTTCACGCTGGAGGATCACACCCTGGTGATCCATGGCTTCTGCCCCTCCTGCCAGGCGCCGGGGTGAGGGCGCGGCGGGGTCGGTGGCGCTTGCCTCAGCCCCCGGCCCGCTCGATCATCTCCCGGGCGTGGGCCAGGGTCTTCTCGGTGATGGTGGTGCCACCGAGCATGCGGGCGATCTCGTCGATTCGGGCCGCGGCGCCGAGACGGGTGATATGGGTGTGGGTCTGGCCGTCCCGGGTCTCCTTGCGCACCTGGAGATGGTGGTGGGCCTGGGCGGCGACCTGGGGCAGGTGGGTGACGCACAGTACCTGACGCCGCTCCCCCAAGGCCCGCAGCAGGCGGCCGACGACCTCTGCCACCGCCCCCCCGATGCCCACGTCCACCTCGTCGAAGACCAGGGTGGGGATGGCGGCGCACTCGGCGGTGGCGACCTGGATGCACAGACTGATGCGGGAGAGCTCGCCCCCGGAGGCGACCTTGGCCAGGGGCTGGAGGGGCTGGCCCGGGTTAGCGCTGACCAGGAACTCCACCCGGTCCAGGCCCTGACTGCTGGCGGCGTCCTCCGCCAGGCGCGTCAACTGGACCTCGAAGCGGCCGCCTTTCATGCTCAACTCCGCCATGGCGGCGGTGACCGTGGCCGACAGCCGGGCACCGGCCGCCTGACGCGCGGCACTGAGGGCAAGGGCCTGCTCCCGGTAACGCTGCCAGGCCCCGTCTCGTTCCTGGGTGAGCATGTCCAGGGAGACCTCGTTCCCCTCCAGGCCGGCGAGCTCCCCCCGCAGTCGGTCCAGGGTCTCCGGGAGTTCGTGGGGCAGGACCCGATATTTCCTTGCCAGGTCGTGGACCTGGGCCAGACGGGCCTCGACCTGCTCCAGCAGGGCCGGGTCCAGTTCCAGGCCATCCAGATACTGGCGTAACCCCGAGGCCGCCTCCTCGACCTGGATGGCGGCTCCGGCGATCAGGTCGCGGACCTCCCCCAGGCGCTCGTCAAAGCTCAGGAGGCCGTCCAGCTCCGTCTCCGCTCGGCCCAGTTGATCGCGCAGGGCGCCTTCACCGTCGTACAGGGCGTCGAGCAGCCGACCGGCGGTGCCCTGGAGCAGGCCCAGGTGGGCCAGGCGCCGCTGCTCCCGATCCAGCTCCTCGATGTCCTGCGCCGTCAGGCCCAGCCCTTCGAGTTCCTCGACCTGGAAGCGCAGCAGGTCCAGGCGCGCCGCCCGCTCCGCCCCCTGGGTGAGCAGGGCGCGCAGCCGTTCCTCCCGGGCGCGGTAGTCACGAAAGCGTCCGGCCAGTTCCCGGACCTGGGAGGTCTGGCCGGCGTAGCCGTCCAGCAGGTCCCGTTGGGCGGCGGGGCGCAGCAGGGACTGGTGGGCATGCTGGCCATGGATGTCCACCAGGTGCTCGCCCAGGGACTGGAGCTGGGTGCCGCTGGCGAGGCGACCGTTGATGTAGGCCCGTGAGCGGCCACTGGCCGGCAGCAGGCGACGGATGGCGCAGTCGCCGTCCTCGGCCAGATCCTGCTCCGCCAGCCAGTCCCGTGCCGCGGGGACGGCGCTAAGGTCGAAGCTGGCCGCCACCTCGGCCCGCTCGCGTCCCGCCCGGATCATGCCGGCGTCGGCCCGGTCGCCCAGGGCGAGGCCCAAGGCGTCGATGAGGATGGACTTACCGGCCCCGGTCTCGCCGGTCAGGGCGGTCATGCCCGGGCCCAGTTCGAGCTCCAGGGCGCTGACTACGGCCAGGTCCTGGATGAGGATGTGGCTCAACATGGGCTGCCTCTTCTTCTCTAGCCATCACCAAAGTCAGTTCGCGGTATTTCGGGCCGGCTGGTGCCAGCAGGGTCGCCGAGATTCCCTCCCCGGCGGCCTGACGACCGCCAACCAGCGGTCGACACCCCGCCAGGCCCCCGTGGGTCCTGGCGGCCTGGATAGGCAAGGGTCTCCGCCATGCTAGTCAGGATTCAGGCCCGCCGGATGACCGGCCCACCCCAGCTTGGCGCGCAGGATCTGAAAGTGATCGTGCCCCCGGGGATGCAGGAGGCGGATCGGGTGGGGGGCACGTTCGATCCGCACGCTGGAGTCCGCGGTGAGAAAGATATCCGCCTGGCCGTCGCAGGTGACGATGACGTGGCCCTGGTCGTGGGCACTGTCGGCGCGGATCTCGATATGGCTGTGGCCCGCCACCACCAGCGGCCGGTTACTGAGGGTGTGGGGGCAGATGGGTACTAGGGCGATGGCGTCCAAGGCTGGATGGATGAGGGGGCCGCCGCCGGAAAGGGCATAGGCGGTGGAGCCGGTGGGGGTGGACACGATGATGCCGTCCCCCCGCTGGCGGTTGACGAAGGAGCCATCGATCAGGGTCTCCAGCTCGATCATCCGCGCCGTATTCCATTTATGAATGACGACGTCGTTGAGGGCCAGGAGCGGCGGGTCACCGTTGACCTGCGCCGCGAGGAGGAAGCGCTCCTCGGCATCGAACTCCCCGGCGAGGATGGGGGCCAGGCAGGTTTCGAGGGCGTCGGTCGGCAGATCGGCGAGGAAGCCGAGGCGACCCAGATTGATCCCCAGCAGGGGAACCCCCGAGCTGGCCAGGGCCCGGGCGGCGCCGAGCAGGGTGCCGTCACCACCGACGGTGATGACCAGATCGCAGACTTGGCCCATGGCGGCGAGCTCCAGAGTCAGGTCGCCGGGTTCGGTGGTCAGGGCCGCGGCCAGGGGATCAAACCGGACCGCAAGCCGGCGCTGGCGCAGACAAGCGGCCAGGTGCTGGATGGCCTGGCGGGTTTTGCCAGGCTCACCCTGCTTGGCGATGACGCCGATGGTCGCGAAGGGGCAGGGCAATGGGGCGGTGGGAGCTTTCATGGCGATGATGATCGCCGAAAGGGCCCGGGGCGTAAACAATGCCGGTTACCTTGACAGTCCGCCAGGCAATCCCTAAATTGATCGCTTTAGCACTCACCTTAGGGGAGTGCTAATCGGGCGGCGAGGGCGCGCGGTCGCGCGAAGTCGGGATTCCGAGGGCGCAATGTGACGGCGAAGACTGACAATCCGGTCAGTGACCGGGCCTTGCACTTTCTCAAGGCGCTGGTGGAGCGGTATATCCGCGACGGTCAGCCCGTGGGTTCGCGCACCCTGGCCAAGGACACGGGGCTGGAACTGAGTCCGGCCACGATCCGCAACGTCATGTCCGACCTGGAGGAACTGGGGCTAGTAACCTCGCCCCACACCTCCTCGGGACGGGTGCCGACGGTTTCGGGTTATCGTCTCTTCCTCGATACCCTGCTGACGGTAAAACCGCCCGCGGCGGACGAGGTGGACGCGATGCGCCGGCGCTTTGCCGCCCTGGATGACTCGGCGGCCCTGATCGCGACCGCTTCCCAGCTCCTCTCCGGCGTTACCCGTCTCGCCGGGGTGGTGATGCTGCCGCGCCGCGAGCGGAACGCCTTCCGGCAGATCGAGTTTCTGCCCCTCTCCGGGGACCGGGTGCTGGCCATCCTGGTGACCGACGAGGGTGAGGTTCACAACCGCGTCATCCACACCGATGAGCGTTACAGCCCCTCGCAACTGGAGCAGGCCGCCAACTACCTCAACGCCCTTTTTCTGGGGCGGGACATGCGCGAGGTGCGCCAAAGGCTCCTGGACGAGATGCGCCACACCCACGACCACCTGGACCGGCTGATGCGCCAGGCCCTGGACCTGGCCCGGCAGGTGGTGGAGGTGGCGGAGGACCGGGAGGAACTGTACGTGGCGGGTCAGACCAATCTCATGGACTTCGCCGAACTCGCCAACCTGGATCGCCTCAAGCAACTCTTTGAGGCCTTCACTGAGAAGCGGCAGATCCTGCACCTGCTGGATCGCTGCATTGAGGCCGAAGGGGTGCAGATCTTCGTTGGCGAGGAGTCGGGTTACGAGGTCCTGGGGGGGTGCAGCCTGGTTGGCGCGCCCTACCATATCGATGGCAAGGTGATCGGGGTGTTGGGCGTCATCGGTCCGGCGCGCATGAACTACCCGCGGGTCATCCCGATTGTCGACGTGACGGCGCGCCTCCTCGGCGCCGCCCTTAAACATGGTTGAAATGCAGATCCGGGGTGAAGGCTAGCCCCCTGGTAACCCGTTCAGGAGGTAATGATGGCAATGGCAGAGGAACAGGTACAACCCGGCGGGACCGCCCGGGGCCCCGGGCCCGCGTCCGGCGACAGGGTGGAGATCAAGACCGAGGTCGGGGTCGGGGCTCAGTCCGTGGCCGGGGCAGGTGCCGGGTCAGGGGCGAATGCCCAGGCCGCGTCGCCCTCGGAGCCCACGGCCAACGCCGCGGCCCAGGCCACGGCGGCGGCGAGCGACTCTAATCCCTTTGCGACCGGGCCGGGCGACGAGGGTAGTGGGGCCCGGGCTCAGGCCGCGGAGGGGGCCGGTGGCCAGACTGATGCCAATCTGTACGCCCTGCTGGAGGACGCCCGTGCCAAGGCCGACGACCACTGGGACCAGTTGCTGCGCACCCGCGCCGAGATGGAGAACCTGCGCCGCCGCCATGCCCTGGAGCTGGAGAAGGCCCACAAATACGCCCTCGACAGCTTTGTCAAGGATCTGGTCGGGGTTCGGGACAGCCTGGAGCTGGCCCTGGAGGCCGCCAGCAAGGAACAGGCCGATCTGGCGAGCTTGCGGGAGGGCACAGAGCTGACCCTCAAGCAGATGGCCGATGTCATGGGTCGCTTTGGCGTCGAGCGGCTCGATCCCCGCGGGGAGCCCTTTAACCCTGACTATCACCAGGCCATGACCCTCCAGCCTAGCACCGAGGTACCACCCAATACGGTGACCACCGTCATTCAAAAGGGTTATGTCCTCAATGGCCGTCTGGTCCGCCCGGCCCTGGTGATCGTCTCCAGCGCCGGTTGAGTGACGGCCTGGAAGATTAGCCTTACCGGTCCCTGATCAGGGTCAAACAACTACTCAATAACCCGATTGCCGCCTTTAAACCCGCGGGAATTTCCCCCATCTGCCGCGGCATCAGGCACGCCCCACCCGGCGCGCCGTCCACCAGTTCCGGAGAACATTAAGCATGGGAAAAATCATCGGTATCGACCTGGGCACCACCAACTCCTGCGTCGCCATCATGGAGGGTGACAAGGTCAAGGTCATCGAGAACGCGGAGGGCGATCGCACCACGCCCTCCATCGTCGCCTTCACCGCCGACAATGAGGTCCTGGTCGGTCAGTCCGCCAAGCGCCAGGCGGTGACCAACCCCCAGAACACCCTCTTCGCCATCAAGCGCCTCATCGGCCGCCGTTTCGACGACGATGTGGTCAAGAAGGACATGGGCATGGTGCCCTACAAGATCGCCCGCGCCGACAACGGTGACGCCTGGGTCGAGGTCCACGGCAAAAAGATGGCCCCGCCGGAGATCTCGGCCAAGATCCTGCAGAAGATGAAAAAGACCGCCGAGGACTACCTGGGCGAGGAGGTGCGCGAGGCCGTCATCACCGTGCCCGCCTACTTCAACGACTCCCAGCGCCAGGCGACCAAGGACGCCGGCCGCATCGCCGGCCTCGACGTCAAGCGCATCATCAACGAGCCCACCGCCGCTTCCCTGGCCTATGGCATGGACAAGCAGCGCGGTGACCAGAAGATCGCGGTCTTCGACCTGGGTGGCGGTACCTTCGACATCTCCATCATCGAGATCGCCGAGATCGAGGGCGAGCATCAGTTCGAGGTCCTGTCCACCAACGGCGACACCTTCCTCGGTGGCGAGGACTTTGACAAGCGCATCATCGATCACCTGGTAGAGATCTTCCAGAAGGAACAGGGCATGGACCTGCGCAAGGACCCCCTGGCCCTGCAACGCCTCAAGGAGGGCGCCGAGAAGGCCAAGATCGAGCTCAGCTCCAGCCAGCAGACCGACATCAACCTGCCCTACATCACCGCCGACCAGACCGGGCCCAAGCACCTCAATGTCAAGCTGACCCGGGCCAAGCTGGAGTCCCTGGTCGAGGACCTGGTGGAGCGCACCATCGGGCCCTGCCGCACCGCCCTCAAGGACGCCGGCCTGGGCGCCGGGGAGATCAACGAGGTCATCCTGGTCGGTGGCCAGACCCGCATGCCCATGGTCCAGGCCAAGGTCCAGGAGTTCTTCGGCAAGGCCCCGCGCAAGGATGTCAACCCCGACGAAGCGGTGGCCGTGGGCGCCGCCATCCAGGGTGGCGTGCTTGGCGGCCAGGTCAAGGACGTGCTGCTTCTTGACGTCACCCCCCTGTCGCTCGGCATCGAGACCCTGGGCGGGGTCATGACCAAGCTCATCGAGAAGAACACCACCATCCCCACCTCGGCCCAGCAGGTCTTCTCCACCGCCGACGACAACCAGACCGCGGTCACCGTCCACGTCCTGCAAGGCGAGCGCGAGCAGGCCTCCGCCAACAAGTCCCTGGGGCGTTTCGATCTGAGCGACATCCCGCCGGCGCCCCGCGGCATGCCCCAGATCGAGGTCAAGTTCGACATCGACGCCAACGGCATCCTCAACGTCTCCGCCAAGGACAAGGCCACCGGCAAGCAGCAGACCATCGTCATCAAGGCCTCCTCGGGCATCTCCGACGAGGAGATCAAGCGCATGGTCAAGGACGCCGAGGCCCATGCCGAGGAGGACCGGCGTTTCCATGAGCTGGTGGGCGCCCGCAACCAGGCTGACACCCTCATCCATGCCACCCGCAAGTCCATGGAGCAACTCGGTGACAAGATGGAATCCGGGGAGAAGGACCGCATCGAGTCCGCCATCAAGGACCTGGAGGCGGCCATGAAGGGCGAGGACAAGGACCGCATCGAGTCCCTGACCAAGGCCCTGGGCGAGGCCTCCGCCAAGATGGCCGAACGCCTTTATTCTCAGCAGGGTGACACCGGTGCGGGTCAGGCCGGCCCGGGTGGCCATGCCGGTCAGTCAGGCGGCGAGAAGAAAGCGGGCGGTGACGACGTGGTCGATGCCGAGTTCGAAGAGGTCAAGGACGACCGCAAGTGACCTGACGGTGTTCGTTCAGACCCCTCGCCCCCCGGAGGGTCTTAGCGGCGCACGCTACTGACCCTCTTCCCCCCTCCCCCCTGGCGGGGGAGGGTTGGGGAGAGGGGGACTGAACGGTATGCTGGCCGGTCCCTGACCGGGCCATCACGGCCACCCGACATCCCTCGCGGTGGCCGTTGTTTATCCGCCCCTGGCAAATCTGAAGTCCCGCCCGCCATGTCCAAACGCGATTATTACGAAGTCCTCGGGGTCCCCCGCAACGCCAGCGAGGCCGATATCAAGAAGGCCTACCGGCGCCTGGCTATGAAGTACCATCCGGACCGTAACCCCGGCCCGGAGGGGGAACAGAAGTTCAAGGAGGCCAAGCAGGCCTACGAGATCCTCACCGATGCCCGCAAACGCTCGGCCTACGACCAGTTCGGCCACGCCGGGGTCGATGCCGAAGGCGGTTTCGGCCAGGGCCCGGCGGGGGGCTTCGGCGACATTTTCGGTGATGTCTTCGGCGATATCTTTGGCGGGGGCCGTGGCGGTGGTGGTCGGCGCGTCCACCGCGGCGCGGACTTGCGTTATGACCTCGGTCTCAGCCTGGAGGATGCGGTGGCTGGCAAGGAGGTCAAGATCCGCATCCCCACCCTGGTGGACTGCCATCACTGCGGCGGTACCGGGGCCAAGCCCGGCAGCAAGCCGCGCACCTGCACCACCTGTAATGGCGTGGGGCAGGTGCGCATGCAACAGGGCTTTTTCTCCATCCAGCAGACCTGTCCCCAGTGCCGGGGGACCGGGACCCGCATCGAGGACCCCTGTATCCATTGCCGTGGTCAGGGGCGGGTGCAGGAGCAGAAGACCCTCTCGGTCAAGGTGCCGCCCGGCGTCGATACCGGCGATCGCATCCGCCTGGCCGGGGAAGGGGAGGCGGGAGAGCAGGGCGGTCCGCCGGGGGATCTCTATGTCCAGATCGCCGTCGAGCGCCACCCCATCTTCACCCGCGAGGACAATCACCTCTTTTGTGAGGTGCCCATCGGTTTTGTCACCGCCGCCCTGGGCGGCGAAATGGAGGTCCCGACCCTCGACGGCAAGGTGATGCTCAAGATCCCGGCCGGCACCCAGACCGGCAAGATGTTCCGCGTCCGTGGCAAGGGGGTCAAACCCGTGCGGGGCGGGGCCATCGGCGACCTCATCTGCCGGGTCCTGGTGGAGACCCCGGTCAACCTCACCGAGCGCCAGAAGGAATTACTGCGGGAGTTCGACGAATCGGTCACCGCCGGCGGCGACAAGCACAGTCCTCAGTCCCATTCCTGGCTGGATGGGGTCAAGGGCTTTTTCGAGAAGATGGGCTTTTAGGGCGCCCAGCGGAGACCCTCTCGCTGGCGGAAGGCTGAGGGTATTGGAACGGAATCCGTGTTATACGTGCTTTGGGCGGTAGGGCGTCGCGGTATTCGTCCCCCAACCTGGCGGATCTCCTTATCGTGCCTCTTCCACCTCCACCCAAGCCGGTTCAGCCCCTATGAGACGATCACTGCGTGCCCTGGTTATCAGCGCCATCCTGCTCCTGTCCCTGATCACCCCTTGGACGTTGCCCCAGGCCGCTGAGCAGGCCGGGCGTGCTCAGCCACGGATCGGCCTGGTGTTGAGTGGCGGCGGGGCCCGCGGGTCCGCCCATATCGGCGTCCTCAAGGTGCTGGAGGAGCTGCGCATCCCGATCCACGTGGTGGTGGGGACGAGCATGGGCTCCCTGGTGGGGGGTGGCTACGCCGCCGGGTTGACGCCGACGGTGCTGGAGGAGCGGGTGACCCAGGTCAACTGGGATCAGTTGTTCAACGACGACCCGCCGCGTGAGGACTGGCCCGCCCGCCGCAAACAGGCCTATCAAACCCCCACCTTCGATTTCACCGTCGGCGTGCGGGACGGCCGCCCCAAGCTGCCCAAGGGCGCCATCGCCGGCCAGCAGGTCCAGTTGTTCTTCAATGACCTGGTCAAGGGCGCGGAGACGGCGCGGGACTTCGATGAGTTGCCCATCCCCTACCGGGCCGTGGCCACCAATCTGGAGAATGGCCAGATGGCGGTCTTCAGCCGCGGTCCCCTGCCGGTGGCCATGCGCGCCAGCATGTCCGTGCCCGGTCTGTTCGCGCCCATGGAATGGGACGATCACCTCTACGTGGACGGCGGCCTGGTGCGCAACCTGCCCATCGACGTGGCGCGGGAAATGGGCGTGGATGTCATCATCGCCGTCAACCTGGGGTCCGGCTACCTGCCCCGGGAGGATCTCGGCAACATCCTGGGGGTCACCGGTCAGATGATCGCCATCCTCACGGAGCAGAACGTCCAGGTCTCGCTCAAAGAGCTCGACCCCCAGCGGGACGTGCTCATCCTGCCCGAACTGGGCGATATCACCGCCGCCGATTTTGACCGCGCCCCGGAGGCCATTGCCGTCGGGGAGGCCGCGGCGCGCAAGATGGCCCCGCAACTGGCCCGCTACCGCCTGGGCGAGGCCGAGTATGCTGCCTGGCATCGCGCCCGCTTTGGTCCTGGCCGGCCGGCGCGGGGGGTGAGCGAGGTGCGGGTCGTGGGACTCGACCGGGTGAACCCGGCCGTTTTCCATAACCTGGCCAAGGCTCAGGAGGGCAAGGACCTGGACCGCGCCCGCCTGGAGGCGGATATCCAGACCATCTATGGCCAGGGCGACTATGAACGCATCAGCTACCACTTCGAGCCCCAGGCCGATGACGGCGACCTGCTGATCGTGAACGCGGTGGAGAAGGCCTGGGGTCCCGGTTATCTGGGCTTCGGTCTGGGCCTCATGACCGACAACCAGGGGGACAGCCGCTTCGGGCTGCGCGGCACCTACGACCAGCGCTGGGTCAATGACCTGGGGGCCGAGATCGGCGTCGATCTGACCCTGGGCAATGTCCCTAACCTGCACGCCGAGTTCTACCAACCCTTTAACCTGGAGCGGGCGGGTTTTGTCGCCCCCTATCTGGACTATGGCCTGAACCCGGAGAGTGTTTTCCTCAATGACCAACGCATCGCGCGCTATGACGTGATTCGGGCGCGCCTGGGCGTGGATCTAGGGACGACCCTGCGGGAGACCGAATTCCGCATCGGGCCCTACCTGGGCCAGACCGAGGTCAGCCTCGACACCGGCTCACCCAAGCTGGAAGAGGGCCGGATCAACGATACCGGGCTGCGGGCGCGACTCTATTACGACACCATGGACAGCGCCGGCGTCCCCCGCGAGGGGACGCGGATCTTCCTTGAGGCCCGCAATCCTTTGGAGGCCATGGGGGCGGATGTCCAGTACACCCGCGCCCTCCTCACCGCCACCACCGCCCACAGCTTCGGGCCCCATACCCTGGCGCTGAAGGTCAAGGGGGGGACCAGCTTCGGGGAGCCCATGCCTTATTACGACCAGTTCGCCCTGGGTGGCTTTCTCAATCTCTCGGGCTATGCCTATGAGCAATTCCGCGGCGAGGAGATGGCCTTCGCCGGCCTGGCCTATTACCGGCAGATCGCGGCCCTGCCCCCGCCCATCGGGCGCGGCCTCTACCTGGGGGCCTCGCTGGAGGCGGGCTGGCTCTCCGAGGGCGTCGTGCGCAGCCCGATCACGGGGGAGAGGACCGTCCTCAGCCCGGAAAAGTCCGGTTTCGGGGCCAGCCTGTTCTTTGGTTCCGATACCTGGATCGGCCCGGCCTACCTGGGCCTGGGCGTGACGGGCACCGGCGAGAGCACCATTTATGTGCTGATCGGCCAGCCCTGAGGCGGCTGGGCCGTGCTGTCATCACCTACCCAGCCGCGCCTCGCAGCGGTGAAGCCCATCATTCACCTATGAAGCATTCACCTATGAAGCAATCATCTGATGGAATCTAGCATCCAGCACTATCATGATCGTCCCGGTCACCCTAAATGACTTTTCCGCAACCCTAACGCAAACGGGCCTGGATCTGGTCCTCGGGTACCGTGCCCTTCGGGTCCGGGTCCAGGCTCAGCCAGGACTCACTGGCCGCGATCAGGTCGGCGATCTGAAGTGCCAGGTCCCCCAGCCGCTCCTCCAGGTCCATCTCGCCGCGCAGAATGGCCTCTTCCAGCAACCCGGCCTGACGCATCAGGCCCTGAGCGCAGAGGTTAGCGGCATAGCCTCGTAACTGATGCATGCGCCGCGCGGCACCATCGCGCTCACCCTGCGTGAGATCGACGCGCGTTGCGGCGGCTACCCCTCCAAATTTGGGGCCAAGGCCGGCCAGCAGCTTGCGGAACAGGGCGCGGTTGCCACGGAACAGTCTGGCCGCCTTGACGGGATTGATGCCGGGGATCGAGGGGAAGTCGCTTCCGGACGGGCCAGAGTCGCCTGCCAGTGCCGCCGTCGGGCCGGGGACCGATCCTGGTTCCGCTGCCGGTAGCGCCATCAGGCCAGGGCCCGGTGCCACTTCCACCGCCGGAAAGGGTTCTGGTGCCGGTACCGTCGGATCGGGGTCGGCGGCCGGTTCCGCCCCCACGCCGGAGGCCGTGGCCGTCGGTTCGGGGTGGGTGGCCCGGGCCGGGAGCCACCGGTGCAACAGGATCGCGATCCGGTCCAGGTCCAGGGGCTTGGTCAGGACGGCATCGACGCCAGCCTCCTCGGCCGCCTGCCGCTGCTCGGGCAGGACGCCGGCGGTGAGGGCGATGATGGGCAGGGACGGCAGCCCCAGGGGTCCACGGATCAGGCGGGTCGCGGTCAGTCCATCCATGACCGGCATCTGCAAGTCGAGGAGTACCACGTCGTAACTCGCTGGCGTCGATTCGAGGAGCCGGACGGCCTGCTGGCCATTGACCGCCGTGGTGACGGTGGCGCCCTCCAGGGTCAGGGCTTGGGCCATGAGCTCGCGATGGGTATCGCTGTCGTCCACTACCAGGAAGCGCCATCCACCCAGTGCCGGTCCGGCGCCAGGGGTGGTCTTGCCCCAGGTCGGGACGACCAGCTCTGCGCCGCTAGTGCGCGGGAGGGAGAGTTCGAACCAGAAGGTGCTGCCCTTGCCCGGCTGGCTTTCGGCGCCGATCCGGCCACCCATCAGCTCGACCAAGCGCTTGCTGATGGCCAGACCAAGCCCGGTGCCGCCGTAGGGCCGGATGATCCGGCTATCCCCTTGGGTGAAGGGGGTGAACAGGACCTTGAGGACCTCCGGCGCGATGCCGATCCCGGTGTCACGCACCGCGAAGCGCAGGCGCACCTCCCGCGCCGACTGGGCCAGGACTTGGAGCTCGACCGCCACCAGGCCGCTGTCGGTGAATTTGATGGCATTACCGATGAGGTTGGTCAGCACCTGTTCCAGGCGCAGGGGGTCGCCTTGGAGCAGCCCCAGGGCCGGCGGCGGCCCGGGGATATGCAAGGCCAGTCCTTCAGCCCGGGCCTTGGGGGCGAAGAGACCCTCAAGCTTGGTCAGCAGGTCCGCCAGGTCCAGGGGGTGGACATCGATGGCCAACTTGCCGGCCTCGATGCGCGACAGGTCCAGAATGTCGTCGATGATCCCCAGCAGGCTCTGCCCGGCCGTCTGGATGCGGTCGATCATGCCGCGCTGATTAGCGCTAAGGGGCTCGCGGCCGACCATCTGCGCCAGGCCCAGGACGGAGTACATCGGGGTGCGGATCTCGTGGCTCATGTGGGCCAGGAACTCGCTCTTGGCCCGGCTGGCCTCCTCCGCCAGCCGCTGCGCCTGGACCAGCCGTTCCTCCGCCGCCTTGCGGGCCGTAACGTCGATGAAAGCGGTCAGCATACCGCCGTCGAGCTCGACGGCGGAGATTTCGACATGGCGGATCGCGCCATCCCCCCGGGTGACACGACATTCCTGGGGGCCGACGGGGCCCTGGCCGGCCAGGGCCTGCCGTATGGACTCCTTCCAGGTTGCCCGCACCTGGCGGCGATAGACTGGGTCCGGATAGACGCGCCGGTACCAGTCCGGGAGGAGCGGCACTTCCTCCCGGGTAAAACCGAAGAGGCGCTCGTAGGCATCGTTGACCAGCCGGATCCGGTCTTGGGCATCCGTGAAGCCCAGGGGCACGGGGGCGATGCGCAACAGACGCTCGAACCGGTCCTTGCTGGCTTGCGCCGCCGCCTCCGCCAGGGTGGCGTCGCGGATGGCGTAGGTCAGGCGTACCAGGGCGAGAAACAGGGTGGCGGTAGCGCCGAGTCGGGCAAACTGGCCAAAGAGTCCCTCGCCACTCCAATGGAGGGCGATAGCCGCGGTGACCACGGCCAGCGAGGCCGGCAGGATGCCGCGCAGGGTGCGCGACTGGGTAGGGGATAGCGGGGGCAGGCCGGCCAAGGCCGCGCCGGCGATGGCCAGACTGGCGAGCGGCCAGCCGAGGTCCAGCCATCCCCCTTCGACATAGGCTTCCTGGGACAACTGGATCCAGAAAAGGGTGTCCGCCGTGCCGAAGGTCAGCAAACCGGCCAAGAGCAACCACCACCCACGTGTTATCCGAAAGTCCTGGACGAAGGCTAGCAGCAGGCTGAGGACAACCAGGGCTAGATCCAGGCCGACGTAGATACCGATCAGCATCACCGAGGAGTCGGGTTCGGCCTGGGCACGATCGATCAGCCAGGCCTGGGTGAGCAGGGCGAGGAGGACAAAGGCCCCGCCCCCCAGGACCAGGGCATCGAGGTAGGTGCGATGACGGCGTCGTCCCTGGCCCTGACTGGTGAGATGCCCGATGCTCCAGAACACCAGTGGGTAATAGATCAGCCAGAGGGCATCCTCGACGGGTAGAGGCGACGGTTCCTCGTCGAAACGTCCCACCAGGGCCCACCAGACTTCACCGAGGGCGTAACACAGGTAGGCCGTGCTCAGGATCCCCCAGGCCCGGGCCCGAGGTCCGCCCCGCAGGGCGCGCAGGGCCAGGACGCCGACCGTCAGCAGGTGGATCAGGACGTAGATGCCCCCATCGACCCAAGGCAGGTAGGCCCCGGGCGGGCGCAGCCAGACGGTGGCCGCGAAGATCGCGGTCAGGAGGGTCATGAACAACAACAGGGCAAGCATCCATCGCCGGCTCGCGGATTCAGTCAACATGATCCCTCCGCCCTCTCTCCGGGCCGGGCATGGCGGGCTGGACAGCCCTGGGAAGACCGGATGGGCGCCAAAGACCCGGGACCCGACCAATAGGGCCAAATATTGCCCGGTTAGCCAGGGAAATAGCAACCGGGAATGCAGCGGGTCGCAGGCTGAAATGCCTTGGGTCGCTAGCTGGAGAGCTTCAGGTCGCTAGCTGAAAAGTCTCAGGCGTGCTTGATCACCAGGGATTCCAGGATACCGGCGATGCGCCCGGCCCCGTCCAAGGCCGTCTCCAGGCGGTCGAGGAGGTGCGACCAGCGCAGCAGGGGCAGGGGATGGGTCGCTTCGGCCTCCTCCTCGTAGAGCTCGCCCAGGGCCACCAGCAGCAGGCTGTCGCTCTCCTCGGTGAGCCGCTCCACGGCGGCCACCTCCGGCGCGAGGGGCTCGCCGCGCCGCAGCTTGGCCAGCATGAGCGCCGCCAGTTCCAGCATCTCCACCAGGTTCGCCGCCAGGGAGGTGGCCGCCGGGCGCGGGGCGGTGAAGCCGTAGAGGCTGGCCCGGGCGGCCACCGCCACCAGGGCGCGGGTGGTCTCCTCCAGGGCCAGGCTGAGGGCGTGGAGGTCGGAGCGCTCCAGGGGCAGCAGGCGGGTCAGGCCCAACTCCCGACCGACGGTGCGGAAGGTCAGGCGCGCCGTCTGCTCCAGGTCCCGCACGCGGCCCGCCGCCGCGCCCGCGGTGGCTGGGTCGGCCAGCAGGGTCTGGAGTTCCTTGGCGGCCTGGATCAGCAGGGCGAACTGCCGCTCCAGCAGCCGGCCGAAGGGGAAGGCGGGACCCAGCAAGGAAAAACTCATCGGCTCACCCCCTCACCCTCCTCCTGGCCGGTTGGGTCCGCCATTCCCCCGTTGCTACCGCGCCGCCGCGCCAGCCAGCGGGAGAACTGGTCCACGTAGAGGTAGAAGACCGGGGTCACGAACAGGGTCAGGAGTTGCGAGAACAGCAGCCCGCCCACCACCGCCACCCCCAGGGACTGGCGCGCCTCGCCCCCGGCGCCCCAGCCGATGGCGATGGGCAGGGTGCCGAACAGGGCGGCGAGGGTGGTCATCATGATGGGCCTAAAGCGCGTCAGGCAGGCGGCGTGGATGGCCTCCCGGCTGCCCAGGCCCCGGGCGCGCTCCGCCTCCAGGGCGAAGTCCACCATCATGATGCCGTTCTTCTTGACGATGCCGATGAGCATGATGATGCCCACGTAGGCGTACATGTCCAGCTCCAGCCCCAGCAGTTTGAGGGCCGCCAGGGCGCCGAAGCCCGCCAGGGGCAGGGCGGTGAGGATGGTCAGGGGGTGGAGGAAGCTCTCGTAGAGCACCCCCAGTACCATGTAGATGACCAACAGGGTGATGATCAGCAGGAAGCCCATGCTGGCCAGGGAGGTCTGGAAGGCCTGGGCCGTGCCCTGGAAGACGGCATGGACCCCGGCGGGCAGGGTCTCCCGGGCGAGGCGCTCGATCTCCAGGATCACCGGGCCGATGGCGGCCTGGGGCTTGAGATTGAAGGAGATGGTGGCGGAGGGCAGTTGCCCCAGGTGGTTGACCGTGCGCGGGGCCACCGTCTCGGTGAGGCGGGCCACCGCCCGCAAGGGCACCAGCTCGCCGCCCCGGGCCCGCAGGTAGAGGCCCTCCAGGGCGTCCGGGTCCGCGCGGTGGGCTGGGTCCAGCTCCAGGATGACGTAGTAATAGTTGGCGGCGGCGTAGATGGTCGAGACCTGGCGCTGGCCATAGGCCGAGTAGAAGGCGTCCTGGATCTGGCGCAGGCTCAGCCCCAGGGCGGCGGCCTGGTCGCGGTCGATCTGGATCTCCACCCGCGGCTGGCGCACCTGAAGGTCCGACTTGACGTCGATGAGGTCGCCCAAGCCCTTGAGCCGGTCCTCCATGAGGGCCCCATAGTGCTGAAGGTCCGCCAGGTCGTTGCCCTGAAGGGCGAGCTGCCACTGGGCGCTGGTCAGGCGGGAACCGATGGTGATCAGGGGCGGGTTGACCAGGGAGACGTTGAGGCCGGGGATGGCGTTCAGTTGCGGCCGCAGGCGGGCGATGATCGCGTCCACCGAGTGCTCCCGCTCGGCGGCGGGGGGCAGGCTGAGGAAGGCCAAGCCGAGGTTGTCACCCACAAAGCCCACCGTGGAGGCGACGTTGGCCGCGCGGGCGTCCGGGTCGGCCAGCAGCACGGCGTTGAGCCGCTCCTGGTAGCGGACCATGTCGGCGAAGGAGGTGCGGTCGTCCACCTGGGAAAAGATGCGGAAGAAGGCCTGGTCCTGGGTGGGGATGAAGCCCTTGGGCAGGTCATGGAAGAGCAGGACGGTGCCGACCACCGTCACCAGGGTCAGACCCAGCATCAGACCGCGGTGGCCCAGGGCGAGACTCAGGGCCTGGCCATAGCCCCGGGTCAGGCGGGCGAAGCCCCCTTCGAAGAACCGCGACAGCCGTCCCGGCTCCCGAGGGGGATTACCGGCCGGGACCCCAGACCCCAGCAGGCGACTCGCCAGCATGGGGGTCAGACTCAGGGACAGGAAGCCGGAGAGCAGGATGGCGGCGGTGATGGCCACCGCGAATTCCCGGAACAGGCGCCCAAGGATGCCCTCCATGAAGAGGATGGGGATGAAGACCGCCGCCAGGGAGATCGTCATCGACAGGACGGTGAAACCGATCTCGCGGCTGCCGCGCAGGGCTGCCTCCAGGGCGCCCTCGCCGGCCTCCATGCGGCGGATGATGTTCTCCAGCACCACGATGGCGTCGTCCACCACGAAGCCGATGGACAGGGTCAGGGCCATGAGCGACAAGGTGTTGAGGCTGTAGCCCAGCAGGGCCATGACAATGAAGGTGGCGATGATCGTCAGGGGGATCACCAGGCTGGGGATGAGGGTCGGCCGCCAGGCGCGGATGAAGACGAAGATCACCGCCACCACCAGGACCAGGGTCAGGGCCATGGTGAGCTGGACGTCCACCACCGATTCGCGGATGAAGTCGCTCTGGTCGTAGAACAGCTCCAGGGTCGCCGCCCCGGGCAGGGCCGCCGCCAGCCCCGGTAGCCGGGCCTTGATGGCGTCCGTCAGGCGCACCGCGTTGGCCCCGGCCTGTTTGCGCACCATGACGAAGATAGCATCCTGGACCTGGCCATCCTTGAGCGACCAGGCGCGGCTGTGCTCCAGTTCCACCCCGTCCACCACCTGGCCCAGGTCCGACAGGCGCACCGGGTTGCCGCCCTGATAACGCACCACCAGGTCGCGGAAGGCCGCGGCGTCCAGCAGCCGCCCCTCCGGGTTGAGGGTGTAGGCGCTCACCGGCCCGTCCAGGGTGCCGCCGGGGAGGTTGACGTTGCCGGCGCGCAGGGCCTCCGCCACCTCGTCGATGCCGAGGCCGCGATGGGCCAGGGCGTCCGGGTTGACCTGGACGCGCACGGCGTACTTCTGGGGCGGCGCCAGATCGATCTTGCCCACCCCTTCGAGCATGGACAGGCTGGCGATGATCAGGCTCTCCCCCAGGTCCGAGAGGGTGGTAAGGGGCAGGGTCGCCGAGGTCAGGGCCAGGACCATCACCGGCATATCCGCCGGGTTGACCTTGACGAAGGTCGGCGGGTTGGGCATCTCCGGCGGCAGCACGCCCAGGGCGGCGGCGATGGCGGCGCTGATGTCCTGGGCCGCCGCGTCGATATTCCGCGACAGGGCGAACTGGACGTTGATGGTGGTCGTCCCCAGGGACGAGGTCGAGGTCATGGAATCGATGCCACTGATGGAGGCGAACTGCTTCTCCAGGGGCAGGGCGACGGCGGCGGCCATGATCTCGGGGTTGGCGCCCGGCAGCTTGGCGGTGACGCTGATGGTGGGAAAGTCCACCGTCGGCAGATTGCTGATCGGCAGCCGGTCGTAGGCGATGAGCCCGAACAGCAGCAGCGCCAGCATGACCAGGGTGGTCATCACCGGCCGGCGGATAAAGCGTTCCGAGAAGTTCACGGCGGTGGGACCTGGCGGTCAGGTCGGCGGGACCGGCTTGAGGGGGGAGCCGGGCTTGAGCTTGTTCTGGCCCGCCACCACCACCGCCTCGCCCGGGGTCAGGCCGCTCAGGATCAGGGTGCGGGATTCCAGGCGCTCGCCGGCCTGGACCGGCCGCAGCTCCGCCTGGCCGTCGGCGCCGGCGACGAAGACGCAGGTCCCCTGGGGGCACTTGACCACCGCCTCGTCGGGCACCAGCAGGCTATCGGCCAGGGTGCGCAGCACCAGGCGCACCTTGACGAACTGGCCGGGCCAGAAAAAGGCGTCCGCGTTGGCGAAACGCGCCTTGAGCTTAATGGTCCCGGTCGCGGGATCGACGCTGTTGTCGATGAAATGGACGATGCCGCCCCCCCGGGACTGGCCCGAGGCGGCAATGGTGGCGGCCACCTCCAGGCGCCCGGCGGCGAGGGCCTCCAGCACCTCCGGCAAGCGGCCCTCGGGCAGGGAGAAGACGATGTGGATGGGATCGATCTGGTTGACCACCACCAGCGGGGTCTTGTAGGCCTCGACGAAGGCCCCCGCGTTGGCCAGGTAGGCCCCCGCCCGGCCGGGGATGGGCGAGAGGACGTGGCAATAGTCCAGATGCAGCCGCGCCTGCTCGACCTCCGCCTCCCGGGCGCGGATCGCCTCCCGCAGGACCACGGCCGCGTTGGAGTACTGCTCGGCCTGGGAGCGCGACACGGTGCGCTTGGTCTCCAGTTCCGCGTAGCGGTCCGCCTCGTCCTGGGCGAACTTGAGCTCGGCCTGGGTCTTGGCCAACTGGGCCGCGGCGGAGCGCAGCGCGGCCTCGTAAGGGGCGGGATCGATAGCGTAGAGCAGGTCCCCGGCGGCGACCGCCTGGCCCTCCCCGAAATGGTGGGCCAGGATCTGGCCCCCTACCCGGGGCAGCAGGGTGACGGAATTGGACGCCTCCGCCCGGCCCACCTCCTCCACGGCCACGGGGACCTGCTCGGTGGCGACCGCCAGGGTGACGACCGGCACCGGGGGCGGGCTGGCGGCGGTCTTATGCTCCTCGCAGGCGCTGAGAGCCAGGAGGAGGAGTCCAGCCAGCACCAGCCTTGGGCCGAGGGTCAGGGATGGTCCGCCCCCTCGCAACCTTCGCCCAAAGGCTAGAGATAGCCCGCCCCGTGGCAACATCGGACCGAGTGCCAGGGACAGTCCGCCCTGCGGCAACCTAGGTCGAAAGGGCGAAAGCCTTCCCAAACCAGCGGGGATGGATAGGCGATAAGGCCGTCTCGAAGGAAAGAAGCATGGAGGGTGCATTGGCGAGCGGCGTATCCTGGCGCCTGGATGGGCTGGCTGAATTCAGCTTAGACGCCGGTCGTAACCCTTGCAAGGCGCCCTGGGGGGGCATCCATATCCAGAGGGTTGATCGGATTTGGCCGGAGAGCCGAGACAGGCCATTAGCCGATGTCATGGGCGGCGCTATGCCAGGGTCGGACCTGAGTGCCTTTGTGGATCAGCGTGTTCCTGGATGGAGAAGGGCAGCAATTCGACGAAGGCCATGCGTCCCGCCTTGGATTGCTCGCCGCATTCGCCTGGCGAAGGGACGCGCGGTCAGGCTGAGCTAGAGATGCTGGATGAGTTTCGCTACCTTGGCGGTAAAAAAAGGCTCGCCCCACAGCTTCAACCCGGCCTGCTCCGGGGCTGGCAAAAAGGGTTTTACGTCTTGAATCGCTTTTGGCCAATCCAGCGCGCCAATCCGCGCGAGCAGGGCGCCTTCCAGCCAGACCCGGTCCACCACCAGGTCCTGGCACTGCCAGGGACCGTACTGTTCGAGGGCCGCCTGGAGATGAGGCAGATTGGGGCCGATACCCTTGGCGACATACCAGCCAAAATCGAACCAATCCCGGCCCTTTGGGTACGGGCGACAGAGCAAGGCATGGATTTTCAGGGCGAAGTTGCTCGCCAGATCCTGGCTGCACACCTCAAAGTCGAGCGGGAAATCGAGATAGTGGTAGTCGAAGCCGGACCCCGCCGGCGGGCGAGTGTCGACTTCCAGCTTGATCCTGAGCTTGCGCCCGGTATCGCCGCGATAGAAGGACACATCGAGCTGGCGCGCGAGGGAGTCATCCTTCAGCAGTGCCTGCCGCACGGCGCGATCCATGCGCCCACGGTCGCTCAGTTCGCCGCGCACGCCGAATTCGGCCAGTACCTCGACCAAGACTCCCAGGAAGGGCGACCAGTCGAAACCGGCATCTGGAGCTATCAGGATGAAATCCAGGTCCTCCGAAAAGCGGCGCAGGCCATGGAGCAGGCGCAGGCTGGTGCCATCCTGGAAGGCGGCGACGGAGAAGAAGCCGGCACGCCAGAGGCCATACAAGGCAACCTCCTGCAGGATCTCCTTCAGTGCCTGCTCCTCCTGCCAGGCATCGGCCGGGGCATAGCCCGCCAGGCGCTGACGCAACAAATCGATGATGACGCCGCCCCCCGGGGTAGCGAGTCCAGTTCCCGTTGCAGGGCGTCGATCAAGCTTCTCATCCGCCCATGCCGATAGAGCGGGCGCAGAGGCTCCAGGTCGTCGGGCCTCAGGCCCAGGATCATCTCCGGTTCGATGCGCAGATCTTGGGTCACCGCCGCCAGCCCCGGCCAATCCTGTCTGAGCAGACAGCAACGATCCAGCAGGGCCCGAAGTGGTCGGGCCACCAGCGCCGCCTGACCGCCAAACGGAACGCGGTCGACCGCCTCCAGAAAAAACCCCCGCCGCAGGGCCAGGGGCGAGAATTGGAAGCTCCCCAGGCCCGGTACCAGGGCTTCGTCACGGCGACGTCCGGGCAGGATGGACAGGGTCGTTGGCACGGCTTCCGGAATCCAACCATGAAAACTCAGCGCTGATTCCATCGAAACGTAGGACCCGGGCCGTAGCGCCTGGGCCACGACGAAAGGGTGGGGCAGGCTCCCGGATACCGCCGGGGCCAGCCGGTAACAGCCGCGTCGCAATCGCAGCAGCTCCCCCCCGTGCAGTGCCCGATTCACCAGGTTGTAGCGCCGCTGCGGTGAGCCATCGAGCAGCCGGGCCAACTGCGCCTCGCTGAGGATGCGCTCCTGCCAGTATGCCGCCTGGATGGCCTTGGTGAGGGTCTCCATAAAAATGCAGGATACTTTCAGTGAATGAAAGTTTCCAACATTTTTAGGCTGTCAGTGGCTTGGATGGCCGACCTCGTAGCGGTAATGCTTGATCTGACGGCGGATGTTGCGCTGGACGATGACGCCAAGCACGCGCCATTCCAGGCCGGTGAGGTCGATCTCCGGGTAGAGGGGATTGAGGGCGACCAGGGTCTCCCGCCCCTGGGCATCCCGGCGGTACTGGCGGAACCAGCGCACCCCCTCGACCTCGACGAAGATGTACATGCCGTCACCGCAGCGGTCCTCGGGGCGGATGACGATGATGCACTGGTCGGGAAATTCCGGCTCCATCTCGTTGCCCAGGACTTGCAGGGCATAGGGTTCGCGGAGGCTGCAACCGGTGAAATCGAAGGGGGGCTCTGTCATGGGCGTGGTCTCATACCGCTAGGGCTGTCGCGATCGGGGAAAAGGCGGTCATCATGGCACGGCCTTGATCACCTCATTAAACGCCAGGAAGGCATGCCCACTCCAGCCCGAAACGGCGCGGCTCGCCAGAACGGGTCGGGGGTGGGTGGGCGCCTGGCGGGGGGTGACGATCGCGGGGATCTGGTCGACAAGCTTATGGGGACCTATGCCCCGGGTCCATCGCCAGGTGCCGCCCGAGCCGTAAATCCAAGCATGCACCCCCGCGCCCGCCAGAGGGGCGTCCTTTGGGATGGACTTTAGTAGAGGCAAGGCTCAGACCCCGGCCGCGCCCTGAGCTATCATCACGCCCCGGGCCTGCAATGGGGCCCAAGGCAGCGAGAATGACCGCCCCATGATCACCAACGCCACCGAACGGGTCCACAAGGACCGGCGCGATGCCCACAACCTCCGGGCGATGCTGCCCTATCTGTGGGAATTTCGCGGGCGCGCCCTGCTGGCCCTGGCCTGCCTGGTGTTGGCCAAGGTGGCGACCGTCGGCGTGCCCCTGGTGCTCAAGGAGATCGTCGACGCCTTCGAGCAGGCCAAGGATCAGGTGCTGATCCTGCCGGTGAGCCTGCTCCTGGCCTATGGCCTGCTCAAGCTCTCCGCCTCCCTGTTCAACGAACTGCGGGACGTCGTCTTCGCCCGGGTGCGCTACCGGGCCATGCGCCGCCTGTCCACCCGGGTGCTGACGCACCTGCACCGCCTGTCCCTGCGCTACCACCTGGGGCGCCAGAGCGGGGCCATCAGCCGCGACCTGGAGCGGGGCACGCGCTCGGTCAGCTCCATCATGAATTATCTGGCCTTCAGCATCCTGCCGGTGCTGGTGGAGTTCACCCTGGTGGCGGTCATCCTGCTGTCGCGTTACCAACTGGCCTTCACCCTGGTGACATTCGGCGCGGTGGCCGTCTACGCCCTGTTCACCTTCGCCATCACCGAGTGGCGCATGGACTACCGCCACCAGATGAACCGCCTGGACTCGGAGGCCAACGGCCAGGCCTTCGACAGCCTCATCAACTACGAGACGGTCAAGTATTTCGGCAACGAGGGCCTGGAACTGCGGCGCTACGACGGCACCCTGGATGCCTGGGAGGAGGTGGCGGTGAAGAGCCAGACCTCCATGTCCCTGCTCAACTTTGGCCAGGGGGCCATCATCGCCCTGGGGGTGACCCTGATCATGTTCCTCGCCGCCCGGGGGGTGGTGTCCGGGGAGATGAGCATCGGCGACCTGGTGCTGGTCAACGCCCTGCTGCTGCAGATCTTCATCCCCCTCAATTTTCTCGGCATCGTGTATCGTCAGATCAAGTACGCCCTGGCGGACATGGACCTGGTGTTCAAGCTGCTGGAGCGGGAGCCGGAGGTGCGCGACGCCCCGGAGGCCCGGCCCCTGGTCCTGGGCCGGGGCGAGGTTCGCTTCGAGGCCGTCGATTTCCACTACCAGCCGGAACGGCCCATCCTGCATGGCCTGAGTTTCGCGATCGGTGCCGGCCAGAAGGTGGCGGTGGTCGGTCATAGCGGGGCGGGCAAGTCGACCCTGGCGCGCCTGCTGTTCCGCTTCTACGACGTCACCGGCGGGCGCATCCTCATCGACGGCCAGGACCTGCGCGCCCTGACCCAGGACAGCCTGCGCGCCGCCATCGGCATCGTCCCCCAGGACACGGTGCTGTTCAACGACAGCATCTATTACAACATCGCCTATGGCCGCCCCGACGCCAGCCGGGCGGAGGTCGAACGGGCGGCGGCCATGGCCCATATCCGCGATTTTGTCATGTCCCTGCCCGATGGCTGGGACACGGTGGTGGGGGAGCGCGGTCTCAAGCTCTCCGGTGGCGAGAAGCAGCGCGTAGCCATCGCCCGTGCCATCCTCAAGCGCCCGCGCATCCTGGTCTTTGACGAGGCGACCTCCTCCCTGGACAGCCAGACCGAGCAGGCCATCGGTCGTACCCTGGCGGAGGTGGCGGAGAATCACACCACCCTGGTCATCGCCCACCGCCTGTCCACGGTGGTGGACGCGGACCAGATCCTGGTACTGGAGGCCGGACGGCTGGTGGAGCAGGGCAGCCATCGCGAACTGCTGGCCCAGGGCGGGCGCTACGCCGCCATGTGGGAACTGCAACGGCGGGAGCGGGAGCGGGCCCTGGCCGCCGCCCAGGGCGAAGGCCTGGGTGAGGAAGGCGTCAAGGGCACTGGCGAGGATCAGCCGCAGAGCAAGGGCGAGCCCACGGCCCAGGGTAAGCCCGCGGTCCAGGCCGAGCTTGCCATGGCCGGCGGCCACCCCCATTAAGTCCCGCATGCCTCCTCTCACCCCTGATCTCAGCGCTGCCTCGCTCGGCGACAGCCAACGGTCCCGGCCGGCCTGGGCGCTGGTGCGGGGGATCGGTCTGGTCGGACCTCTGGTCAGTCTGACCCTGGGCCTGGCAGGTCTGGCGGCCCTGCCAGGCCTGACGAGGACCGGGACTGGCCAGGCGTGGTTCGGGTGGCTTGCCGGTTTGTCGCTCGCCCTGGGGGGGCTCACCCTGGCGGGTCTGCGCCTGCGCCGGCGCTTGCTGTTGCCCCTGGCCGAGATGGAGGAGGCGGTCATCCGCGTCTGTCAGGCCGAACCAGGTACCAGCGGCTCCCTGCGGGCACCCGCCTTGGAGGCGGGGGTCCTGGGGCCCCTGGCCCGCGCCATCTGCAGCCTCAACGAAGAATTGGCGGAACTCTACGAGGACATGGACCATCGGGTCGCCCGTCAGACCATGCGCCTGGCGCAGAAGACGGCCTCGATTAAGATCCTCTACGACGTGGCGGCCGGGATCAACACCGCCGAGTCCCTGGACAGCCTGCTGCTGCGCTTCCTGCGCGTCCTCAAGGAGATGGTCAATGGCCGTGCGGCCTCGGTCCGCTTGGTCCTGCCGGATGGCAGCCGGCGCCTGGTCGGCTCCATCGGCCTGGATGGCGAACTGGTGGGCGAGGCTGCGCCCGGCCCGGTGGATCTCTGCCTCTGTGGCAATGTCCTGGCCCCCGGCGATATCCTCTGCGACCAG